>NZ_JBHWCC010000026.1:48301-129000 GCF_042735715.1 Streptomyces sp. NPDC059582
ACAGCACACAACACATGCCGTCGGCCCGGGGACAGGGCCCTTGTGACATCGCGGGGCCGTTGGGCCCCGCCGGGCTCCGCAAACCCGGCCCCCGGGGGTGGTGCGGGGGCGGTCGACCCGCCCCGGCACCACACACAACCGAAGTAAGAGAGAAATCATGAGCATGACCAACCGCGAACCGCAGGCCCTCGATGTCCTCGACGACGCCGGACGAAAGGTGCTGTTCACCGAGGCCCGGACCGCGAACACCTTCGCCGAGGTGGCCGTTGCCGACGACGAACTCGCCATGATCTGGGAACTCGCCCGCTGGTCGCCGAGCGCCGCCAACGGCCAGCCTCTGCGCGTGCTCTTCGTGCGCACTCCCGAGGGCAAGGAGCGACTGGGCCCGCATCTCGACGAGGGCAACAGGGCCAAGACGCTCAGTGCGCCGGCCGTGGCTGTCTTGGCCTACGACGTCGACTTCCACGAGCAGATGCCGACCGTCTTCCCGGCTCGCGGCGAGATGCTGCGAGCGGCGTTCGCCGACCAGTCGGAGAAGCGCGAGAGCCTCGCGGCCTACAACTCGGCATTGCAGACCGGGGTCTTCTTGCTCGCGGTGCGCGCGGCGGGGCTGGCGGCCGGTCCCATGGCGGGCTTCGACCGGGCCGGCGTGGACGAGGAGTTCTTCGCGGGTACCAGCTGGCGCTCGCATCTGGTGGTCAACATCGGTCACCCCGGTGCCGACCCGTGGTTCCCGCGGCTGCCGCGGGTGCCCGTCGATGACGCCGTCGCCTATGCCTGAGGGCACTGCCGCCTGGTAGGTGAGAGGCGCCATGCCGTGGGCGCCGGTACTTCTGAGCACCGGCGCCCCAACTGTCCTGCGGTAGCGGGGTGGTGCGGATGTCGTTGCAGCCGGAAGGGTTGCCAAGATCCCGGAGCGGACCGTGCTGGTGGCGCGGGCCGCCCACTCGCACGGCAGTCGGCCGATACGGGCGCGGGACCGTCTCGCGGAATTCTCCGCCGACGAGCCGTTTGCCGCCTCGTTCGGCGTGCGCGGGGCTCCGGGCATGTCGCCTCGCTGGTCACGGTGTTGCAGTGCGCCACCGGCTCCTGGAGCACTGCCGACAGGCAGGGCTCGTCGGCGCCGGAGGTAAGTAGTGCACCGACTCCACCCACGTGATCAGCGGGGTGCGCGACCTGAACCGCGCCTGGAGCATGCAGGGGAAAGCCGACGCGCGGCCCTGGAGACCCTTGTGGACGCCGCCCCTGCGTTGGCTGGCCGCACGGATCGACGTGCCTGAGTTCGCCAACCGCTACGGCCCGCGGGTCGACGGATGGGCGATGCCCTGGTCCAAGACCAAGCGTGACCGCCTCGCTCTGGTCTTCGCCCAGGACCGCTACGCCCTGTGCCGGGCCGCTTGGGCGCCGGGCCCCCGCATGGATGCATCGCCCGTTCGACTGGTGCCAGAGGTGGCAGCAGCGCAGGCACTCGCGGCGGCACGTCAGCGTAGGAGGCTTCGACGCCCGCCGCTACGAGTGGAGAGGCTCCCCGGAGGGTCGATGGGCGCTGGTGCGCTCGCTGCCCGGGGTGCGGCCGCCCTGCTTGGTCGAGCGAAACGGGGTGCGCTGCTCTGTGGAGGCCACGACGCTTCGGCGCGTGCACCCCGCACTACTCGCAGTGGTGACACCAGTTTGCTCGCGGGCAGACCCAGCTGGGCTCGTCCACTGGCTTCGGGCCCATGCCGAGCCGCGTCCGCCCGGCCAACCCTGCCAGGGTGCCCGCGAGTTCCTTGGAGGAGCCGGTCGGTCGGCCCGTCTGCCGGGCAGGCGAAGGCCCCGAATTCCCAGAAGGAGCTCGGGGCTGGGGCGGCTGTTGGCGGGGACGGGGTTGTGGACGAAGAGTGGGGTCCTCGCCCGCTCGGGGCGTGTGCCGACTGATCAGCCAACTGATCGAGAAGGACGGCGGTCTGACCGTCTTCGCCAGCGAGCCCTGGACTGCCGTTGGGCCTTCCTGTCAATGTCGCCCTCGGCCGGTGTACCGAGGGCGACTCGTGTACGCCAGAGCCGCGGCCGTATGTGAACGGAGGGCCAGTCGTGTGACGGAGGCCTCTCTGAGACAAGTTGACTCATAGGTTCTCTGTGAGTCAATCTGTCTCACATAGGGGTCGCGAAGTCGGATCCCGTAACTGTCCATAGATGTCGTCGATGCCATTGCATGCGCGCACAAGGTCTCTAATGGAGGAAACCATGAACGCTACGGTCACGAAGAAGGCGGGTAAGGGCGCCACCGACGGTGTTGTTTCCGAGATGGCCACGTATTTCCACATCAAGCCGGGGCACGAGCAGGAGTGCGCGGCGGCCTGTCAGCGGATGGTCGAGGCCCTGAAGCAGGCCCCCATGGCGGCCACCATCAAGACCGGACTGCGTGACACCCGCCACGTGATCTTCAACAACGGCACGGAGCTGCTGTGGGCCACCACCTTCGAGACCGAGTGGGAGCCCTACATCGACGACGCGTTCCTGACCGTCGGTTTCGAGCACTTCGTGGACTGGATGCAGCACACCACCGAGTGGGACACCAAGATCGCCCCGTGGATCGAGAAGTCCGGCGGCCTTGAGTCGCTCACGGGCGACAAGACGCGCGAGGGCTTCGATGAGCACATCATCGCGAACATGGCCGGCATGAGGTGGATCCTGCAGGACGGGCAGCAGAAGGCCACCGCCTACTGGAACCCGGTCAGCTCCCTGACGATGTCGGAGATCACCAAGGCTGAGCGGATCAACGCCGCTTTCCAGGAGGTCCTGGACGACCCCGCCGCCGAGGAGGCTCTCCAGCACCCGGCCCTCAAGCCGCTGCTCGCCCAGGCCGCCAGCTGACCCACCACACCCCGGAGGGGACACCAACCCCGCCCCCTCCGGGACCTCGGTGTGACCATGACTCGAAGCGGTGCGACCACGATTCCAACCGGTCCAGCGACGACCGAGGCCGCGACAATCGGTGAGACATGCGCCGTTGGCGCGGGTGGGCTCAGACCGTGCACTTCGCCGTAACACCCGCTGGCGGTAGGCGGATGGCCGTTGATCTGAGCGACTCCTGACCGCGCCCTGGCGGCAGGCAGGAGGAGCTCAACGGCACCCTCCTGCCCGCACCTGCCGCCGACTCCGTCCGGCCGGAAGGCTCCTGGACAAGGGCGTGGGTCTGCTCGTCGGAGTCGGACTGGACAGATGGCGTCCGCTCCGACCCCGTCTTGTCCCACTTCGGCCTGTCGCTCAGCCCGCGCGGCCATGTCGACACCCCGCACCCTCCAGGTCAGGGGCCTCGACCACGCGCGCGACAACGCCCTGGTGCCCGATCTGGCCGCCGAAGAGGGCGCGTGAGGCCCTCCCGACGCGCAGCCCGCCCCGACGCGACCCCAGTATTCGCCGACAACGTGATCGCGGTTCCGCGCGGCCGTCCGCCGCAGGAGTACCGGCACAAGAACCTGGGCGCGGTGGGCCGCCTCGGCCTCCACGAGGGCGTCACGATCCTCTTCACCGAGGCGGTCACGTCGTCCCACAACCGCACCTGATCTCTCTGCCCGTTTGTGTCCCTGTCTCTGCCGTCATACCCCCGTCCGCTGCCTGGAGGGCTGTCCCCATGTCACACAACGCAATCGCCGCCGCTCGCGGCGCTGAGACCACACCTGAGAATGTGCCTGTCGACCCGTCACACCAGCGCCGCTGGTGGATCCTGTTGGTCATCTCCCTGTCCATGCTGATGGGTGTGCTCGACGGCACCATCGTGAACATCGCCCTGCCGTCCGCCCAGCGCGACCTGGGCTTCTCGGACGCCGACCGGCAGTGGGTGGTCACCGCCTACGCGCTGGCCTTCGGCAGCCTGCTGCTGCTCGGCGGCCGGATTGCGGATCTGGTCGGGCAGAAGGTGATCTTCCTGGTGGGTCTGGCCGGCTTCGCGGCCGCTTCCGTGGTGGGAGGCGCGGCGAACGGTTTCGGCATGCTCGTCGCTGCGCGCGCGGTCCAGGGCGGGTTCGCTGCCTTGCTGGCCCCGTCCGCGCTGTCGCTTCTGATGACCACCTTCACCGAGCCGCGTGAGCGAGCGAAGGCCTTCACCGTCGCGGGCTCGGTCGCCGGTGCGGGCGGAGCCGTCGGCCTGATCCTCGGCGGGGTACTGACGGAGTACCTGGACTGGCGCTGGACCATGTACGTCAACGTGGTCTTCGCGGTGGTGGCGTTCGTCGGTGGCGCAGTCCTGCTGCACCGCACCCCGCGGAACACGTCCTCGAAGCTCGACATCCCCGGCACTCTGCTGGTCTCCGCCGGCCTGTTCTGCCTGGTCTACGGTTTCTCGAACGCCGAGACGCATGGCTGGGGTTCGGTGGCGACCTGGGGCATGCTGGCGGCCGGTACCGTCCTGGTGACCCTCTTCGTCTGGCGGCAGAGCAAGGCGGCATATCCGCTGCTGCCCCTGCGGGTCCTGCTGGACCGCAACCGCGGCGCCTCCTTCGCTGCCCTCTTCGTCAGCGGCGCGGGCATGTTCGGCGTGTTCCTGTTCCTGACCTACTACCTGCAGCAGAACCTCGGTTACAGCGCACTGAGGACCGGCTTTGCCTTCCTGCCCATGATCGTGGCATCGTCGTCCGCCTCCGCCGTGGCCGCCAACGTCCTGGTGCCGCGCATAGGCCCCAAGCCGGTGGTACCGCTGGGCATGGCCATCGCGGCCGCCGGCATGATGTGGATGACCACGCTGGACCTGAACAGCGGATACGTGACGCAGGTAATGCCCCAGCTGGTGCTCGTCGGCGTCGGGCTTGGCGCGGTCATCGCGCCCGCGATGAGCCTGGCCACCTCGGGCGTGGCCGCCGCCGACGCGGGAGCCGCGTCCGCCGCCGTCAACACCGTGCAGCAGGTCGGCGGGTCCATCGGCGTCGCCCTGCTCAGCACGATGGCCTCCGACGCCGTCACCGAATACCTCTCAGACCGCGATCCCAAGGACCCCGCCGTCCTGGCCCAGGCCGGCCTCGAGGGCTACTCCACCGCCTACTGGTGGTCGGCAGGCTTCTTCCTCATCGGCCTGGTCGTGACCGCCCTGCTCTACCGCCGCGGCGTGCCGCAGCAGGACGAGGACGCCGCACCTGTCGTCCACATGTGACCAACGAACGGGTCTGTCTGGGAGGGCGCGTGCTGCGCTGCACTCACTTGCTGCGACGGCTGCCGTGCACGAAGGATCATGGGGAGGAAGTGTCCGGGTACCTTTGACGGGGCGGCCCCGGGGGAGTCGTGCAGGTTCTCCAGGCACCCGCCTTAACTTCTGAGACAAAATGCCCCATACTAGGCTGCAAGTCGCTTTGTCTCACAGAAGGGAATGGAGAGGTGGAAGACAGAACCGATCCGCGTCTGTTGCGCAGCCGTGACGCGATGGTCTCGGCGGCCACCGCGTTGCTCACGGAGGGTGGGCTGGAGGCCGTGACGCATCAAGCGGTTGCCACCCGTGCCGGCGTCGGCCGGGCCACCGTCTATCGGCACTGGCCCGGCCTGCTCGACCTCCGCCTGGCCGCGCTGGAGGCCGGCATGCCGCCTCTGCCTCCGATGCCTGAGGAGCTTCGGGCCGCTACGGGCGACGATCCGCGAGCGGAGCTGGTTCACCGTCTGGGCGTGCTTGCCGAGCGGTGGGACGACGAGCAGGCCGGTGCTGTCCTTGCTGCGATCCTGGGTGGCTCACGCCATGACGAAGGCATGCGCCGCCTCCGGGAGTCGCTGCTGAACCAGATCGCAGATGCCCTGCGTCCCGCTGTTGCCGCGGCCGTGGCGCGCGGCCAGCTCAGGTCCGACGTCACCCCCGAGACCTTTGCCATGGCTACCGCGGGTCCCCTGTTCTTCGAGCGCTTTCTCGCCGGGAACCGCCTGGGTCGTGACACCGTGGACGCCGTCGTGGACGCCGCCATGCGGGGCTGGTCGTAGCGTCGTCGAGTCCCCGGCGTGGCTGGATGTCCCCAGTCGGGTCGGGGCTGATCAAGGTGGCATTCCCTCGCACTCGTGAAGAGATGCGAGGTCCTGTCATCTCCGGGGTTCGCCGCCTCGGTAGCCGTCGGCCGGACCTGTCGGCGTGAGCCGTTCGGCCCGCGGCCCGGTGTGGGTGCCACCGATCCGATCACTGCGCCTATGGATTGAATCAGTGTGACGCAGATCCCTCTGAGACAAGTTGACTCATAGGTTCTCTGTGAGTCAATCTGTCTCACACAGGGGTCGCGAAGTCGGATCCCGTAACTGTCCATAGATGTCGTCGATGCCATTGCATGCGCGCACAAGGTCTCTAATGGAGGAAACCATGAACGCTACGGTCACGAAGAAGGCGGGTAAGGGCGCCACCGACGGTGTTGTTTCCGAGATGGCCACGTATTTCCACATCAAGCCGGGGCACGAGCAGGAGTGCGCGGCGGCCTGTCAGCGGATGGTCGAGGCCCTGAAGCAGGCCCCCATGGCGGCCACCATCAAGACCGGACTGCGTGACACCCGCCACGTGATCTTCAACAACGGCACGGAGCTGCTGTGGGCCACCACCTTCGAGACCGAGTGGGAGCCCTACATCGACGACGCGTTCCTGACCGTCGGTTTCGAGCACTTCGTGGACTGGATGCAGCACACCACCGAGTGGGACACCAAGATCGCCCCGTGGATCGAGAAGTCCGGCGGCCTTGAGTCGCTCACGGGCGACAAGACGCGCGAGGGCTTCGATGAGCACATCATCGCGAACATGGCCGGCATGAGGTGGATCCTGCAGGACGGGCAGCAGAAGGCCACCGCCTACTGGAACCCGGTCAGCTCCCTGACGATGTCGGAGATCACCAAGGCTGAGCGGATCAACGCCGCTTTCCAGGAGGTCCTGGACGACCCCGCCGCCGAGGAGGCTCTCCAGCACCCGGCCCTCAAGCCGCTGCTCGCCCAGGCCGCCAGCTGACCCACCACACCCCGGAGGGGACACCAACCCCGCCCCCTCCGGGACGGGGCGGCATCCCCGCCCCCCTTCACGACCCGCGTGACGACTCCGTCCACGCAAGACAGTTCTGGAAGGCATCATGAGCATCGAGAAGGGCAACGCCCTGGAGCTCGACGACATCCAGGCCGCCGCTCTGGAGCCACGGCCGACGCCCTACGCGGGCGCCTACCTCGCCCTGCGCATCGACGACCGGCGGCAGGGGCGCGAGCTGCTCCGGCGGCTCACCCCCGCCCTCGACTCGGTCGCCGCGTTCGACCCCGAGCGCCAGGTCTCGCTCGCGGTGGCACTCAGCTTCCAGGGCCTGACGGCCCTCGGGGTGCCCGAGGAGTCGCTGGCCACCTTCCCGGAGGAGTTCCGGGAGGGCATGGCCGCGCGGGCGGAGTACATCGGGGACGTCGGGGAAAGCGCGCCGGAGAACTGGGAGGGCCCGCTCGGTTCGAAGGACGTGCACCTCATCCTGGGCGGGCTCGCCCCGGATGCCGCCCGCCTGGAGACGGTCCTCCTCCTCATCCGCGACGCCCTGCGCGATCTGCCCGGCGTCGTCGCCATCTGGCAGCAGGACGTGCACGTCGGACCGGACGAGAAGGAACCGTTCGGGTTCCGGGACGGCATTGGTCAGCCGGCGATCGAGTGCACGGGCATCCCCGGTACCAATCCGTACGAAGAGCCGCTCAGGGCAGGCGAGTTCATCACCGGATACACGGACGAGACCCACGGCGTCGCACCCGTTCCGCAGCCCGAGGTGCTCGGTCGCAACGGAACGTACGTGGCCTTCCGCAAGCTGCACACGCGAGTCGCCGACTTCCGCAAGTACCTCCACGAGCGCGCCACCGACACCGCCGACGAGGAGTTGCTGGCGGCCAAGCTCGTCGGCCGCTGGCCCAGTGGCGCCCCGCTGGCGCTGACGCCGGACAAGGACGATCCGGAACTCGGTGCCGATCCCAAGCGGAACAACGAGTTCATGTACGGCGACGACCCGGAGGGTCTCAAGTGCCCCGTGGGCGCCCACGCCCGGCGCATGAACCCGCGGGACGCGGTCGTCACCGGCGAGGTGCGTCTGCACCGCATGATCAGGCGCGGTACGACCTACGGTCCGCCGCTGCCCAAGGGGGTGCTGGAGGACGACGGCGCCGACCGCGGCATCATGTTCGCCTTTGTCGGAGCGCACCTGGACCGGCAGTTCGAGTTCGTCCAGCGGCAGTGGGTGAACGACGGCAAGTTCATCGGGGCGCCCGCGGAAAAGGACCCGCTGATCGGCATGAACGACGACGGCGGGTTCACCGTCCCGCGCAAACCGATCCGCCGCCGCTTCAAGGGACTGCCGCCGTTCGTCGTCAACCGGGGTGGCGAGTACTGCTTCATGCCCGGACTGTCGGCGCTGCGCTGGATCGCCGACCTCGACACCTGACATCTCTCACAAGTAACGCGAAAAGGAGCGTTTCCCATGGCTGACCACTTCTCCGGGCCGCGTGCCATCGCCGACCCCGCGTCCGACATCTGCGACGTGTACGCCTTCCCGAGCCCGGAGCGGCCGGGGAACCTGGTGCTCGTCCTCAACGTGCTCCCGGCCTCGGCCCCTACGGCCCTGTTCTCCGACGTGATCACCCACCGTTTCCGCGTCCGGCCGATCACGTCCGTGAGCGAGGGCGCCGCTGCGGCGTTCAATGTCGGCGAGGACGAGTACGTCTTCGACTTCACCTTCGACGCTCCCCAGAAGGTTGGCGGCACGGGCACCCTGGTGCAGGCGGGGACGTGCCAGGCGCCCGGCGGCCGGAAGGTCTCCTTCCAGGTCGGCAACGAGGTGCCCACCGAGGCCGAGGGGCTGAAGATCTTCGCCGGGTCGCGGCTCGACCCGTTCTTCATCGACTTCGTGGGCGTGATGGTCACCGAGGCGACGGGGAAGCTGGCCTTCAGGTCTGATGCCAGCAACGTTCTGGAGGGCCTTAACGCGCTGAGCATCGTGCTCGAAATCGACGCCTCGGTGCTGGGCCCGGCCGCCGGCTCGCTGGTGGCGGTCGTCGGCGAGACCCTGACCTCCGGTGGTGGACGCCCGGTCCGGCTGGAGCGCATGGGCCGGCCGGAGATCAAGAACGTGGTCATGTCGCCCAAGAAGTTCGACCATGTCAACAGCGATCTGGAGATCCGCGACCTCTTCAACGAGGAGGACGCCTTCAGCGTGCGGCCCGACTATGCGAGCACCTACCGCGCACGGCTCAACGCGAACCTGGCGTTCTACGACGGCCTGGACGGCGCGACCGCGTGGCCGCTGGACGAGCAGGGTGCTCACCCGCTGACCGAACTGCTGCTGGCGGACTTCCTCGTCGTCGACCTGTCCAAGCCCTTTTCCGAGGACGGCTGTTTCGAGATCGAGACCGCCCTGCTCGTCGGCGGCCCGCACATGACCTGCGGTGGCCGGTCGCTCAACGACGACATCGTGGACACCCTCTACACGCTGCTGGTGGGCGGCATCGACGGCGAGCGCATCAGTGACGGCGTAGACCAGCCGACTCAGCCGGCCACCCGCAGCTTCCCCTACCTGAACGCTCCCAACGCGACCCCTCCGGACCTGGGGGCCCGCCTGGCCGCGCTGATGCCTCCCCCCGGGGAGGCGGCATGACCCGCGCGTCTCTCGAGGAACGTGAGCCGGTCACGACGAACGGCACCATCGCAGTAGCGAATCTGCACGGGCAGATCGACGGCCTGGCCGTACGGCTCAGCCGTGCGGGTACCGGGAAGACGCCTGGGGCTCCGTTGGCGGTGGCGCAAGGGGCGGCCCTGATCGACCTCCTCAACCTCCGAGGCCAGATCCTGGGCCGCGTAGCCGACTACGAGCAGGCCGCGGAACTCGCTGAGGGGCTGGTTCGCGCCGCACCCGAGGACGGCACGGCCCTGCTCGCCCGCGCCAGGACGCGGGCGACCCTGCACCGCTTCGCCGAGGCCGTTGCCGACCTCGGAGCGGCGGGCCGGAGCGGCGTGGACGAGGCCACACTGGACGCGGAACGAGCTGTCGTCCTGCAGGCCCTCGGCTGTTACGCGGATGCCATGGCCCTGATCCGCAAAGCGTCAGAGCGGCAGAGCAGCTTCACGACATGTGGCGCGCTTGCCGTACTCCAGGCGGAACGCGGGGAGGTTGCCGAGGCGGACAACCTGTTTGACGAGGCGCGGCGCCACTATCGGGGAACCTCGCCGTTTCCACTCGCCCAGCTGGACTTCCGGCGCGGTGTGATGTGGCACCGCGAGGGCGATCTCGATGCGGCCAGCTCGTGCTACGAGGCCGCACGGCGCCGGGTGCCCGACTACGCGTCGGCACTGGGCCACCTGGCGGAGGTCGAGCTGCTGCGCGGAGACCCATCGGCTGCCGTCGCCCTCCTGCGCCCCCTTGCGCACACCAGCGACGACCCCGAGTACGTCGGCCACCTGGCGGCCGCGCTGCACGCAGGCGGCCGCGTCCACGAGGCACATCAGTGGCGCGAGCGCGCGGCAGCGGGTTACGACGAACTGGTGCTGCGTCACCCGGAGGCTTACGCCGACCACGCGGCCGACTTCTGGCTCACCGTGGGGTCAGATGCCGAGCGGGGGCTCCAACTGGCCCTGCAGAACCTCGCATTCCGTCAGACAGCCCGAGCCCATGCCCTGTTCCAGCGCGCTGTCCTTGCGCAGAACCGGGTCGCACAGGCTGCCCCATGACCGCCGAGCGGTGACGCCGGCGGCAAAAGGTACCGCCGGGGTCGGCCGACACGCTGGTGTGCCGTTCGGCCGACCCCGCACTGGGGCAGACGTGCCCGGCCTCTTACCGGCTGATGCCCTCATCCCTGAGCCCCTTGCCGCGCACCTCACCGCTCTGTGGCCCCACGGACCGCTGCAGCACTCCTAATCAGCAACCACTACCCGAGAAGGCCAAAGCGATGGACACCATGCTGGCAGGACGCGTCCACCTGGACACGAAGAAGTTCGTCATGGAGGAGATCCCGGTTCCCGAGCCCGGACCGGGCGAAGTACTGATCGAAGTGAAGGCTGCGGGCGTATGCCTCTCCGACCTCCACCTCATCGACGGAAGCATCTCGCCGCTGCACTTGAACTCCAACGTGCTCACCCTCGGGCACGAGATCTCCGGTGTCATCCATTCCGTGGGCCCCGGCCTCAAGCGCAAGCTGGCCGTCGGCACGCGGGTCGCCCTGCAGGCGGGGCAGCCCTGCCGTGAATGCGCCACCTGCGTCAGGGGCGGCACGTGCACGTCGTTCCGCGGTCGCGGCGTCGACTACGACGGTGGCTGGTCCCAGTACACGATCGCTCGTGAGGACACCGTCGTTCCCATCCCCGACACACTTCCCTTCGACCAGGCGGCGATCATCCCGGACGCCGTTTCCACCTCATACGCGGCCCTGGTCGAGACTGTGCAGGTGCGTTCCGCCCAGTCCGTGGGCATCTGGGGAGTCGGCGGGGTGGGTGCCCATGCCGTCCGGCTGGCCCGCACGATGGGTGCCACGCCGATCATCGCCGTCGACCCGCTGCCCAGTGCGCGTGCGCGAGCCCTCGCGTTCGGCGCCGATATCGCGCTCGACCCGTCCGACCCCGGTTTCACCGAAGCCGTGCTGCGGGCCACCGACGGCCTGGGCCTGGACTACGCCTTCGACTTCGCCGGTGTTCCCCGGGTCCGGGAGCAGGCGTCGCCCCTCCTCGGTGACCACGGTGCGCTCGTCCTGGTGGGTATCACCATGGAGCCGCTGACGATCTCGGAGAAGATGACCTTCAACCTGAAGAACAAGAAGGTGTACGGACACTACGGATCCTCGTTCGATCACGTCTACGAGCTGATCCGGCTCGCCGGCAGCGGCCGTCTCGACCTGGCCCCGTCCATTACGGACCACATCTCCCTGGCCGACGCTCCCAAGGCGATCCACCGCCTGGAGAACAAGATCGGCGATCCGATCCGCCTCATCCTCGTTCCCTGACGAGTCGACCGAGCGCGTGGGCGTGCTGGCCGTGCCCTCTCGAGGCGTGCGGCCTGGGCGTCCCCGCGAAGAGCAGGGTTGCGCAGAAGAGGCCGAAATGACGGCGCCTCGTCGTGATCGACGTACCGCCATGGCGTCCTGGCGTCGGCGTCCGCCCATCGTGCGAACAACACCCGCAACCGCCGCCCCGGAGAAGCAGACGACATGCGCGACTCACGCAACGCCACCCCACCCGACGACAGCAGCAATGCGACCAGCCTGTCGGCAGCAACTGTTCGTACCCGCGTGACGGTCCCGCTCCGATTCGGAGACGGCTATGCGGTCACCGCCGACCTCGCCACCTTCCACGGCCTCGCCGACGGCAAGGAACATGTGGCCGTAATTCTCGGCGAACCGCACGCCGGCCGGCCCCCGCTGGTGCGCCTGCACTCCGAGTGTCTGACCGGAGAGGTCTTCGGCTCGGCCCGCTGCGACTGCGGCCCGCAACTGCGCGAGGCGGTCGAGGGCATCGCGGACCGCGGCGGCGTCCTGCTCTACCTCCGCCAGGAGGGCCGCGGCATCGGCCTCTACAACAAACTCGATGCCTACACCCTCCAGGACCAGGGCCTCGACACCTACGAGGCCAACGCGGCCCTCGGCCTGCCCGAGGACGCCCGCGACTACACCGCTGCCGCGCAGATGCTTACAGCTCTCGGTATCTGCGAGCTGGACCTGCTTTCCAACAACCCGGACAAGGCAGCCCAGCTGCGCACCTTGGGCCTTACGGTGACCCAGCACGTTCCCACGGGCGTCTTCACCACGGCTCACAACGTTCGCTACCTCCGTGCCAAGGTGGTCCGTACTCAGCACACACTGCCGCTGACAGAACTGACGGCCGAGCCCAACGTCTCGAGACAACTCCAGCCACAGGCCGAGCAGACGGGCGAAGACCGCTCCGGAGCAATGTTCGCCATGGACTCGTCGGGCCAGGGTTCCGGCCCCGCGTCGTCGTCATGAGTGACAAGTGAGTGTCTCCCTGCTGAGAGCACCCATCGCGGTCGGGTCGTTGCTCGACCTGGGCCTCCCGGCGGCCGCGATGGGTGGGTCCTCGCCGCCGTACCAGCCCTGACGGCAACCTTGCCGACCCAACGCCCGGAGAGGGCCGACCGGGCAGGAAAAGCGAACCTGGCATGTTGACGGCGGCACGGCCGGTATGGCGGTGCCGATCGACGCCATGATGGCCACTCCCGCCACCCAGCCGTCGTCGGCCACGAACACCGTCAGGAGCGAACGGAGCTGCGCGGTCGGCCCTGGCCACCGGCAACGACGCAGCAAGAACACGCGGCCCCGAACAGGCAGACGCAGCACTCCTGGAGCTGTTGGAGGGGCAGGAGAAGGGCCTTACCGCCAAGGGCGAGACCAAGCGGCGGGATTCTTCGACGACGAGGGCAACACCGGCTCGAGTATCCAGAGCGCCCACTGCCGTCGGATCTGGTCAGACGGTGGCCGGGAACGAGATGCTGTGGCTGGTGGCTGGTGGCTGGTGGCTGGTGGCTGGTGGCTGGTGGCCGGTGGCCGCGGACTTGGCCCGGCCCCCCTGGCGTTGGGCGAGCGCGGCGCGGATGAACGCCCCAAGGCCCGAGCCCGGGAGCTTTTGGGGCCGCCCCGGTGCGACGGGGGTCCACCTCACGTCTGGCTCGGCCGACGCCTGCTTCCAAGCCTCTGCGGCGGCGCGGGGCCGTGGCGACGCCACCCGGACATCTATGAGACGACTTGACTCATAGAAGCTTTCCGATACACAATGTCTCACAGGTGGGGCTCCCGCCGAGTACAGGACCTATGAGCAGTTCGAGTACAGGACCTATGAGCAGTTGAGGAGTGGCAATGGGCAAGACAGAGAACATCGTCGTCTTCCGCTTCACCGAACAGGCCTCCGCCTACCAGGCGCTCAGTGAGCTGCAGCGGCTGGACGGCCCGACTGTGAAGGTCCGGGGTGCGATGCTCGTCGAGCGCGGGGAGGACGCGACGGTGCGGATTCCGGAAGGCGTGGACACCAGGGCGGGGGAGGCCACGCTGGTCGGCGGGCTGGTCGGTTCGGTGGTGGGCCTGCTGGGTGGACCGCTCGGCGTCGTGCTGGGCTGGGGCACCGGCGCCCTGGTGGGCGGCGGTGCCGACTGGCGGCGGGCGACGGAGGGTTCAGGCTTGGTGGCGCTGGTGGCCGACGAAGTCAGCGCGGGCAGCACGGTGCTGGTTGCTGAGGTCGCCGAGCGCGACACCGCGGCGATCGACGTGTTCGCGATGCGATTCGGCGCGGTGCTGGAGCGCAGGCCGGCCGAGCGGGTGCAAGCCGAGGTCAAGGCGGTCCGCGACGCGGAGTCGGCTGCGGAGCGTGAGGCCGCCAAGGCGCGTCGGGAGCACAAGAAGGCCCAGCTGGAGGCCACGATGGAGGCACGCGGCAAGTCGCTCAAGCAGCGGCTCCAACGCCCCGTCGCCTGACCTCACACGTCGTCACAGGCAGGGCGCAGGTCGCGGCCCCGGGCGCTGTAGGTGTTCGGATGATGGCCGCGTTGCGATACCAGTCGGTGTCCGGCCGGCGGTCCGCGTACCGATGTGGCCCCATCTCACGGCCAGGAGGCAGTGGGCCGGACCGTGGCGCAGGCCGGCCGCTGGGAGTGCGAGGACGAGTGCCCTGTCCCGCAGCTTGTCCAGGCCCGTCACTGAGCACCGTGGCTGGGACGACCTTGGTGTGCGATGTCCGGCTCAGTCCGGGACGTCTGTCAGATTCCGGGCTGCGGGAATCGCGGTTGGGCCTGTCTTGGCGCTGCGCCGAGCCCTGACTCCGCGGGACCTTGGCCGGCCACACGACCCACAATTCCGGGCAGAGCGATACCGGCTGCCCGGCTGATCACCCCTTTTTTTCTATCTCATGGAGGTGTTGTGCCGTGCGCACAGCCAATCTGAACGGCCGCCTGGTGCTCGTCTTCGACGACGGTGTGGTGGACGTGGAGAAGGCCAGTGACGGGCTGTTCTCCTCGGACCCGCAGGCAGCCTTCGAGCGCTGGACCGAGTTCCGCGACTGGGCCCGGTCCGCGGTCGCGACCGGCCCCGAGCGGATGCCCTTCGAAGGGCGGCGGCTGGGCGCACCGGTTCCGCGCCCGCGCCAGGTCTTCGCCGTCGCCTTGAACTACGCCGACCACGTGACGGAGTCGGCGGTCGCCGTACCGGAGCGTCCCGCTGTCTTCACCAAGTACCCCACGTCTCTGACCGGGCCTTACGACACGATTGCGCTGCCGAGTGACCTGGTGGACTGGGAGGTCGAACTGGTAGCGGTGATCGGTCGCGAGGCGTACCGGATCGCCGCCTCGGACGCGTGGCAGCACGTGGCCGGGCTCACGCTCGGCCAGGACTTGTCGGAGCGCGGCATCCAGTTGCAGGGGCCGGCGCCCCAGTTCTCGCTGGGCAAGTCGTTCCCCGGCTTCAGCCCGACCGGGCCGGTACTGGTCACCCCGGACGAGTTCGACGCCCCCGACGATCTCGCGCTCGGCTGCGCGGTGGACGGCGAGACCATGCAGGACTCGCGCACCTCCCAGATGATCTTCTCGGTGTCCCAGCAGATCGCCTGGATCTCCGCGATCTGCCCGCTGCTGCCTGGGGACCTGATCTTCACCGGCACACCGGACGGTGTGGGCGGAGCCCGGAATCCGCGCCGCTTCCTGGCCCCCGGCGAGGAACTGCGCAGCTGGATTGAAGGCATCGGTGAGCTGCGCAATCCGCTGATTGCCGGCCCTGGTTACCCCGAAGGCCCGCAGAGCGCCTGACGCACGGCCTAAGTACATCACCGCACGCTGAAGCATTTTTAGGAGACTGCCATGGCCCTGCACCGCGTGGCACACATCACGATCGGCGTTCCCAACGTAGCCGCCACCTCCGCCTACTACGCTGATTTCGGGCTGACAGACCTCGGCGAAGACCGTTTCGCCACTGCCGACGGCGGCGAGCAGCTCAAGATCGTTCACGCGGTACGGCGCCGCCTGGAGGAGCTCACGCTCAGCGCCGACGACCCCGACGACCTGAGCCGGATCGCCTCCGCACTGAACCGGCTGGAGAGGCCGTTCGTCCGGGACTCCCACCGCCTGCGTGCGGTTGACCCGGGCACCGCGGTTACGGTGACCGTCGAGGTGCAGCCGCGCGTCGTGCAATCCCCGGCCGCCGCGGTGCCGTACAACGGCCCCGGGCGGGTCGAGCGGGCAGGTGTGTGTGCCCCCGGCGTGCTGCGTGACGGGCCGGTACGCGTCCGCCGCCTCGGACACGTCGTCCTGGGCTCCACCGACCAGGAGGCTTCCCAACGCTTCTTCACCGAAGGGCTCGGCTTCAAGGTCAGCGACCTGGTGCCGGGTGCGGCCTTCCTGCGCTGCTCCACCGATCACCACAACGTCCTCGTACAAAAGGCCCCCGTCTCCTTCCTCCACCACACCTCGTGGCAGGTGGACGACGTGGACGAGGTCGGGCGCGGCGCCACCCGGATGCTCGAAGGCCACCCCGAGCGCCATGTGTGGGGCTTGGGCCGCCATCGCCTGGGAGCGAACTTCTTCTGGTACCTCAAGGACCCGGCTGGCAACTTCTCCGAGTACTACTCCGACATGGACTGCATCGTGGACGATCAACTGTGGACCCCCGAGACATGGGAGGGCGCCAGTGCCCTGTACAGCTGGGGCCCGCCCGTGCCGCCGTCCTTCATCCGCCCCGACGACCTCGCCGCGATGATGACCGGCGCGCACGGCGTCAGCTGAACGAACCTCTACACAAGGTCCCCCCCACGCGGGCATACGACGTGCTGGTCGTCGGCGCCGCACCACGGCCCACAAGTTCTGATATCTGCGTACCAAGGTGGTCCGCGCTCAGCACACACTGGCGCTGACTGAACTGACGGCCGATGCCCATGGGCTCATCGCCCAGCCTTGTCGTCGACGCGAAACCGCACCTGAACAGGCAGATCGGCCGCGTCACCGAGCAGGAAGATGCCTCCCCCGACGGCTGCGGTCGAAGAAATCTGGGAGCTGACCTCGGTTGGTCGTGGGCTCTCACCGTCACTTTGTTGTAGCTCTCAGCGGTAGCGACGGCTTCGGCCGCAGGCCGAGTTCTCGACTTGCCGCTGCCTGCGGGGCGGGCCCGGATACTTCGCGACGCAGCCCTCGGGCCATGGGCTGGTCTCGTTCGGGGTGAGGTGGTTCGGCATGCGGGGCGTCGCCCTGCATCGCCCTGCACGAGGCCTGGGTCCTGCGGCGGCACCATGAGCGATCAGGCGAGTCTTGCCCTTTCTGGCAGGCTCTTCACCGTTCCATACAGTGTATGGTATTACTGATGAGTGGTTCCGTACCGCGTTTGGAACCTCGAGTGTCAGCGCACCGGCACCTCTTGTGCGTCTACTGACGCAGAGCAGGTCGGCCGCCGTGCGGGATGCATCTTCCTGACCCGTGAATCGAATCGCGTCAGCGACCTGAGTGCCGGCTGAGTCGGCAGAACGCTCTGAGCTGAAGGGAAAACCTGTGAGTAACCTTGCGAAGCGCATGCCTGTCACCCTCGCTCCTCCCTGGAGGCGTCCGGCAGAGCCCTTCTTGGTGCCAGAAGTACTGCGTGCGACAGCGTCGGCCGCTGACGCGAAGGTCGCCTTCGTCCGGCAACTGATGTCTGCGGCATCCCGCACCTGCCGTCGCAGTACCGCTTCCATGTCCCGGCCTCGCTCGTTCCGGCGGCGGAAGATTCAGTGGCTCTCACCGCGCGACTCGGCTCCAGGATTGAGAGCAATGAAGTCGTTGCGAACCGTGATCCGGGGGCTACCTGTACAGCTCGTCATCTCGCATGAAATGTCCTTGTGCACGAGCATGAGCCTGCAGTACGAACCCAGCGATCCCTATGCTGTCCGCGCCTCATTCGCCACCGGCAGTGACGAGACGGTGCAATGGATTATTGGGCGAGACCTTCTCGCCGATGGTCTGGAGGGTCCGGCCGGTGAGGGAGACGTACGCGTATGGCCCGCCGAGGAGCATGGCGCCAGTGATTTGTACATCCTCCTCAATCCGCCAGACGGCGCGGCCTTGTTCAAGGCCCCGGCACGTGAAATCAGGTTGTTCCTCCAAGACGCGGAGGCTGTGGTACCTAGGGGAGCTGAGTCCGGGCACATTGACTTGGACGCCTGGCTCACGCACCTCATTGCTACGGGTGAAGGGTCCTGGTGATCCACACCCGTAGGCTGTGCCTCTCAAGCTCAGGAGCCCTGTGTCGCCGAGTTAGCATGTGGAGTCTGGGGCTGGCACACTGAATTTGTGCTACCGCTGATTGCCAATGCGGTTCAGGATGCGTCTCCGTCGATTCCCGGCGCCGGCGTCGTGTCGGTTTGCGCGTTGATCTTCACTGTCGCATCCTTCTGGTGGATCAACGCCAGGCAAGGGTGCCTGAAGTCGTGGGAGCCTCATTCCTTCGCTGCGATTGTCCACTGCTCCCTGGCTCGTCTGAGGCTTCCGCTCGTCCTTCACAACACCGGTGCCAAGCCGATAGTCGTCCAGGATCTCAGGTTGACTTTCCCCGATGAGCCCGCCTCCCACCTGCCACTCCTGTGGGTGTCGTCACCGTCCCGTCTCCAACCTGGTCCTGAGGACGAGGCGAAGCTGCCAGCCGGATTTGCCGTGGCTGGCAGGGAAGCGCAGCAGCTCATCATCGAGTTCGAGGCACCATTTTCCGGATTCGATCCGGAGCCTCGTGACTACAAGGTCCAGATTCAGGCGAGGTTCGGCCACCGCAAGGGGTGGCGCACCCTTCTGACGTTCACCTTGAGGGCCGCCAACATCATGGATCCCGACCGGTACGCCGTCTACAGCAACGCACCTCTTGAACTGACGAAAGAGGACAAACAGAAGGCCGACGCCGCGCTACTTGAACTGCTGGACGAGCACAAGGGCCTCTCTGCTTCAGCTGAGAGGAAGCGGCGAGACTCTTCGACTGACGGTGGCGACACCGGCACGAATCTCTAGCAGGAGGGCCGTCCCGGGCTTCGCCTTGACGAATCCGTCGAGGCCTCGCCAACTGCAGTCGGAGCCGGTCAGGTGGGGCGGCCGGTAACGGGTAGCACGAAGAGTGTACGAAACAGTTTCGTTTCGTCCGGGGACTCCTATGGAGCCGTAGAGGGGGGAGTGGGGGTGGCGGAAGCCGCATCGGCGCGTCGCACTCGGATCACGTCTGAGCGCGAGGCCGAGCTGTATATGTCCGTGCTCGACCTGCTTCGGGAGGTCGGATACGACGCGCTGACGATGGACGCCGTGGCGGCCCGAACCCGGTCCAGCAAAGCAACGCTTTACCGCCAGTGGGGCGGCAAGGCCGAGCTTGTCGCCGGGGCGATCCGGCAACAGGAGCCGGCCGCTAGCGGTATCAACACTGGTTCTCTCAGAGGCGACTTCTACGCGGTGGTGACGCGCGAGGATGACGTCCGCATAGACCAGAACTACGCGCTTCTGCGAGGTCTGGCCACGGTGGTGCATGAGAACCCCGATCTCCTGCGCGCCCTCCGTGAGCTGATCATCGAGCCGGAGATCGAGGAACTGCGAGAGATACTGGGACGCGCCACCGAGCGCGGAGAAATCTTGCCGGACAACCCTGCGCAGGGCTACCTGCTTCACATGTTGATCGGCGCCTTCGCAGTCCGCAGCGTCATCGACCAGTTGCCGCCCACGCAGTCATTTCTCCCCTCTTACATAGATGCCGTGGTTGTTCCCGCTCTCGGTGCCTGACCCCGCGTGTCGCAGTACACCTTCCGCCGCTGCCGGACTGTCTCCGCCAACTACTCAACCACATTGGGCTGTTCGCGAACGAGGAAGCATTCCCATTTCGACATCGGCGCATGATTTCCCACGGACAAGCCGAGTTGCTGGCGTCGCAGCGCTGTTGCCTGCAACGGCGCGACTCACAGGTCCAGTACGACTTCTCCGGCGGGTTTGGAGCAGCAGATCAGGATGTTGCCCTCGCCCGGGGGCTCGACAGGGTCGGGCGAGTAGACGACCGACCCGGACATGAGAGCCAGTTCGCAGGTGTGGCAGACGCCGGTGCGACAGGACCACTGGACCGGTACGTCGCAGGCCTCGGCGAGTTCGAGCAACGATTCCTGGGCATCGTTCCAGGGGACGTTGAGGCCGCTGCGAGCGAAGGACACCTGCGGGCCGACGCCCGCAGGACCTGGGGGCTGGTGCGGCGCCGGTGCCGATGCCGCGCCCTTGATACCGGGGGTGATGGCAGCGCCTGAGCCGAAGATCTCGGTGTGGACGCGGGAGGCGGAAAGGCCGTAGTCCACGAGTTCGGCGGTGACGGTGTCCATGAAGGTGGCCGGCCCGCACAGGTACGCGTCCGCGTCGGTCGGCAGGCCCAGCTCGCGGACGAGCTCGGCTGACAGGTGTCCGGCTGCGGCGTAATCGACGCCCAGCCGGTCGGCGCTGGTGGGTCTGCTGTAATAGACGGCCGACCGTGCGTCGGGCAGTGCCGCTATCAGGTCTCGGGTTTCCTGGGCGAAGGGGTGCTCGCTGCCGTTGCGGGCTCCATGCAGCCACCACACCTGCCGGGTGGAGCGGGCGCGGGCGAGGGTGTGCAGCATGGCCAGGACCGGGGTCGCGCCGACCCCGGCGGAGAGCAGCACGACCGGGTTGGCTCCCTCAGCCAGGCAGAAGGTGCCGCGGGGCGCTGCGGCCTCCACACGGTCGCCGGCACGGATGTGGGCTCGCAGCTCGTTGCTGGCGGCGCCGTGGGGTTCGACCTTCACACTGATCCGGTACGTGCCGGTACCCGGCGCGCCGGACAGCGAGTAGCTGCGGATGAGGGGCGGAGTGCCTCCTTCGGGCCAGACCTTGACAGTGATGAACTGGCCGGGCAGCGCGGCCGGGAGCGCGGAGCCGTCGGCGGCGGCCAGACACAAGGAGAAGACGCTGCGGCTCTCGGGCTGGATGTGAGTGACGGTCAGGGGACGGAAGCCGGGCCAGGCAGGCGGTGGAGCGTTGGCTGCGGCGGTGAGCCCGGCGCTGCCGGAGGAACTCCCGGAGGTCCGGTTGTCGTCCTGCTCCAGGAGGGTCTTCATGGAACCCTGCCAGCCGGGGCTGAGCGCGGGGATGCGCAGGGCCCTCTCGACTTGTTCGCGGGTGTGGCCGGGCAGGTAGAGCACGCGGTCGAGTTCCTCGACGGTCATGGCCTCCGGTCCGGAGGACTCCTTGACGATCTCCTGCCCGGCCTCGACCTCGCCCTCCTCGATGACGCGCAGATAGAAGCCGGGGCGGTGGTGAGCCACGAGCAGGGCCGCCATCCGCGGCTCGCCCAAGCGCAGCCCCACGCGGTAGCAGGTGACCCGGGGTTGCGTGACCTCGAACAGGGCGGCGCCGATGCGGTAGCGGTCGCCGATGCAGACCTCGTCGTCGGGCAGGCCCTCAACGGTGAAGTTCTCGCCGAACTGGCCCGGCGTCAGGTCGTCGCGCCCCAGTTCCTTCGCCCAGAACCGATAGGAATCGAGCTGGTAGACCAGCACCGCGCGCTGCTCACCGCCGTGCCCGCCAAGATCTCCCTGGCCGTCTCCGTCGATGTTCAGCCGGCGCACCATCCGCGGCCCGGCCACCGTCTGCTTGTAAACGCCGGTGTACACGGTCTTGCCATGCCAGGGCACGTCTTGCGGCATCCCGACGTTCATCGCTGTCAGTCTGGCCACCGCGCCGCCTCCCTGGGACGCGCTTCCCGCCCGCCGCATCGGGAAGCGCATGTCTTCAACTGCCGCGCCCTCTCACGAACAGTCGGCGCGGGCGGGTCTGGCCATCTCTCATGTGAGGACGCGTCCGAGGAATCCGTGGATGTATCCGCTGACGGCGTCCAGGTGCGTCTCGAGGGCGAAGTGGCCGGCGGGCAGCAGGTGGACTTCGGCCTCGGGCAGGTCGCGCGAGAACGCTCGCGCGCCGTCCGGCCCGAAGATCTCGTCCCGCTCGCCCCAGACCGCGAGCAGAGGCACCTGACTGGTGCGGAAGTACTCCTGCAGCTTCGGGTAGCCCTCGATGTTCGTGGGGTAGTCACGGAACAGGGCGAGCTGGACCTCGTCGTTGCCGGGCCGTTCCAGCAGGAGCTGATCGAACATCCAGGTGTCAGGGCTGACGAGGCTGGTGTCGGACGCGCCGTTCTCGTACTGCCAACGCGTCGTGCTGGGACTGAACTTGGCCCGCGCACCCGGCTCTGTGTCACGGCTGGGATCGGTGGCGTACGCGAACAGATCGTCCCAGAAGGGCTTGGCGAAACCCTCCATGTACGCGTTCCCGCTCTGCGAGATGATCGCGCTGACGTCGAAGGAAGGGTCGAGGGCCAGGCGCCAGCCGATCGGCGCTCCGTAGTCGTGCACGTAGATGGCGAAGCGTTGAATGCCCAGATGATCCAGCAGCCCGGCGGTGACCCCTGCCAGGTTGTCGAAGGTGTAGTCGAACTCGTCCACCTTGGGCATAGCCGAGTGGCCGTATCCGATGTGGTCGGTGGCGATCACATGATAGTCATCGGCCAGTGCGGGGACGAGATGACGGAACATGTGTGAGCTGCTCGGGAATCCGTGGAGGAGCAGCACGACCGGCGCGTCGCTGGGGCCTGCTTCTCGGTAGAAGACCTTTTGCCCTTTGATGGTCGCTGACTTGTGTCGCGTGGGAAGCACATCAACCTCTTGCGCCCTCCGGCGCTGAAATGCGTCAGATCCACCCACGTGGCAGCTCATGCAATGCGTTCAGCCAAGGGTGACCGTCGCGGAGCCTCGGGGCTGTTTTCCCCTGCGTGGCGTCCTAGCCCCACGGCATATGACGTTTATTGCCACTCACCACGCTAGTCCTGACCATCAAGAAGGACAACGCGACTTAACCACGCCTATGGCTTGTCCCTTATAACGCTGTGACCTGGGAGATCGGTCGGCGGTACTGTCGGCCGATGGAGCCTGATGGGTCGAACGAGTGTCCGCTTCACGGTGCTGGGGTGAGCGCGCAGAGCTTGGTGGGTCGTCGGCTCGCGGAGGTCGTCGGCTCGTGGCACCTGTACGGCAGTGGTGCCCCCCGCGGGCCCGCTGACGTGCGGCTGATAGCTGACCGGGGTGCCGCCATCCACCTCACGACCCGATCGGATCGGTGTCTGATCGTTGCGGCGTCGGAGCCGGACGCCGGCTACGACATGGGCGGCTCGGGGCGCGTCACGGTGGGGGCGGTCGGTGAGGAGATGCCGTTCGCGGACCACGTCGGGGAGGACGTTTTAGAGGTGCGGGAGGAACACCCACCGATCACCGGGCGCGTCGCTCTGGAGGTCACATTCCCAACGGGTCGGGTCCGTTGTGAGAGCTGGGCTGGGGACCTCCGCTTGGCCTCGGTGTGATGATCTCGGCGTGATGGGGGAAACGTCAGTCGAGGCCGTGGATCGTGTCGGATGAACTGTGGTCGCTCATCGAGCCGTTGCTGCCCGCGCCGGGACCGAAGCTGCTGGAAGGCAGACCTCGAGTGCCGGACCGGCAGGCGGGGAGCATCGCCCCCTCACGCGAGTGCGCGTGGTCATCGGTTGGTCGACGCCAGCGCCTGCGCGGTGTAGCGCGCGCCGCTGACCTCTCGGGCTGGGACGGCGGCGCCGAGTGCGGAGCGTTCGTCCTGGGTCAGGACGAGTTCGGCGGCTGCGGCGTTCTCCTCGAGGTACTTTCGCCTCTTCGTGCCGGGGATGGCGACGGCGCCCTGTGCGTTGACCCAGGCGAGTGCGACCTGTCCCGGCGTCGCACCGCGTGCGCCGGCGATCTCCCGTACGCGCTCGACCAGGACGAGGTTGGCGGCGATGTTCTCCGGCGAGAAGCGGGGCAGTCCGCGCCGCGCGTCGTCCGGGGCCAGGTCGTCGATGCTGCGGATGGCTCCGCTCAGGAAGCCGCGGCCCATGGGTGAGGAGGCGACCAGGCCGATGCCCAGTTCGTCCATCGTGGCCTTGCGGCCGTTGTCCAGCAGGTCCTGGCTGAACAGCGACATCTCCGACTGGACCGCGGTGAGGGGGTGGACGGCATGGGCCCGGCGGATGGTCTCGGAGGACACCTCAGAGAGGCCGATGTAGCGGACCTTGCCCGCAGCGATCAGTTCTGCCATCGCGCCGATGGTGTCCTCGATGGGCGTCCCGGGATCGACCCTGTGCATGAAGTAGAGGTCGATCACTTCCGTGCCCAGGTGGCGCAGCGAACGCTCCACGGCCCGGCGAATGTGCTCCGGCCGGCCGTCCAGCGGACCGGGCGTGCCGTCGTCAGCGAAGTCGACGCCGAACTTCGTCGCCAGGATGACCTCGTCCCGGCGGTGTCCCAGCGCGCGGGCGATCAGCCTCTCGTTCTCGAAGGGGCCATAGGACTCCGCCGTGTCGATGAACGTGACGCCCAGGTCCACCGCGCGGTTGAGCGTGAGCACGGACTCCCGCTCATCCCCGGCGCCGTAGTCCACGCTCATCCCCATCGCACCCAGTCCCTGCACCGGCACGCGCAGTCCCTGGCTACCGAGGTCCACCGTCCGCATCAAGATTCCCTTCCCTATTGCATCGATCCGTCACCATACGCGCCTCTGTTCGACAGCCATCACGTGGCATGGCCCCGCGTTCCGACGAGAGGATCACCTGATGTGCTCGATCGCGCACAGCGGAGTCTGCGGATAGCCCGCACAGACATAGACCGTCCTGCATACGTGTTCGTGACACCGGTGGTTCACGAGGAGGCACGTCTCCCACCCAGGTCAGTGGGGCGGGGAGCGCTGAGGGTGTGCAGCGTGAGCAGAACGCCGGCGCTGCCGGCAAGCAGGCCGACGTTCACCTGGTCAGACGCCAGGTGGACACTGACCCCCTGCTCGGTGTAGCGCTCACACCGGTCGCTCCGGTCGCTCCGGTCGCTCCGGTCGCTCCGGTCGCTCCGGACGACACGGACGACACGGACGACACGGAGGAGACGGTCTGGTACCGCGCACTCAAGGGTGCCATCGACGAACTCGTTGACCTGCTTGCCTGCCGTGACCACGAGGCGAGCAGGCACAGCACCATGCCGATCACCTGCTCAACCCAGCCGTGCTGCCGCGTCGGTCGAGCGGATTCTTCGCCGGTTGTGCGATCACTGATCGGTCCACGCCACGGGGAGGGTTCCTTCGCGTGCGTACAGGACGCGGGTGACGTGCTGATCGTCCGGCACGGCGAAGATGACGTGCCACTGTGCGGCACGCTCCGGCATGCAGCTCTTCCTCGTCCACCGGATACAAGCGTTTGGGGAGTCCCGGTTGCGATTCGTCGAAGGGCGTGGCGATCGAACCGTCACTCGCGCCGCGGAATTGAGGAACTACCGGTAGTGGTCGGTGGTTCCGGTCGGCCTGCTGGCGGAGTTGCCACGACCGGTCCCGGAGCCGATGACCGTTCGGGCGGCCGCATCCTGCTGGCGCAGGAGTGCCGTACGGTCCCTGAGCACGTCTGGGTGCTGGGTCAGCCACCGGCGCTCGCACACGGCGAGCCGGGTGTAGGCGACGGTCAGGTAGTCGTCCGCCTCCTTGCATCGTAGGTCGGTCAGCCGGCCACTGTCCGCGTCCTTCCCGGGCTGCGGGTGGGCCGCCAACTCGGACGGGGACGCGACGTCGAAACCCGCGCGGTGCATGCAGGCAATCCAGCGGGCGTTCGCGGCGCGGAACAGGCGGTCACGCGTGACCATCTCGAACGCGTCCTCTTGTCCTTCCTGCAGCAGGATCTGCAGTTGCATCCACCGCACCCGCTCGTTGCCCAGCATGCGCTGCTCGGCTTCGGCAAGACAGCCTTCGGCCGGGGCGCTCACAGAGAGCCGCTCGCCGTGAGCGGTGACCTGTTTGTCGGGGTCGCCGAGAAGGGCCCGGCCGTAGGCCGCGCTCCGGCCCGTCGAGGGTTCGGATCCGTCGCGGGTACGGGCACGGTGAGGTGCGAGTGACTCCTGCCCGAAGAGGGTCGGCCACTCCACGTCGGCCTCCGTGCCCGGCGCGGCAGGCCGGTAGCTGAACCCGTGCCTAGTCATGCATGCCGCGGTCAGTCGCTGTTCGGCCAGGGTGATGCGTGCGCCTGCCGGATCCCAGGAGTGGACGACCGCGTTGATGGGTGGTAGCCGGTGCAGCGCGTCGAGCGAGACCGGGCGCGGCTGCGGGCTGATGCCCGGGTCGCTGCTCCATGCGCTGAAGGCAACCACACTGCCAACGGCCAGTCCCATCACCAGCAGGAGCCCAGCGGTCCGGAGGCCGCGTCGCTGCGACGCTTCGCGGCCCCCGAACCGATCACGTCGCATGCGGATCAGAAGCAATGGATCGTTGTGGTGGGACGCAGCCTCAGTGAGCTGGCCTCGTCCATCTGACCGACGTGGTTGCCGTATACGTTGTCGGTGCTGAGCTGGCTGCGGTACACGGTGTGCCCGGGGTTCACGCAGAAGACCAGGCCGCCGCCGTTGTTGATGTCGTAGTAGTAGTGGCTCTCGAATCCACCGGTGCTGGAGTTGCTGGCGGCCTCGATGTTGTCGTTCACCACCGCGCCGTTGGGGAAGTAGTCGTCGGTGAAGTTGGTGTCACTGTCGAAGAACGAGAACCTGTCGGCGCCGACGTCGTAGTAGTAGACACAATGGTTGCCGTTGGCACAGTCGGCACCTGCCGACGCCGGCTGGGCGAGGAGCGTGCTGCCGCTGATAAGAGCAGCCGAGAGCACGCCCACAACAATGCGCTTGCGTCTGTTCACGAGCATTCCCCTCGCTGGCGGCTGGCCGGGCTCCCCATCGTTCCTCCGGCCCCCGGCAGTTCGTGTACGGCCGCGATTGAGGCCGTTCCCCTCGACGTGACAGCGTGGCCGTCCACTGGACGTAGCGCCATCTCAGTTCTGGCCAACGTCCTGGGACCCATCCAAGCCACATCGGGCGAGTCAGCGACCGGTGACCGCACCGGGTGAGCTGGTCGACACCATGAGCTGCAGCCCCGGCCTGTGCCCCTACCTCGCCCGCCAGGTGAAACCGGGAACCGGATCGGCATGTGCCGTGACGGGATCACCGGAAGTATTCGTAATTGCTCACCTGCGACAGAGCAGTCAAGTCACTGCGGGCGACCTTGGCGAAGATGCAGTACCCCGAGCCTGCCCAGACCACGAAAAGCCTGGTCATCGGGGCGGGGGGCTGGCCGCCCGACCGGTGTCCTGGCGAGAGGGATCCCGGCCGGGCAACGGCCAGAGCGGTTTCAAGCGCATGCTTCAAGGTTCGTTGTCCTGCGGATCCAGCCGGCCGGACGCGGCATCCGCGCAGCCAGCGACGGTCCGGAGCTGCCCGAACGCTGGCTGCCGGCCGAATGGCCTGCCGGCGAACCCGAACCCGTGCAGTTCTGGCTCTCCAGCCTGCCCTCCGGCATGCCGCCGGCCACGCTGGTCCGCCTCGCCAAGCTGCGCTGCCGCATCGAGCACGACAACCGCGAGATGAAACAGGCCCTGGAACTGGCCCACTTGAGGTCCGCACCTGGAACGGCTGGCACCACCACGTCACCCTCGTCTCCGCCGCCCACGCCTTCTGCTTCTGCACCCTGCAACGACTGGCACGAGACCCAAAAGACGCGGTGCAGGTCTGAGCCTCTACCAGGCCGTCCGGGAACTGCAGACACTCCGCGCCCCCTGGACCGGCCGCCTGCCCAACCCGCCACCAAGACGTACCCACCCCCATACGGGCCTGACCAAGCCCTACCAGATGTGCGAGTTGCGCAGCGACCGCCACACAGGGCCGGTCAGCGCCCGCGTCGCCCGCGGGTCCGGCAGATGCTGGTGCTCGCGGTACAGGGCCCAGTCGTATCGCACCAGCGAGAGCTTGTCGGAGGAAAATCGGTGTCGCCGGCAGCGCTGTTGAACCTGTCGCGCATGTCATCCAGCTCGTGGCGCGCCGTGTCCGGGTCTGCCGACGGACACCGGGCGATGGCGAAGCGGTGGTACGCCGCCGTCCTCATCTGCGTGAGAACAGCGTCCCAGGTCGCACCGTCCCGCTTGTTTCAGGAGACGTCACGTCTTCGGGGCGGCAAGCGCGGCTCGCACGCACCGTCGGTAGGTGCCGATCTTGTCGGGCTCCCAGCAGTCTTGTGCCTTCGCGCACCAGGTGTCCGTCAAACGCCCTTCAGGACACGATCAAGTGCCGACCGGCCTGCGGGTCCCCAGTTCGGCTTGCCGCCGGGAAGGCCCCGATCTCCGTTCTGCCCCATGAGCATCAGGAAGAGGCTCTTCATGGCGGCCAGCCCGCGGGCGCGCCGGATCGCCGCCTCGTCCGCATGCGCGTACATGTCGAAGAACCGTGAGGCCGTGCCCGCGGGTAGCAGCACCCATGCGGCGGCGAGGTCCCACGCCGGATCGCCGGCGAACAGGGCACCGAAGTCGACGATGCCCGAGAGCGTTCCGTCCGAGACGACGACGTTCGCGGGATGGAGGTCGCCGTGCACCCACACCGGCGGGCCCTCTCACTCGGGCGCCGCGACAGCGTCGTCCCAGACGGCCCGGACATCGTCGGCGAGGTCGTCGGGGACGACGGCGTGGAAGAAGTGGTCGAAGCCGTCCATGCACTTCTTGGGGTGAGCGCCGAAGTCCGAGCTGATCGGCGCCTCGGCGGGCGCCTCCACATGGAGCGCCCGGAGGAAGCCCGCCAGCGTGTCGGCCGCGTGGGTGCCGCGGCTGATCGAGGCGTGGTCCAGCGGCTCGCCGGGAACCCACGTCATCACGGTCCAGTGCTTGGGGAAGCGCTCGGACGGTTCGCCGAACCGCACCGGGGTCGGCACCGGGAGCGGCAGGCGCGGGGCCAGCACGGGTAGCCACCGCCGCTCCTTGAGCTGGAGTTCCGGGGTGGGGTCCATGCGCTGCATGCGCACGGCCAACTCGTCCCCGAGGCGCCACATTTGGTTGCCCCAGCCGCCCGCCACCTCACGGATGGCCAGCCCTGCGAGGTCAGGATGTTGTTCCTGCAGCAGGTCGCGCACCAGGTCTGCGGTGATCTCGATCTCGGTGTCGGTCATGCGACGCCACAGTACCGAGGCGGCGGGCGGAGTTGCTCTCGCTCTTCGGAACATCGCGCCGTGATTCTTCTGGCATCACCAATTCGCTTCAGAGAGCTGCAGACCAGGGGCTGTGGGACGGAACGGCGGGACGCGTCCCGGGCCGGTTCGTTCGTCGGTGTCGTGACGTGTGGTGGGTCAGTTCAGCAGGGCTGCTGTGAACGTGTCGTGGTGTGCGGCGAGCCAGGCTTGCATCCTGTCCCAGCGTTGCCATTCACCTAGTTCGGTCAGTGTCTGGAGGTAGACGGGGTCACCGTCGGCCACGCGGGCGGCGACGAAGGCCCGGCAGGTCTTGGTGGCCTGTTCGATGAGGCTTCCCACAGATTTGAGGGCGGTTTCCGACAGCGCCCAGGGCGGGAACGGAGGCAGTGCGACGTCGCCGGGGATGAAGGTCAGCCGCTCATGGCCGTCCGCGGTCAGGCCGGCTGGGGTCGGGGCCGCGTCGAAGCCGTGCTTCTTCAGGGCGCGAAGGTAGGCGTGGAGGGCATAGGCGTTGCGCGGCGCCGGGCGTTGCACCATTGCACCCCTGCGGAAGACCGCGCCTGCGTTGGCCATGCCGCCCGCCAGCGCCTCGCCGTCCGCCGCCGCACCCTCAGCCGTCATGCCGGCACGCTATCGCCAGTTGCCGTGCTGGCCGCCGCCGCGGGCAGGGCGCGTTGTACGACGTCCTGGATCGTGGCCGCCTCGGCGCCGGGCGGTCGCGGCAGACTCTGGCCGCGTCGCCCCAGCCCAAGGCCGCCGACGGCCGGCTTGTCCTGGCGGTGGACGTGAGTAGCCGGCTGCGGCCGGGCGCGCCGAGGAGTGATCGAAGCGGCCAACGCCGAGAGGCTTTAGGGGCACTGACTTCGACGAGCGGTTGTGGGATCAGGAGAGCGGTCCCGGCTGTGCCGTGGTGACGTCATGGGTAGGGTCCTGCGGATGGACATCACAGGCCTGACGTCTTTGGAACGTCGTATCTGGCGGGCGTTCCCGCGTGGTGTGACGGTCGACGTTCGCCCAGACGGGCGTGAGGACCCTGCGACGGTTCAGGACGCGGAACGGATGGTGCGGGCTGAGGTCATCCGGGCCCTCGTGCTGGGGGGTTCGTCCGAATCCGGTGAGGCGCCCGCTCTGCGTATCGCCGGGGCCGTGATCACCGGCGTCCTCGACCTGCGGCACGCAGAGATACGCCATCCGGTCCGTGTGGCCTCGTGCCGCTTCCAGCACTGCCTGGAGCTGGACGGGGCGCAGACCCGCCAGCTCGACATCAGCGGGTCCTGCCTTCCCGCCCTGGCGGCCACGTCCCTGCGTGTCGAGGGTGCGCTGCGGCTCACGGACTGCCGGGTAGCGGGGAGCGTGCGGCTGAGCAACGCCGGGATCTCCGGCGGGATCTTCCTGGACGGCGCACGTCTCGGGTCGGGGGACGGGTGGGCGCTCCAGCTCGATCATGCCTCGGTGGGCGCTGATGTATGGGCGCCCGGCCTCGTGGCGCTGGGCGGGATCCGGCTGGGCACGGCCCATGTCGAGGGGGCTGTCAATCTGGAGGACGCCCAGGTGCAAAGCACGAACGGTGATGCGCTCGACGCGGCGCGGCTCACCGTCGGCACCGTCCTCAACGGCGGTGGCCTCACGGCCGAGGGCCGGGTCAGGCTTACGGGCGCCAAGGTCGCAGGCTGGGTCTCCTTCATCGAGGCCAGGCTGAGCAATCCGGGCGGCGTCGCCCTGGGTATCAGCAGCTGTGAGGCCGTACAGCTGACGCTGCGGGGTGCTCACCCCGTCCGCGGCGACGTCAGAATGCACTACGCCGCCTTCAAAGTCATCGAGGCGGAGCCGCAGGTCTGGCCGGCCACGGTACGTCTGGAGGGACTGATGTACGAGGCGCTTGCTCCACGCCTTCCCGCCGCTGACCGGCTTGCTTTGCTGCAGCGCGATGCAGACGGTTTCGTCCCTCACAGCTATGAACAGCTCGCGGCCTCCTACCGCCGCGTCGGTGATGACGCCGAAGCCCGCACCGTCCAACTCGCGAAGCAGCGCCGGCGCCGGGCCGCAATGCCCTGGTACGCCAGGCTGTGGGGTCATCTCCAGGATGCCGCTGTGGGCTACGGCTTCCGTCCCGCGCGTGCCGGCGGCTGGCTCCTGGCCCTGCTCCTTGTGGGCTGGGTTGCGTTTGGAACGCATCCTCCGCCCCCGGTCGAGCACGGCAAAGGCCCAGGTTTCAATGCTCCCGTCTACACGCTGGATCTCCTGCTGCCGGTCGTCGACTTCGGTCAGCAGAGTGCCTTCGCGCCCGCCGGCTTCTATCAGTGGCTGTCCTACCTGCTGATCGCCGTCGGCTGGGTACTCGCCACTACCATCGCCGCCGGGATCACACGAACCCTCAGCCGCCCATAGCGGGTTCACGCCCCTGCCGGCAGGTGTTCGGGGTGCGGCTCGGGGACGGGTCGGTGAAGACCGGCATGCCGGGCTCGACCCGCCGGGGCGGCTGCCGGTCAGGGCTGGTGGAGACTGGTGAGCTTGGCCGTGGCGGCGTGGGGCTGACCTGGAGTGTTTCGCGGGGGTGCCCGCAAGGTGCCCGGTGACACCTTGCGGGATCGGCGGTGTTGGGCGCTGCTCGTGACACGGCGTGCGGCAGACGGTGCGGCGCTCCCCGTTCAGACCGGTGTGCCGTTCAGCTGTGTCGCATCCAGATGTTGGGTTCCTGGTATACGCCTTCATCGGCGGCCCGGTCGATCCTGAGCAGGCTCAGGCCGCCTGGGATGACGTAATCACCCGACGCGGGGAGGGCCATGTCGGTCCAGTGCTCCCACTCGGCCACGGTGCCGGTCATCGTCTGCGAGGCGGGGGCCGCCGACAGGATCTGGGCGCCGAGGCGCTGGTGGGTTCTGATCCAGGGGTCGAGCGCCGTTCCGTCCTCCCGCTGCCACGTCATGAACGTCTCGATCGGTGTCAACGGGTACTGGGCCTTCATCGTCGGGCGGACCGGGGCGATGACCTGCGGCCAGCCGCGGTCGTGCGCGGTGTGGCGCAGCGCCTTGAGGGTTTCGCCCGCCAGCCCGTGTCCCTTGAGTGCCGGGGTGACGATTGCCCCGCAGATCACCAGAGTGTTGGGCTCTGTTCCCTGCTCGCGGCCCTCGACCGCACGGACCAGGGCTTGCGTGTACCCGGTGGGAAGTGTCTCGGGCAGGCCGTCCCAGTGGATCGGCACCCCCCAACCTGATGCGACCGGCACCTCGTGCTCGTCGATCAGAGTGAGGTTCAGGTCGGCGAACCACTCGCCGACCCTGCCTATGTAGTCCTTCACCAGCCTGTCAGCCGTGATGAACTGCGGAAAGCCCTCGCTGAAGAGCTCCTTCATCTGCTCATCAGGCCACGTACGTGCATCAGTTCGCTCGATCTTCAACGCCATGCTTGTTCCTAGCACACAGGCACCACCGGCCGCTGCCGCCCGCCCGGCCCCGCACCCTGCGCCGGCCGGCCCGCCCCTCTGACCCCTCCTGGCCTTGTGACGCGCTGAGGGCTCCGAGTTCGTGGCTTTGTGGCGTTCGGGTGCCGGGTGCCGGGTGCCGGGTGCCGGGTGCGGTGGCTCAGGGTGCGTCGGTCAGGGCCTGTGTGTCCGCCTCGGGTGTGGTGGGTTCCTTGGATGTGGTGGGCGCGGCGGGGGTGGGGGTGGTTTTGCGGGTGAGGTGGATACCGAAGGCTGTGGTGGCCAGGCCGAGGGCGGCGGCGGTGTACCAGAGGGTGCGGAAGTCGTGGTGGGAGGTGGCGCTGATGTGGGGGCCGGTGATGGCGACGAGGACGGCGACGCCGAGGGCGGCGGAGATCTGGCGGACGGAGTTGACCAGGGCTGCTCCGGTGGCGGCGCGGTGGGCGGGGACGGCGTGGACGCCGGCGGCGACCAGGGTGCCCAGGGCGAGGCCGGTGCCTGCTCCGGTGAGGAGCTGGCTGGGCAGCAGTCCGTGGGTGTAGTCGGGGGTGGTGGTCGCGGTGTGGGCGAGCCAGGCCATGCCGGCGGCGAAGAGCAGGCCGCCGGCGGCGACGAGCGGGCCGTGGCCGTGGCGTTGGGCGGCGCGGGTGGTCAGGAGGGTGACGACGGGGACGAGGGCGGGGCCGGGGGCCAGGGCGAGGCCGGTGTGCAGGGCGCTCCAGTGCCAGACGTCCTGGCACCACAGCACGTTGGACAGCAGCATGATCGCGAAGGCGGTGCCGAAGACGAGGCTGCCGGCGCCTGCGGCGCCGAAGCGGGGCAGGCGCAGCAGGTCGAGTTCGAACAGCGGGCGGGGGTGGTGCAGGGACCGGTACACGAATGCGCCGCCGCCGGCCACGGCGACGGCCAGCAGCAGGAGTGTGGGAGTGCTGGTCCAGCCCCAGCCGGGCGCCTGGACGAGGGCTGCGGTGAGGGTGGCGGTGGACAGGACGGCGAGCAGGGCGCCGGCAGGGTCGGGCAGGGGTCCGTTTTCGCGGGCGGCCGGCCGGGGCAGGGCGGTGCGGCCGACGATGAGTGCGGCGAGGCCGATGGGCAGGTTGACGGCGAAGATCCATCGCCAGTCGGCCTGGGTCAGCAGGCCGCCGGCGACGGGTCCGGCGGCCGCGGCGAGTCCGCCGACCGCGGCCCAGTTGCGGGTGGCCTGGGTGCGGCGCTCGGCGGGTACGGCGGCCAGCAGCAGGGCCAGGGAGGTGGGGATCTGGGCGGCTGCTCCGGCGGCCTGCACCACCCGGGCGGCGATGAGCAGCGGCAGGTTCGGGGCCAGGGCGCAGGCCAGTGAGGCGAGGGTGAAGACGGCGATCCCGGTGAGGAAGACGGGCCGCTGGCCGATGCGGTCGCCGGCCCGTCCGGCCGCGACCAGCAGTGCGGCGAAGGTGATGGCGTAGGCGTTGAGGACCCAGGACAGGGCGCCCAGGCCGGTGCCGTCGCCGCCGGGGGAGAAGGTTCTGCCCATGGCGGGCAGTGCGACGTTGACGATCAGCAGGTCCAGGTTGGTCATGAAGACGGCGACCAGGACGACTGCGGCAGCCGTCCCAGGGTGCTTTGAAAATCGAAGCAGCGACATGCTGCAAGCCAAGCACAGGGTGATTTGGAAATCAAACCCTCCCGGGTGATACTGGGGGCTGTGACCACACGTATCGACCCCCTGGACCTGGCCGGACGGCCCTGCTCGCTCGCCGCCGCCCTGCAGATCGTCGGTGACCGGTGGGCGCTGCCGGCGATCCGTGAGGTCATGCTCGGCAACCACCGCTTCCGCCAGATCGCCAGGAACACCGGTGCTCCCACGGACCGTCTGGCGGCGCGGCTGAAGGCGCTGGTGGAAAGCGGTGTCCTGGAGCGGCGCCCGCTGCCGGACGACGCCCGCTACAGCGGCTACTACCTGACGGAGGCGGGGCGCGATCTGGGGGCCATCACCCGCGAGCTCATCGGCTGGGGCGACCGCTGGGCGGTCACCGCGCCGCCCGGCCTGATCCGTCACCACGATCACGAGCTGGTCGCCCGCACGCTCTGCGAGACCTGCGGCGAGCAGGTCCACGGCGAGGACGTCCACCGGGACGACCTGGTCCCCGGCTGGGACCGCTCCGGCCCGGTCGACGACACCCCGTAGGGCAGGCGGCGGCCACCGCTCACCGGCCGAGGACACCGCGACGACGCCGCCGCCGGCCTCCGGCTTCGGCCGGGGTGGCCGGGGCGGGCTGCTTCCGGCCGGGCACGACGTGCACGGGCATGCCGGGGGCGAGGAGTCCTGCCGCCGGAGCCCTCCCGTGCGCATGACGCCGGACGGGGCCCGCAGGCCGTGGCTGTCCGGCACCGTCCCGGGCGCCGCGAGGCTGTGGACCACGGCGCTGGCGACCACGATGCTGCGGACCGCCCTGGGGGCCGTGGCGCGCGGGACGTGCCCGCGGGTGGGGCCGGTACTGCGCCGGGGCGCCGCCCTGCGGCGTCGCCCGCGGGGTGTGTGGGGTGTCTTCGCGGAGCCGGCGCCGTTCGCCGGCGGGGCGCGTGCGGCCGGCGGGAATCGGCACACGGCTATCACCCGGCAGTACGGCGGACGGGGGCCGTGACATGCGTGGGGCGCCAACAGTGCGCGGGGGGAAACGGGCCGCCCGGTCGCGTCCCTCGGCGTCGTGGGAGTCGCGGGCGGCGACCTCCTGCTGCAGGCAGGCCGCGAGATAATCCTCGTGGCTCCAGCCCTCGTCGCGGGCCCGCTCTGCCAGCCGTGCCGCGGCGTTCCGCAGGGCCGGGGCCTTCAACGCCTTGGCCAGATAGATCAGTTCGGAATCGACGTCGCGACTGGTCCAGGCCTGGTTCGTGCCGTTCTTGGTGCTCATCAGCCGCCCCTTCACCCGTGCTCAGCCCGCCGTCGATCACGCCGAAGATCCGGCCGTAGATCTCCGGTGACCGCTCCTCGACCTCCGTCGCATCCGTGGGTGCCGGTTTCGTATCGGCCGCCTTCTTGCGGGCTGCCGCGGCCGTGGCAGCGGCAGCGTGGTCGGGGTCGGTGATGGTCTGGTGGCGGGCCCAGCTACGGGCATGGCGGGCGACCTCGAAGCCGTCACAGGTCACGAGAATCGAAGTCGATCGAGCCGTTCTCGGGTTGACCGAGGTGCAGTTCGCCAGGCTGGTGGATTTGGTGCGGCGTCGTGGCGGTGACGTCCAGCGTGGTCGGCCCTGGCGGTTACCGCTGGACGGCCGGGTGTTGTTGGTGGTGACTTACTGGCGCACGAATCTCACGTTGCGACAGGTTGCGCCGCTGTGCGGTGTCCCGAAGTCCGCGGCGGACCGCATCCTCGATCACCTGGCACCGCTGCTGGCCATCTCGTCGGCTCGTCGGCCGCGCGAGGACACCGTCTACATCGTCGACGGCACCCTGGTGCCCACCCTGGACCGGAGCATCGCCGCTTCGAGCAAGAACTACCGGTACTCGACCAACCTGCAGGTCGTCATCGACGCCAACAGCCGCCTGGTCGTGGCGATGCGAGGACTACGACGGAGGGCCAGGGTCCCCGGGATTCAACTCTGCCCCGACGACACCGACAGCCACACACTTGATCGACCCGTGACATCTGAGCGATCCCCTGGTGAAAGATGCGCGGATCCGCCGTCGGCCAGGCGGATGCCCCCAGATCACCTCGTCGCCCAGGGCGAAGACATCGGTGAGGAGTGCGAGGAGTTCGGGTTTTCTCGTCGGCGACGCGTCGTGACTGCGGCCCACGGCCGCTCTCGCCACTGCGACGCAGTGGCGATGGGCCTTTCCTGCGTCGAGGCAGGCTCAGGTCGCGACCGTGTGGCGCCTCCGCGGGGTGTGCGGGTGCCTCCCGACGGACGACCTCGCCGTCGATTCCCTACTCAGCGATCACTCGCGATTACCATTTGGCGGCCACGTCGTCGTGGGGCGCCGGGCGGCCAATCACTCAGAGCCACACCCGGCTTCCCTGGGCAGGTGAACCATCCGAGGGGCACCGCGTTCCGCAGAACGACGCAGGAAAGTTTTCAGAGTGGCTACCGATCGGGTATTTCTGCGACGGCAGCTCGATATTGCAGGAGCAGCGACCGCCCTGCCGACGTCCTCGTCTCCTCACCGCGACGTCAGCCGCCGAAGATGCTGCGCGGCCGCGCTGAGGAGCTCAGCGACTGCGCTTTCTGACCTGTACCGACACGCATCAGGCATGTCCGCTTCAATTCGCACGGCAATTCGCATGATGCAGCGCCTTCCAAGCTGCGAAACAGAGACGAATCGGCGTGGTCACATAAGTCGCCAAAGGTATATTGCGCTACTTTTGGTGAATGAATGACTGGTCATGGGCCGGCTGAGCGACAACGTGCTCTGCCGAGTCGCCATGGCCGCCTCAGGGAGCCCCACATGCTGAAGGGTTACACCGTCCCGCTGTCCCCCAAGGGCGTAGCCAACATCGCCCCCACACCGCCTTGGCACTACGCCGGTGACATCGTCGGAGTTGAATTCTGGACCGATCCCGCCGCTGCGGAGGCTACGCTGCCTGAAGGCTTGACCCCGGATCCGGACTCCTCCGGACGGGTTGTCGCCTTCTTCGTTGACTGGCAGTTCAACGGCGAGAACGACGAGTACCTCGACCCCGTCCGCAGCCAGTACCGGGAATTCTTCGTCCTGGTCGACGCCCATTACGACGGCCGGCCCGTGTCATGGTGTCCTTACATCTACGTGGACAACCACCATGCACTCGCTCGCGGTTGGGTCCAAGGGTTCCCCAAGAAGGCGGGCCGGGTGCACCAGACCCGGGTGTTCGCGTCACCGGGCAAGGCCTCGCCGAGGCTGGAGCCTGGCGCTCGCTTCGGTGCGAGCATCTCGTCGGACGAGCGAACTCTCGCCCAGGCGCGGATCACGCTCCAGGCTCCGCTGGAAGACCCGTCAGCCCTTCTGGGCCGGGACACGATCAATCTGCGACACTTCCCCACGCTGGAGGTGGGCAAATACGACAAGCCGGCAGTACACGAACTGGTTCGGATGGACTACGCGGACCAACAGGTGGCTGACGTTTGGACCGGCACGAGTGAGATCGAGCTTTTTCAGGCCCCGGGCGAGGAACTGGCAGACCTGACGCCTGTTCGCGCAGGGATGGGCTTCAGAGCTTCGATGTCGTACAACGTCACCCGAGTTCAACCGCTGGCCTGACGCCAGGTCACATCATCGTCGATCCCTGCCGCGTCTTCGGCGCTTCGCCGGCCTGTGCAGACGTCGGCGGGATCGACGTCAGCTTGAGTCACCCGGCCACAGCCTGGCCAAGTCACCCTGCCGACCCTGCGCTCATTCCGACATGGGCGTCGACGGCGTCGTCACCGACTACCCGAACCGAGTTACGCCATGGCCCTCGGCTGGGTCCAGGGCTTCCCCAAGAAGCTCGGCGCCGTCCACCGGACCCGCGCCTACTCCGTCGGCGGCCCCAGCATCCCCGCCCTCGGCCCCGGCGGACAATTCGCCGCCACCGCCTCCTCCGCCGGGACTGCGCATCGCCGAAGCCACCATCACTCTCCAGCAGCCCGTCCCCGACCTCACCACCCTCATACGTCACCGACCTCACTAACTAACCCCCAGCCCCCACCCGACGACCCGGGGCATGCCCCTCGCCTCAAGGGTCATGCCCCCAGACCGCACACTTCAGGAGCGGACGTGCCCATCTACACCTGCACCACTGCCCAGGGGACGCTGGAAGTCGCAACGAAGGGGGAACTGGCCGGAGAGATCACCCGGATCCACTCGGAGATCAATCATGTGCCGCCCGCCTACGTCAACGTGGTCTTTGCCGAACAGCCCCAGGACAGCGTCTACGTCGGCGGGCAACCCGGAGCGCCGTTGCTCATCACTGGATGGGCCCGACGAGGCCACCCGCAGGAGGAGACCACACGCCTCGCGCTGGAGCTGTCGGCGGCCGCCGTCCGCGTCACCGGGATTCCCGAACGCCGCGTTCTGGTGGTGATCCAGGACAGCCCAGCGCGGTCCGCGGTCGAAGGCGGCCATGTCCTGCCGGACCCGGGCCACGAGAAGGAATGGATGAGCCGGCCGGACGCGTAGAGGCGCACGCTCTGGGGGGTGCGCCTTCTCGGCGCAGTGAAGTCCGGCCTCGCTGGCGGAAGCGGTCATCATGACCCGGTGGTGCCCGGCCGCAGCGGGGAACCACGGCCGAGCCCGCGTCGTTCGACGCCACGATGCACCAGGCCGTTCGGCCGGTTCCCGGTCAGGGGTACAGGCTCGGCCCGGTGATGTCTTCCTGGTTGTCGTAGGGCCATGGGTTGGCGATGCACCCGTGCAGCCCGTTGATCTGCTGCATTATCACCGGTGCCGGCATGCGCGGTCCCGGACGTCCCCGGTGTCCGCGCCCGAGGAAATGACGCACCTCATGGTTGATGATCATCGCGTGACAGTCGGCGGGCCGGCCCTCGTACTGAGGGCTGAGCAGGATCCAGCGCCTGATGTTCACCACGACGGTCTGGGCGACGTTGCAATTCAGCTCACCGTGGGTGTCCAGACCGTAGCCGGCGCACAGGGCATCCGCGGTGTCCGGGGTCGCCGCACGTACCCGAAAGTCGTACGGCGGCCCCTCCACCCTGGAATGCGACACCGCTCGTCGTCCGACCCCGTCTGTCGGCCAGTACGCGTTCGACCTCGGCGGCCACAGATGCCGCGGCGAGTCCACTGCCGTCCTCGCCCTGCACGACCTACCGCAGGGGGGCGGCCGGCGTCGGAGTTCCGGCGCCGTCCGGGGGAGGATCCAGCGGACCGGTGGAGTCGGCTGGTCAGAGGTGCTTGTTGTAGAAGGGGATCAGGGTGGCCAGCGCCTGTTCGGTTGCTTCGGGCTTCCAGTACAAGTCGTAGTGGGACTGTCCGGGCACGACGAGGATGTCCTTTTCCTGCGAGCGGGCCCGGTTGAGGAGGTCGAACCCGTCGCGGTAGGCGCCGAACTCGCCCGGGATGCCGCCCACCACGATCTGGAGGGGCTGCGTGAGGAGTTGCTCGGCCAGGTGGTAGGCGTCCCAGCCGATGGCGGATCCCATGTGGGAGAACAGGGACTTGTTCACGCCGTGGGGCTGCTGCCCCCGCTCGGTGCGGTAGTACTCGGTGGCTTCCAGTACGTCGAGCGCGGTGATGCCGAGTTCGGCGGCCTTCTCCGGCGAGTCGGGCAGGGCGACGTCGACGCGCGGCTCGGCACCCCGGGCCTCGGCGGTGCGCTGCTTCGCGACCGCGTGCAAGGCCCTGATCGTCGCGTCGGAGTCGGTGTCGGAGCTGAGGGCGCCCTCGCGCATGAGGCGGCCGAAGTTGACGGCGGTGACCGTGCCGACTGCCTTGAAGCGGCGGTCGGTCATCGCGGCGTTCACGGCGTAGCCGCCACCGCCACAGATACCGAGGACGCCGATGCGGTCCTCGGCGATGTAGTCGAGGGTGACCAGGTAGTCCGCGGCGCAGCGGAAGTCCTCCACACGCAGGCCGGGGTCCTCGATCCAGCGGGGCTCGCCGCCGCTGGCACCCTGGTAGGTGGCGTCGAAGGCGAGGACGACGTACCCCGCTTCGGCGAGCTTGGCGCCGTACACGTTGCCGGAGGTCTGCTCCTTGCAGCTGCCGATCGGGTGGGCGCTGACGATCGCCGGGTACGTCCGGTCAGGGTCGAAGCCGGGCGGGAAATAGAGATCGGCGGCGACGTCCAGGTTCTTGTTCTTGAAGGTCACGGAATCCACGGGAAACACCTCGTAGCTGGGGATGGATGATCTGTATGCGGGCGGATCAGGGGGTGAGCACGACGCGTCCCTGTAGTCCGGGCGCGGTGGTGCAGGCACAGGCGGCCTGGACCTGCGGGCGGGCGCTGCGCTCTCAGGCCGCAGCCCTGCCCTGGGCGTGCGACCTGTGCGTCGGCCCGCTGCGGTGGCCACCGCAGCGACTCGTCTTCGGTCTCGCCGGCTCCTCCATCCTCACTCCCGCTATCGGCCCCGGCCAGGCCACGGTTGTTCCTGGTCACCCGGGTTCCCCGGTACAAACTTGCCCCCCCACCGGCGGCCCTTTCGGGGCACCATGGAAGACATGAGCAGTACCAGTCGCGGCAGGAACAACGACCTCGGTGAATTCCTCAAGGCCCGCAGGGCAGAGGTCACCCCAGAACAGGCCGGCCTGCCCTTCGTCGGGCATCCCCGCCGGGTGAAAGGCCTGCGCCGCGAGGAAGTCGCCCAGCTCGCCTCACTCAGCGCCGAGTACTACACCCGCATCGAGCAAGGCCGACTCCAGGGCGCGTCCGCACCGGCACTGGCCGCCATCGCCCGCGCCCTGCACCTGGACGCCGACCAGACCAGCTACCTCTACCAACTCGCGAACAAGTCCGGCAGCGCCCGTCCCCGCAAACGCGCCCCGCAGCGTGTGGCGCCGCAAACCCAGCTCCTGCTGGACAACCTCTCCGACACCCCGGCCATGGTCCTGGGCCGTCACATGAGCGTCCTTGCCTGGAACCCGCTGGCCGCCGCCCTCTACACCGACTTCGCCGCCCTGTCGCCGGCCGAGCGGAACCTCATGCGGCTCACCTTCCTCGACCCGCGGATCCGCACCCTGTACACCGACTGGGAGGCGAGCGCCCGCCAGTGCGTGGCGTTCGTCCGCATGGAAGCTGCGCACGCCTCCACCGCCCGGGATCTCCAAGCTTTGGTCGGCGAGCTTTCACTGCGGGATGACGACTTCCGCCGCTGGTGGGGCTCCCACGACGTCGCCCACAAAACCTTCGGCACCAAGCGCTACCAGCACTCCGTCGCCGGCGACCTCACCCTGGACTGGCAGATCCTTGCCTGCCCGCACGACCCCGACCAAGCGGTCATGGCCATGACCGCACCATCCGGCACCCCCTCACATCAGGCACTGCGTTTCCTGGCCTCCTGGGCAGTCACCGTGGGAGAGCCGAACAAACGGCAACAGGAGGCCGAAGCCATCGGAGATCCGGATTGATCATCTCTCCCACAGAGACGCAGCCCGGCGCCCGTACCTCGGCGGAAGGGGGCAGCTCCACCTCGGACCTGTCCGAGTGTGCTGCTACCAGGCCGATCAGGTTCGGCCTCGGCCAGCAACAGAACCTGTCCATCCCCCGGCCCGTGAGCCCGCAGGGTTCCGGCGTCGACGAGATCGATCCGCACGCCTGCCGAGACCGTGCAGGGCCCGCCTGCTGCTCCCACAGAAGCGCCTGGTGTTTTGCCTGGTCAGCGAGTGCTCCGGGCGACAACAGGGATATGTGCAAAAGTAGTTGGATAGGCTCACATATCCGCGGCTCCCTCCTGACATTGCCCAGTCGAGGCCGAGTGCGGCGAGCGCGGCGAGTCTGTCGATGGTGAACTTGGCGCGGCGGGACCTGTTGTTGGACACGAACACCCCGAGTTTGACGTCGGTGCCGTCCTCCAGCCGCGCCAGGCCGTTCATCTGTCCGGCCTCGTACGCCCGTCGCTGTTCCGCCACCCACTGCCCGAGCGCAGTCGCCCCCTCCTTGTGCTCGTACGGCACCCGGGCATGGCCCTCGCGTTCGGTGTAGCGGCGTAGGGCGGCCCGGCCGCGGGCCCAGTCCTGGCGTTCGGTGTCGATCACGTTGAACGGCACCCACTCCGCGACCATCACCGGATCCCGCGGCGCCGCAAACCCAGCAGCAACCGGGATTCTTCCTCACCTTCCCCGGGCGCCGTACCGATGGAGACAGACGGCTGCGCGACGTCCTTCCGCGGGTTTGCGGCATCGCGAGAAGCTCGACAGCCTCTTCATAGTGAGCCCGCAGACTTTCCAATACTTTCACCAATGGCTTGTACGAGCCGGAGGTGAACATGTCTTCCGGCCGCTCACCAGGCTGAAGAAATACCGGCACGATCAACGACGCCAATTCCCCTGTCCCGGCTTCTGCCGCAGAGCACGCCCAATGGCCTGGACGATGTCGTGCGGCGCCCCCTTCGGGTCGAGCAGAGCAACACTGTCCACACTCCTGATGTCGACGCCTTCACCCCAGAACCCGGCAGTTGGACAGCACAGCCCGCTGCGCGGTGGTGCCGAACCCGGCCAGGACCTCCTGACGACGCTGGGACACATGCTCCCCACACAGCCGTCCGCCCACACCGCCCGCGGATACGCCTCGGGCTGGTCCGCGTGCTGCTTCGCCGCCACCCGCTCCGGGCCCCTCCGCGTACGCCTGCGCCTCCATCGTCCGGTGATGGAACGTGATGCACGTCTGCAGACCGTGTCCGCCATCGTGAGATACAACCGCCGCACCGCCGGAATCACACCCTGGTCATGCACGGCAGCCCACGCCTTGCCCATCGACCCCGACGTCCGGTGCGCCTCGTCAACCACCACCAGGTCCATCGGCGCGAGCCGCTGCCCGTACACACCCTCGAACGCCTCCGCGACAACCCCCAGGCTCGCCTAGGTGGCGTAGATCGTGACCGGCCCCTGCCCATGCCACCACGCCAACTGGTGCCCGACCTCATGCCACGCCTGCACCGTCTGGCTCAGCAAATCCAGCGTCGGCACCAGAACAGGAACACGCCCCCTCGGCACGAGCCGCTTCGGCGACGCAGCCGGCATGACCGTCTTTGCCGTACCGCACGAGGCATGCACCTGCCTTCGCAGACCATTCACAGGAATACCGCCCGACGGGACATCGAGACCCCGCACGATGACGGCAACCGCCTCTGTCTGATGGTCACGCAGCTTCAAGGCCGTCCCCCGTCTCTCCTTTTCGCGTAATGTGGCACGCAATGTAATTAAAGGAACCAGGCTGTGTCGGATAGGTGCATGATTTCCCCAATGGACATCAACCTGCGCCAGTTTCCGTGAAGACCGCTCTGATCTGGCGCCGCGACCGCGCCGAAAGCGACCTAGTCGCGATAGCGCGTGAGGTATTCAAGCGCCTGCCCCTCCACCGTTGATTCTTTCTCGGAGAACACCATCATAGGAAAACTCCGGTGACTGGTGTGACCGCTGCGGTCGCACCGCTCTTCCAGGTTTGATGATTCCGTCCGCCGTGGTTCCTCATTAGCGTTGTATGGCAGATGCAACGAAGCTGAGGTCCGAAAGGAAGAGACGGTGGCGGAATCCTCTATTGCCGGGCTCCTCGACGGGTTGCGAGCGATCGATCTCTCGACCGTTGTGATGGGTCCGTACGCGGCCCAGATCCCTGGTCACGTTCGTGTGGACGTGATCAAGTTCGAGTCGCCCTTCGACACCATGCGGGTGGGGGAGTCGCGATCGCTCAGCAAGACGGCACTGGACCTGAACGTCAACTGCAACAAGCGCAGCGGTGCCCTAAATCTCAAGAGCCTGGCCTACGTGGACGCCGCCGTGCGTAACTCCGGCGTGGTGTATGCCCACGGCCACAGCCTCCGCAGCGAATCCGACTGGGCCGATCACGCCACGTACGACAAGGTCGTGCCCGGCGAACGCACCACCGAGGAGGTCGTGCGGGCGGCAGTCGCCCTTTACACCGCCGTCGGCCGTGCCCCTGTCGTCGAACATCGAGAGATCCCCACGCTCGTGGGCAACCGCCTCCAGAACGCCGCTCAACGGCCAGGCCGTCTACCTCGTCCAGCAGGGCGTCATCGCCCGCGAGGACTTAGATACCGTCGTGGCCCAGTCGCTCGGCATCCGCTGGTCCACGGTCGGGCCGTTCGTCGGCGGGACCTGGGTGGTGATCCTGGTGGCTACCGCCACGTCACCGAGCACATCGGCACGCCCATGGCTCAGATGGTCCTCGGTGAGCCCTCGCAGGCCCCCGAGGACCGGGAGAGAGTCGTTTGCGCGGTGGAGGAGGCGTACGCCTCCACGCCGTATGCCGACCTCGCCGAGGGCCGCGACCGTAAGCAACTCGCCGTCCTGTCCGCCCTGGAGGACGTCCGCCCGAACCGGAACACGAAGGAGAACTGAGATGACCGTCACTCACGTCACCCCTGCCGAGCCCGTAGCCCAGCTGGAGGATCAGCTGGCCGCCGACTTCTACCAGTACGAGGCGCTGCTCTCGGACGACGAGCGCAAGATACTGCTCAAGGCCCGCACCCTTATGCGCGACGAGGTCAAGCCGCTCGTCAACGAGGCCTGGGGCAAGGCCGAGCTGCCCGAGGCGCTGATCAACAAGTTCCGCGGCAGCGACCTGAACGCCCTGGCTTACGAGGGCTACGGCGCGCACCAGCCGGCCGTCAGCCACCTGCTCGACGGCATGATCTCCATGGAGATGTGCCGCACCGACGCTTCGGTCTCGACCTTCTTCGGTGTTCACAACGGGCTCGGGTTCTACTCCATCCATTACGGCGGCAGCCAGGAGCAGCGGGACAGGTTCCTGCCCGCCATGGCCACGATGGAGAAGATCGGCGCGTTCGCCCTGACCGAGCCGCTGGGCGGTTCCGACGTCTCAGGCGGCATGCGCACCACCGCCAGGCGCGAGGGCGACACCTGGGTCCTCAACGGCGCCAAGAAGTGGATCGGCAACGCCACCTTCGCCGACTATGTCGTGGTCTACGCGCGGGACGTCGAGGACAACAAGGTCAAGGGCTTCGTCGTCGAGAAGGGCACCCCCGGCTTCAAGCCCGAGAAGATCGAGGGCAAGATCTCGCTGCGGATCGTACAGAACGCCGAGATCACGCTGACCGACGTCCATGTGCCGGAGGCGAACCGGCTCCAGAACATCAACGGCTTCCGGGACGTCGCCGAGCTTCTGCGCGTCACCCGCAGCGGAGTCGCCTGGATGGCGCTGGGCGTCATGATCGGCGCCTACGAGCTCGCGCTCGACTACGCCAAGGAGCGCATAGCCTTCGGTCGTCCGATCGCCGGGTTCCAGCTGGTGCAGGACCTCCTCGTCAAGAGCCTGGGCAACATCACCGCCTCCTGGGGCATGCTGATCCAACTCGCCCAGCTGCAGGACCAGGGCATCTTCCGCGACGATCAATCCGCACTCGCCAAGCAGTTCGTCGCCGCCCGCACCCGCGAAACCGTCGCCTACTGCCGTGAGATCTTCGGCGGCAACGGCATCCTCCTCGACTACGACATCGCCCGGTTCTTCTCCGACGCCGAGGCTGTCTACTCCTACGAGGGCACGCACCAGATGCAGACCCTCATCGTCGGCAAGTCCATCACCGGCCACAGCGCCTTCGTGGGGTGAGAGCGGTGACCACCGAATCACCGATGGCTACCGTCGACTCGTGGCCTGGGCCCGCTCATTCGGCGCCATGTGACGTACCGGAGGGGAGTGCACCGGCTCCTACTGACCTTTTCGGGTTGCCTTCGGGTGGCGAGGTTGGGTGATCCCTGCGGTATGCCGGTGTTACGCGGTATGCGGATGGTGGGGGCCTGACTGCTGAGCGGCGGGCTGCTCGGGAAGGGACCCGGCTGGAGGCCGGGCAGATGCTCGCGCGAGGAGACAGGACCTCGGACATCGCCGGAGATCTGCGGGTCAGCGAGCGTTCGGTGGAGCGAGGGCACCGCAACTGGCGTGAAGGCGGCATGCGGGGTCTGAAGTCGAAGGGACCCGCGAAGCTGCCGAAGCTGTCGGACGAACGGTTCGCCTGCTGGAAAGGGAGCTCGCCAAAGGGCCGGCCGCGCATGGCTGGGAAGACCAGCGGTGGACGCTGGAACGCGTCCGGACGCTGATCGGCCGCCAGTTCCATATCAGTTGTTCCATCGCGGGTGTGTGGCGGCTCCTGCACCGCCACGGCTGGTCCTGGCAGAGCCCGGCCCGTCGTGCGCTGGAACGCGACGAACACGCGGTCGAGCTGTGGAAGAAGGACGTGTGGCCGCAGGTGGAAGGACCGCGGCGGCGCTCGATGCCCACTTATGAGATCCACGGCGACGAGTCTGGCCCGGTCATCGAGACGGCCGAACTGTCGGACAGGACGAGTCCGAACTACACCCCGTCCATGATCAGCACCGCTTCCGCGAGTACGAAGCTGTCCGTGGAGATCACCGATGTCCAGGAGCGATGAGGGTACGAGAACGGCAGCAACGGCGATGGCGGGTGTGAGTGCTCCCTGGCCCCGCTGCGAACGCAACGGGCGCCGAGCATTCGCGCGCACGCTGGCAGTGGCTCGCGACGGTGCCGCAGCCTGGCACGAAGGCGCTCGGAGTGGCCTCGGAGTGGACGGTTGTCGCCCCGTCCGCCAGCAGGTACATCGAGCAGCTGCACCGCGACCAGGTCCTCGGTGTTCCCCAACCACCTGGTGGCTGTACGCGGATGAGGAGTCCCGCAGGGCCCGACCAAACATCCGACCACGCACCCCCGACCACGAATCCGCGACAACCAGGTGGTCGGCTCCACTTGGTGTCACGGGAGGCGGCCATGGGCCAGCGCGGTTAGGTTCACACGGGCAGCGGTTGGCCCCAAGGGTGCGAGGACGATTGGCGATGGCTGGTCTGCGGCAGCCGAGGCTGCCGCGGGATGCGGTGGCGATCCTAGTCAGGCCGGCCATCGTGCGGTACCCGCTCCGCGGGGGATCAACTACCCATAACCGGATGCCGCGTCTATGAGGCGCAGGGACGCAGTGGTCACCTGCCGTCTGTGTTGCCTGGTGGCACGCCGGGCGGCTGGTTCGAGGATGCGCCGGCGAGTCCACCGGCGGCGTCCGCCCGTCTCGCTGACGGCGTCCACGGTTTTGAGCAGGGGCAGGTTGCCCTGTCCCAGACTGCTGCTGAACGAGTTGACGCTCTTGAACCCGAGCCGTACGGCTGCCTGCGAGGCGCCCAGGAGTTCGTCCGGGTCACCGTCGACGGAAACCACCGGCAGCGCGGGAGGAATGCGTTCGACGCTGCGCCGGCCGCTGCCCGGTGGGGTCTGCTTCCAGTCCAGGAGTGTCTGTACGCGCCACTTCGGCCGGCGGTAGGGGCGTTCTTCGGTGCCGAGTTCCTCGACGACGTCGGGGTCGGGGAAGTAGCCGGGGTGGTCGCGCCGGTAGGTGTTGACCTGCTGGGGGTTCTTGCAGCCGAGGAATCTGGAGGCCTCGCATGCCACGGCTGCCCCTCAGCTTTGTTTTCGCGGCCGCTTTCCTGGAAGGTGCAGTCATGGCACATACGCAGAACGCACCCGAAGGATCCGCCACAGCTACTGGAATCGCTCGATCCCAGGAGTCCGGCGGCGTGGAGGACTTCAGTGGGGTCCTCCAGGAGCGGGCCCGGCGCACCAGACGCCGGCTGGAACGGCTCATAGGGATCGCTGCGACGGAAGGCAACGCGCTGCTCCCGTTGCGCAATGGGGACCAGATCTTCGGCGCCATGCTGGCCGGTGTCCGTTCCGCGCGGCACACGGTCGACATGATGACGTTCGTGTACTGGAGAGGGGAGATCGCTCAGCAGTTCGCCGACGCTCTGGCGGAGCGGGCGCGCGAAGGAGTGAGAGTGAGGCTGCTGCTGGACGGTTTCGGGAGCCGACTCATCGAGAAACGCCAGTTGGAGACGATGGAGCGGGCCGGTGTGCAGGTGGCCTGGTTCCGCAAGCCACTGTATCTGTCTCCGTTGAGGCAGAATCATCGCTGCCACCGCAAGGTGCTTGTCGTCGACGAAGAGACGGCCTTCACCGGTGGCGTCGGCATCGCCGAGGAATGGTGTGGCGACGCCCGCAACCCGGACGAATGGCGCGACACCCACGTCCAGGTGCGCGGACCCGCCGTGGACGGGCTGGCCGCAGCGTTTGCCCAGAACTGGGCGGAGTGCCACGACGAACTCTTCGACGACCGCGACCGGTTCACCGCCCACATCCCACAGGGCGACGCCGTGGTGCAGGTGGTACGGGGCTCGGCCAGTTTTGGCTGGCAGGACATGCAGACCCTGTTCCGCGTGATGATCGAGACCGCGGAGGAAAGGATTCGACTGGCCACCGCCTACTTCGCGCCCGACGCGTACTTCATCGAGCTGCTGTGCGCCGCCGCGCGCCGCGGGGTCGAAGTGGAGATCCTGCTGCCGGGCCGGTACACCGACAAACGGGTCTGCCAGCTGGCGGGCCAGCGCTACTACGAGGATCTCACCGACTGCGGTGTGAAGGTCTTCCAGTACCAGCCGACCATGCTCCACACAAAGGTACTGACTGTCGACAGGACCACCGCACTCATCGGCTCGACCAACTTCAACCGCCGCTCCCTCGACCACGACGAAGAGGTCATGCTCGCCGTGCTGGACCCGACGTTCACCGCGACCCTTGACCGCCACTTCGCGGAAGACCTTGAGCACAGCGAACTCATCAGTCCCGGACGATGGAAGCGGCGGGCACCGCTCCAGCGCGTCAGGGAGGCAGCTGTCCTGCCCATACGACGCTTTCTCTGACCTCTCGGACCTGATGCGCGAGGCGGCTGGTCCTGACAGTAAGCCTGCGGGCAGGCGCGCGGACCGCTCTGCCCGGGCCGGGGTGAGGTACCGACCGCGACTGGGCGAGCTTGCCGAGGCTCGTGACAGTTCGCTCGCCCGCTTCGGGAGCAGGTGCATTCGGTGGTACCCACTGGAAGGCCTTCGCTGAAGCCGTATCTCAACTGAACGTGATCCGTTGATTTCTGCTGGTCAGGCATGGTGTAGCTCGGAATGAGAGAGGCATCCGGCGTCTTGTTTCCGCTCCGTGAGCGAGGGGTGCGGGGTGGCGTCGGTGCTGGGAATGCTGGAGGAGCGGGAGACAGCGGCCCGTGTGCGGGTGGAAGGGCTACGGGAGGAAGTCGCCCGGTTGGCTGAGGTGTTGGAGGCCGCCGAGATCGAGCTGGACCGGCGGGTGATCGCGCGGGAAGAGCTGGTCGAGGCCCTGGCGACCTCGGCTGCCGAGGGCACCGCCGGGACCGAGGCCGAGGAGAAAGCGGTGCTGTCGCTCGCGCCGGTGCCGGGCTCGACGGTGCCGCCCTGGCGGGAAGGGCTGCCGGTGACGGTTCTGACGCCGGACTATCAGCGCATTCTGGGCGTGCTGGAATAGCAGCTATCCACGGGTCACGGACCGCTTCGGGCCAAGGAGATCGCGGTGGAGCTGGGCCTTGACGCGACGCCGGCGAAGGTCGAGGGGCTGCGGTCGAAAGCCCGGCGCCTGGCGGAGCGCGGGTGTCGCCCGCCGTGTCGTGCGATTGCCTCGCGCACGTGTACGGCAACGCGGCCGACCATCCGGACCGGGTGCGCCGGTATCCGTCGGACATGACGGATGCGGAGTGGGCGACCGTCCGGCCGTTGTTGCCGGTGCCGGCCTGGTTCCAGGGGCGGGGTGGACGGCCCGAGGGCTACTGTCACCGGCAGTTGTTGGACGCGATCCGTTATCTGGTCGCGGGCGGGATCTCGTGGCGGGCGATGCCCGCGGACTTCCCCGCATGGGCCCGGGTCTACGCCTTCTTCCGCCGCTGGCGCGAGCACGGGCTGATCGCCGAGTTCCACGACCGGGCCTTCGAGATCGGTACGGGCAACAACCACTTACGTGTCGGGATGCTCCGGCAGGGCGAGCCAGTCCGACCAGGAGATCTCGCGGCCGAGGAAGCGCGGCTGCTCGAACGGCCAGTCGGCGGCGATCCACTGCGGCACCAGCTCGTCGAGGGCCTGCTCGACCTTGCTGCCCACCAGATCGTCCACCACCCACCAGGAGATCTCGCCGTCCGTGCCGGCCCTCTCCGGTGGATCGATGTAGACACAGCCGAGCAGAGCTGTCTCCGCCGCGTCGAACAGCGCGTAATTGAAGGACTGGTGTGCGGCGATCTCCTTCTCGTGCCGCAACAGGTCGGCCTGGTCGGCCTCGTAGGTCATGGTGGCCGCGGGCCAGCCCCAGGCCGGGCCGAAGATGGTCCACAGCCGCTCGCGCGAACCCATCACAGCCGGATAGTCGAGCGGAGTGTCCGCCTCCCGGATCGGCCGCAGGTGATGACCACCGCCCGGCAGCGGAACCAGGACGGGGTGGACGAAGTCATCGGGAAGCCAGCTCATGGCGCCCGACCGTAGCAGCGCGCGGCCGTCCGCTCCCCTGGATTTCCCCGTATACCGCCAGGCACTGCTCTCATGCCGGGCAGGGCCCGCGATCACCCGATCGAGACTCCCGTTCGATCGACAGACTCCATGATCGGTATGGCAACGGCTTCTTAGCCACTCCCAAGGCCAGACGATAGCCGCTGGAACAGGCCCAATCGGGGACTGACTGAGTGCCTGGCCCGAAACATGGGGCTAAGCAGAAGCTGGGCACCCTTCTTTGTGCGGATGGTCAACGGGCGGCCCCGCTGCGGGCTGCTGCACTTCGCTTTCACCCCCGACTACGGGTTCGACAGCCGCCCTGAGCACATCCGTGAGGTCGTCAATAACAGCCTGCGCTACCTCGGCGTGGACCACATCGACGTGCTCTACCAGCACCGGTTCGACCCCGCCGTCCCCGTCGAGGACGTCGTCGGCACCATGAAGGAGCTCGAGAGCTCGCACCGCCCCCTTCGGTGGTCAGGATCTTCGGCTTGGCGTCGGCGATGTCGACACCGACTTACTTCATGGCCTCCACAGCGGCCGGGTTGACCTGGCCGCCCGGGATGGAGCCGGCGGAGCGGACCTCGATCCGGTCGCCCGCGAGGTCGTTGAGGAATCCGGCGGCCATCTGCGAGCGTTCGGCGTTGTGGGCGCAGACGAACAGCACGGAGGCGAGCGGAGCAGACATCGCTTCTTCCTTCGTAAGGGGTCGTCGACTGCGACCTCGGGCCGGGACGGCGAGAGGTGGCGCCCGATCTGCGAGTCGGACAAAGCTCCGGAGGCATCCCAGTTACTTCGGTCAACGGGAAATTCGCTGCCCCATGCTGCGAGTCGACCCCGCTCAACGGTCCCGGCTGATCGAGATCATCCGCAGCTGACCGAGCACCTCACGGAGGCCAAGCTCAATGGCTGGCGCGGCGAGGAAGAAGGCCTCCGGGTCAGCCTCGAAGCCGCCCGCAACAAGCTCACGGCCATGGACCGGACCCGAAACCAGTCCACAACCTGCATCGCTGATCTCGCATTCCCGTACATCAAAAGAGGCTGACAGCACGCGGGGCGCGGCCCACCTTCCACAGCACGCCGCACCCCGCCCTCCACCTGAATGGAGAGCACCTCATAACCGCACCCACCTACCCCTGCTCAACCTCCGCCATCGTCGAGCCGAATGCTCAACTGGGCCCCTACCTCCTGAAACCCGAGCGCGTGAGCAACCCGCCGGGACGATTCCGGCCGAGCTCTCCATTGCGGCATGAGGCCCGCGTCGAGAGCGTGTGCTACTGCGGCGGAGGCCACCGTCTTGGCCAACCCACGACTGCGATGCTCCGGCACTGTCAGGACGGACAGATGCGCTGTCCTTCCTGGCCAAGCCCGATATCCCGCTGCGGCCACGACCTCGACACCGTCAAGGACGGCGAAGGCAGGCGACGAGATCTCATCCAGACCACTTGCATCAGCGTCTTCCTGCCCCGCCTTCGCCAGCAAAGCCAGCAGGCCCGAGTGCCCCGCAGGCACGCGTGTCACCGTCCGGTCTGTGGGCATGGGACGGAAATCCGAGCTGGACAAGTAGGCGAGAGCGGCCGGGCCCAGTACCTCGGCGACGGGCAGTTCGGCCCGGAGCACATCAGTCTGGACAAGAGCCGCAGGGGGCACCCCAGCAGTGACATTACGCAGTTGGACGGCAGCCTCGGCCGTCGGCGCAGTGATGATCCCTGCTCCGTCCAGGACCACGACCCCGCACCACGAGGGCGGACACAGCTTCGATCTTGGCGAGACGATCACGCTGGCGGCGGAGCGTCCGAACTCCACGGGAGCGCCAGCCAAGTCCTGCCACAGCGCATGAGCACGAGCTATCAGCGGATCCAGCGGCATGCCTGGATCCTGCCATTCGAAGATCACACGCGGAACGGCTTTTCCCGCTGCCGACCTGCCGCAGTCGAACGTCGGCAGGATCAGGAACTTGCTGAACGCGGTCCGCCAGCGCTGGCAGACCCAGGTCTGCAAGCGCCGCTGCCGGCAGGCCGCCGCGACCGGCGGGATCACGGTCGAGACCCGGGCCCGGTTCGGCTACACCGCGCCCGTCGGCACGACCGACGACGGACGCTCCGCCGCCTCACCGTCCACCTGACCCCGGCGTACGCGCAGCGCCTGTTCGACGCCCGCGACGCCGGGACCGGCGACCAGGAGATGCGCGGGATCGTCTCCGAGGGGCTGAAGGACGTGTACTTCCAGGACGACATAACCCGCGCCATGGGGCTCTCCGACGTCGCCCTCACCGACATCGACTACCTCGACATCGACTACCTCGACATCGACTACCTCGACATCGACTACCTCGACATCGACTACCTCGACATCGACTACCTCGACCTCGATTTCTGAACTTCCATCCGCCGCTCGTCGGACCGGAAAAGAACCCACGCCGACTTCGTTCGGCCTGGACCCGACCCGGATCAGCACGCGGGGCGGTCGTGGTGGCTGCCGGCGTACCGGTGACCAGGGCATGTATGCGGAATCGAGATCCCTTTTCTCTCAATTTCCGGGCCGTGTTGTGCTGTTCTGTGGGGCAGAGCTCACGGCCGGTACGCGGTGGCCGTGAGCGGTGGTCACGCGGGGCGCGGCGGTGCCTTCGTCGGTCGAGAATTAAGGATGGGTCATGCCCGGTCTCAGACGTGTGTCGGTGGTAGCGCTGGCTAGTGGAATCATGCTGCTGACTGGGTGTCAGGACGCGGCAGGCGGATCTGGGGCGGATGTTGCCGGCTCCTCTCCGGAGGCCTCCGTCTCGGTGGCTGTACGGGCGGACGGTTCGGTCACGTCACCCTCGTCGAGTTCCGCCGGCACGCCCACACCGTCGCCGGTTTCCGCCACCCCGGCCCGGGCCGGAGATACCGCTCCTGCCGCAACCAGTCACGTCCCCGCGGCGGTCTCCGGCTGCCGCAATCTGGCCGCGGGCGGCGAGGTGAAGGCTGCCGTGACCCGGGTATACCGGGAGAGAGTTCATTTTGCGCACATCGAGCCGGTGCCGCACGGCTTCTTCTATGGCCAGTGCGGCACCGTCCGGTACGCCGCCACCCGATTCCAGCCCGTCGACGGTGCGACGGACGAGGAACTCGTGGGGATGCAGGACGAGGGCAGCGCCACCAAGTACTTCCGCAACTCCGGTGGCGGCTGGGTCTATGTCGGGAGTGACGGCTTCCCCGCCGGGCCGCACGGCTGCGGAGACATCCCGGCGATTCCCGACGCCTTGGCCGCTGCCTGGAAGGACTGCTCGATCGCGCACTGACGCAGGCCGCGCGGGAAGAGCCGCGGAGGTGGCGCAGGGTCAGTTCGTTGTCTGCATGGCTGATCGGCGCGTGCGGGCCTCCCCGTCGTCCAGATGCTCCGCACCGCCGATGGGGACGATCAGCGGGTGGGAGGACGGGCGTTCCCGTGACCTGGAAGATGCGCGCGGCGGCGGCGGGGTCCTCGGCGCTGGTGCCCAGACCGTAAACGGTTTCGGTCGGGAGGGCCACCAGGCCGCCGGTGCGCAGCACACCAGCCGCAAGGTAACCGGTGGCCTTGAGAGCTTCGTTAGCGGTCGGCGACACGGTTCTCACCGCCCTGCTGACTGCGGGGCTTCTGCGGCCCGCTGCTGAGCGATGCTCTCCGGGCCTGCTCGCAGACCGTGGCCCGCTCAGAAGTCGTAGCAGGCGTAGGCGCCGTCGGGCCCGCCGGCGATGTGGTCCGAGCCCCAGCAGTGGAGCATCGGCCCTATGCGGTACAGGGCGATGCCACCGGCCAGCAGGACAAGGATGGCGAGCACGGCGGTCACGATCCGCATGGCCGTCATCCGCCGTACGAGCCACCACGCCCCGGCGACCGCAAGCGCCCCCAGCCCCAGCATGACGGGCCCGCTACCGGAGCGGTGTTGTTCTGGATTCCGGGAAGTGGTCCGGGCGCGCGGCACGTTGGACGGTGGCGAAAGCGAAAAGGACCAGCAGCAGCCTCAGCGGTACCAGTGCGACGGAACCGATCCCGCGGCCGACAGCCCGGCCCCGGCTCCGTGGGTCTCCGGGCGCCTCGGCGTCGTCCGCGCGCAGGAGCCGACGCTCGAGGACCGCCCGAAGCCGGTCCACCTCCTGCGGGTTGGCCACGGCCCGCTTGCGCAGGACGACGAAGCCGACGGCGGACTTGTCGGCGCTGTGAAGCACGAACTACTGACCGGACGGGACGCGGTCCAGCAATCCCATCGCTGGGACGGCAACACGAGAGCCGCTCCGGATGGCGATTCGGAGTGGCGCGGGACGCACCCGTAGGCGAAATCGGCGCGGATTCGTCCGTCCGTCTCGTCCTCACTCAAGGAATCAACGCAGTAGCACCACACAGGCTGCACACAGCGTTTCGAAAGCTTCGTTAGCGTGGCTGGCCGCACGATCCCCAGTTCGAACGTGACCAGGCCGTGGCCCAGGCGGGCCGGCGGCGAAGTGACCCAGGAAGACCGGAAGAACCGCAGATGGATTACTGCTCCACGTGCCGTCGGCATCTCAACGGCGCCTTGGTGTGTCCCGGGTGCGGCGCCTACGCCCCGGACATCGCCCCGCACGCCACCGACGGCCGCATCGGTTCGGACCCGGCGAGGACGGGCGCCCCTGCGGCCCACCGGGGAGTCACGCCCTCCGACACCTGGCACGACAGCCCCCTGGACAACGAGGCAGAGTTCAGCGCCGGCATGGACGTGGCCCCTTACGCCCCCGCCGCCGAGGCCGAAGAGCTGCCGCCCGCGAGGCAGGGGCGGGCGGCACGCCGTCGCCAGTTGGCCCGCTGGAAGAAGAACAAGCGCCGGGCAGCGGTCGCGAGCGCCGTCGCATTCGTCGGCGGCGGTCTGACCATCGCCACGATGGACCGGCACTCCGCCGACCAGACATCGGCGGCGACAGCGCCGGACGACCGGAGCATGGGAGCCGCGGAAGAGCTGACGCCCGAGCGGAACCGTCCGGTGTCCACCCCAGCCACCGCTGCGCGCACTCACCGGTCGCCACACGCCTCTTCCCAGTCGCCGACGACCAACGCCCCGCGACAGCAGTCTCTCGCTGCCTCGCCCCGCGCTACGCCGTCGATCGGCCGGCCGGACGGCGCCGTGCCTCCCCGTCAAGTCGCGACGTCGGCCCCGCAGCCCCACAGCAGCGCCCCGTCCGTCGGCGACTCGGCCCCCGGCCGCTCCGATACGACCGCGGAGCAGCCGTCGGCGCCCGCGACCGCGGACAACACGGGCTCGGGCACGTCCCAGACCAGCCCCGCACTGATCTCGACGTCGCCGACGGAGATCTGCGTCCTCGTGGTGTGCCTCGGCTGACCTTTCCGACACCCGGCCGTTGTCGGCTGGACGAGCGGGACGGGCGTCGCACGTGGCGAGTGCCCACCACGACCGATCCAGCCGCGCGCCCTGCTCCGCCGCCGTGGCGTGTGTGGCCGACGCGGAGCGGGGTTCGCGAGCCGTGTGTCAGCCCGTGAGCAACGGTCCAACCGATGCGTGGGAGAAGGCGGATCGGTGCCCCTCCGGACGTGATCGTTCTGAACATTGCGGTCCTCGAACTCGCGCCCGTGCTCGGCCCGGTGGCGGGAGCGCGACGCTGCAGGGCGGCCGCGGTCGCCGCCGAGGATCAGGCGATCGCCGCCGCCGTTCACGAGGTCGTGGACAAGCTGCGCGTGAGCCAGGCAGACGCCGGCCGTTTGCTCGGCCTGTTTCCGAGCGAGGTGGCTCGCTTCACGCCACCACACGGCCCGGCGACCGCCGGCACAGGGCAGGGACCATGACAACTGCCCCTGTTCCACCGCGACCGGGCGACGGGCCTGCTCCCCGCTCGCGCCCCGGCCCTGCCGGGCAGCCGCGGCAGGCGCTCTCCCCGCCCGGCGCACCCGGACTAACCCGGACGACGGTAGCGAAGACCGAGGCAGACAGAGCTGAGCGTGCCCAGGGGTGCCGTCATAGCCGGCGCGCACCTCGGCCGAGCGGCGCCTGTCGGTACCGGACGAATGACCACCGCAGCCTCTCTTGCATGGTCTATGGCATAGCCCATAAGTTACTTACAGGTAGCCCGCTTGGCGGGCTGCACTGTCATCGGGAAGGTGGTGAGCAGGTGAGCCCGCGCAGGAGTGAAAGCCGTGACCGGATGATCCTCAGTGCCGCTGCTCTGCTGCGTGAGTACGGGGCGAGCGCGACCAGCATCGACCGGGTGCTGGCGCACAGCGGAGCCCCTCGGGGCTCGGTGTATCACCACTTCCCCAGCGGGCGGACGCAGCTCATCGACGAAGCGGTGGCGCTGGCGGGGGACTTCGTCGCGGGCCTGATCGATTCCGCCATGCAGGCGGATGATCCGGTCGAGGCCGTCGACGCATTCGTCGTGCTGTGGCGCGACCGGCTAGTTGAGAGCGGCTACCGGGCCGGCTGTCCGATCGTGGCGGTGGCTGTCGAGACCAACGACGACGCACCCCAGCTGGCCCGTTCCGCCGCTGCCGTCTTCGCCCGGTGGCAGAAGGCCCTCGCGGCCCTCTTCCTGCGGCATGGCCTGACCGAGGAACGCAGCCGCAGACTCGGTGCCTTCATCATCGCTGCGGTCGAAGGCGCGGTGATCATGAGCCGGGCCGAGCAGAGCACCGCTCCGATCGAGGCAGCCGCCGCCGAGATCCACGACCTGCTTCGGTACGCCCTGCGCGACCGTCCCGGCGCCGAACCCGCACCCGCACCCGCACCCGAACCCGAACCCGGGCCCCGGCCGTAGCCCGCAGCCGCCCAGCCGCTTCATCTACATAGCTCGAAGGAGTCGCCATGCCCTCGCTCGACCGTCAGGACAACGTCTTCGTCCTCGACCTCGGAGACGGAGAGAACCGCTTCCACCCCGACTGGCTCACTGCCGTCGGCGCCGCGCTCGACGAGGTGGAGAAGGCGGAAGGCCCCCGCGCCCTGGTCACCGCCGCCACCGGCAAGTTCTACTCCAACGGGCTTGACCTTGACTGGCTGTTCGCCCACGCCGACCAGCACCAGGACTACGTCGTCTCCGTCCATGAACTGTTCGCGCGGATGCTGTCGCTGCCGGTCATCACGGTGGCCGCGCTGCAGGGGCACACCTTCGCCGCCGGCGCGATGTTCTCCCTCGCCCACGACTTCCGCGTCATGCGGGCCGACCGCGGCTACTGGTGCCTGCCCGAAGCGGACATCAACATCCCCTTCACCCCCGGCATGGCCACCCTGATTCAGTCCCGGCTGGCGCCGCAGACCGCGCACGAGGCCATGCTCACCGCCCGCCGCTACGGCGGTGCCGACGCAGCGGCCACCGGCATCGTCGACCAGGCCGTCACCGAGGACGCCGTGCGCTCCACCGCCATCGAGATCGCCCAGGCGCAGGTGAACAAGGCCGGCGACACCCTCGGCACCATCAAGGCCCGCATGTATGCCCGGGCCCTGGCCACCCTCCGCGACACCACCAACCCGCTCGGCTGACGAGCACCTCACCGGCCGCCACCCCCGCCTCGGGCTCACCCCGGAGCGGGGGCTGCCCCAGCTGCCCACCGCATGAGGAGACAGGGCCGACGACAGTCAGGCAGCGCACGCTGACAGTGGCCTGTTCCAGGGATGCGACGATGACCCGGTCAATCTGCAGTTCTACGCTGCTACGACGGCTGCCGGGGCCGGAGATCTCGATCACGCGGCTGCCCCCTCTCGCTCGACCAGGACGCCGTTCTCGAACCGGGCACCCGCGCGGACCAGGGGAACGAGGTGGGCGTCGGTGATTGCGCGCCAGCGGGCCCTGGGCGGACTCGACGAGCTTGGACACCATGGCGAGGGCCGCGGCCGGGCTGCAGGCGCCGCGGGTGACCTTGGTGCGGAGCTTGACCGTGGAGAAGGCCGACTCGATCGGGTTGGTGGTCCGTAGGTGGATCCAGTGCTCGGCCGGGAAGTCATAGAACGCGCGCAGTTCCTCGGCGGCGTCGGTGATCTTCGCGACGGCCCTGGGCCACGTGGTGTCGTACTGCGCAACCGTGGTCGGACTCATGACAGCGGGTCTACGCGGCGCATTGCCGTGGTGCGCGGTCACATGTCCCGTGTGTGCATCGAGTTCACCCTCTCGTCGGGCTCGTGGACGGGGTGCCAGACGGCTGCGGAGGGTCCGTCGCGCAGCAGGTCGGCCAGGGGCGTGGCCAGGATGGGCACGCTGTGCAAGGTCGCCGGCAGCTCCAGATCCTCGGCGGCGGAGCGTAGGGCGTTGATGCGGTTGTCGATGGCGGCCGGGCCAGCACCGTCGAGGACGAACAGCAGCCGGGGGAAGAGCGGGTAGCGCTGCCGTCATTCCTCCTGTAGCGGCTCGAGTGACGGGCGTCGGCCGATACGTACTGGCGTGTAGCGGTGAAGCCGTGCGTAGGTGCCGAGTTTGGCGGCCGGCCGTTCCGGGCCCATGGTGGCCCGGTCGACCTCCACGAAAGCCCGCAGCATCGAACCCTCGCCACGGCGCCGGTAGTACAGCACCGCGTCTGGGATGACCGCCTCGCCGCCCCCGACGGGGTGGTGGACCTCGGGGATCCAGTCCAGCACCTCGCACACATCCCCCCGGCGACGCGCGTCCTGGAGGAACGCGAACGCGGTCTCGGTGACGGTCGGCCCGTGTCCGGCGCGCAGCCGGACCGCGGTCGCATCGGACGCTTTCCTCGGCGGCCGCCGCCCCCGCAGCTCCGGCCACTCACCGGCAATGGCCGCGCTGTAGTCGGTGGGAAACCACACCCGGGTACGTCCGGCCCGCGGCAGGGTGAGCCGCTCGACCAGCCTCTCGCCGCATAGATTGGCGAGCCGGCGGCGGGTCTGCTCGATCCGCACTCCGGGCGCGATGATCAGATGCATCTGCTCGGTCGTCGCGATCCGATACTGCGTCAGCACCGCCAACGCCAGCCTGTCCCCGCCGCCCGCATCCACATTCGTCATCGTCGACCGCTCCCGTACGGTGCGACACCGTCCTGTTCGGCGTCGCACCGTACGGACCACGCCAGCAGCGGGTCCCGACCGGAAAGCCGACCGTGAAGGCCCGACCACGGTCACGATGCGACTGTGAGGATGTTCTCGTGCGCTTCGGGCGGTGGCCTGACCCGCGATGCGACTGGTCTGGATGCGGGCATCCGGCGCCCCCTTCTTGGCCGAAGGCTCGGAGGTCAGGGCTGGGCCAGCAAAGTCCCGCTGAGCGTCCCACTGTCGTAGCCTCTGGCCCTCAGCAGGACCTCCACCGAGTCGTGCCCGGTATTCGTCCAGATGCGAGCGGGCGAGGACTCCGGCGAGACGCCCACGAGGTCGCCGAGTCTTATGTCGCCCCCGTCGCTCTGACGGAGACTGAAGTCGGCCCTGGAGACGCTACCGCGGTCGTTGACCGAGACAGTCACGGTCTCTCCCCGTTCGACCCGGATCGAGCCGCAGTCCGCCCACCCTCCCGGAGTGATCGCGCAACGGATGTCGGACTCGTCCCTCGATGGCGCGGCACTGCGGTGCTCAGCGGCGACGGTGGAAGCGGGGGCTGCGGCCCCTGCCGGAACGGCGCCGGCTGTTGGAAGGGTGAACATAACTGCGGCAGTGGCGGCTACCAGTCGTCCTCGCATGACAGGCCTCCGAAAGGCGTCAGCTGATCCAAGCTGATCCAGTACGGCGGAGCAGCGGCCAGCAGTGTCGGACCGGGCAGCCGTCACCGCCTACAGCGATCACTTGGCCTGCGGATTTCTCGGGTTGGTGTCAGTGGTAGTGAGAGTCAGTGGGGTTGTGGTGGGACGAGCCCAGTGTTGCGGGACGACTCAGCCCGGAGTGCCGAAGACCTGGACCGCGCGGTCGCCGGACACTCCGACACCGGTGTCGGTGAAGGAGCACTTCAGCATGTCCGACTTGTGTGCGGGGCTCTTCAGCCAGCCGTCGACGTGGGCCTTGGAGGAGTCGTAGCCCGGACCGGAGACGTTCTCGCCCCAGGCGCTCCACTTGTAGCCGGCCTTGTCGATGCGTTCCTGCGCGCCGGAGCCGTCGGAGCCGGTGTGGCCCGTCAGGTTGTTCGACGCCATGTCGTCGGCGTGCTCCTGAGCGGCTTTGTTGAGTTCCGGGTTCGACTTCAGGGCCGGGCAGCCGGCCTTCTCGCGTTCCGCGTTGACCAGGGACAGGATTTCGCCCGGCGAGGATTGTTGTACGACCGAGGGGACCGAGGGGACGGTCACGGTGGCGGCGCCGGCGGTTGCTGCACCGCCGAACGCCAGTAGCGGAGTCGCGCAGGCGGCGACAGTCATCCGACGTATGCGACGAGTTTTCATGCGCATGACATCCTCTTCGTCGTTCGGTGATGTTGCACAGAAGGAGGGAGGACTGGATCGTTCGTCCACGGCCTTGTGGCCGTGCCTCCCCGTCTTCGATCACTCTCCCTCCATGCTGGACGCATTAGGCCATTCGTGCACGCCGGAGTCCGACGGCCCCGTATTGAGGCGGCAGCGCGGGTGTGGGATGTGTTCCAGCGTTGAATCACCCCTCGGTGGTTCCTGGTCCAGGACGTCCTCTGCGCGATGACGACGGCGCGGCCATCCTGGCCCGTGGCCGCACACTGCGCGGCGGGTCTTGGCGTTGGACAGGGACAGCGAGCCGGACCTTGTGCCGTCCTCCAGTAGCCGGACCTTGTGCCGTCCTCCAGTGGCTCGATGCGGGGCACGGTGACGGTGACGGAGTTCGAGCGGGCTTTGTACTGCGCGCATACAGCGCTCGAAGACTTCAGGGCGGTCGTGAATGGCTAGCGGCTGGCCGGGTCGTCCGTTCCCGCCTGCTTCCGCCAGTGGGCGAGGTGGCTTCGGGTGGTGAGGGTTTCGGGGTGGTCGGCGCCGGCGCCCAGCAAGCGCAGTTGGTCGCTCAGCACTTCGGCGAATGCCGCTGCAGCTCCGGCAGCGCCGAAATCAGGGCCTTCTGTACGGTCTCGTAGCCCACGCCGTACTTCCGCATGAGCGCCCGCACCGACATGCCGCCCTAGGCGTCACGACGGATCGCCGCGTACAGATCGACCTTGGACTTCGGCATCACCCCGGCTCCCGCGTCGTGCAGAGCACAACCATGGTCCCGAAGCAAGCACCGAGGTGTTCTTGAAACTCGGCGACATCACTCCCTCGTGGAACCGGGCGTTCCCGCCGCTGAGCATTAGACGTTCCTGAAACTCACCTACAAAGCCACACGGCCCGCTATCACCCGGGACGGCGGTGCGGTCGGCTGTGTGGGGGTGCCGTACGGCGGGAAACGCGGGGGTCGTTCTGCCGCCGGATCTTCGACCGCAACATCGCGCTGCGCGGGGGCATCACCCCGGTCCGTGCCTGCATTCCCGAACTCCGGCCGGATGTGCTTCCCGGGGCCCTCGGTCCGGGGCCGGCCTTCGACCGTGTCGGTGCGCATCTTGTGAGCGCGGGGGCCGCCGGCACGGGTGTGGTTGCTCCCGTGCCGCGCGGCGCCCTCGTGATGTCAGGCGGTGCGCTTCACGTGGCGGACCAGCCACATCAGCAGGGCGTCCAGGTCGGCGGCGGCCGAGAGGACCCGGTCGACCGCCTCGGGGGTGTGCAGCCACTCGTCACAGCCGAGGGGACGGGCGGCGATCAGCGAACGGTGGCGCAGCAGGTTCGCACGGGAGTGGTCCGTCGGATAGCCGCGCGGGGGGCGTTTCATCACGTCCCCGGAGATGTCGTAGCCCTTCTTCCGCACGTCCTCGACGATGGCGGACAGTTCGCGGCCGCTTCCCTCGGAGGCCACGGCTTTGCGGAACATGTCGACCTGGCCGGGATCGGGGTACCACCAGGCGCCCTGGATCCGCAGGCCGTCCAGGTCGAACCGGAGACCGATCTCGATCTTGCGGCCGAGCCGGATCACCGCGCCCTGGTGCTGCCACCACCAGGAGTCGGTGCGGTAGTGCCAGACGGAGAAGTCCTCGTACCGGGGGTCGGTGTCCGCGACCTCGTTGAGCAGGGCGACCATCGGCTGCCGGACCAGGCGTTCGCGGTCCGCGCGGTAGCGCTCGCGGGTCGCGTGGGTGGGTTCGCCCTGGAGCTGCCACAACACGTCCATGGCCTGCTCAGGCCAGCCGGTGAACTGTCCACGCATGCGCGGAGGATAGCTCACCCATGATTCGCGCGCGGAGAGTGAGACGGGCAGGGAGGCGTAACCCCGGACAAGGTCGAGGAACACGGACAGTGCAGTCGATATGAAGCGGGTGGTGAGATTGTGCAGCCGAACTTGAGATCCCACACTGGGGGAGCTCGGGGTGTCTCGCGGAGGTCTGCCATGCCCCGAACGATCTGGTCCGGTGCCATCAGTTTCGGCCTGGTCACGGTGCCGGTCCACGTGGTCGGCGCGACGGAGGACCACTCGGTGCGGTTCCACCAGTACCACCTCGAGGACATGGGCCGGGTGCGGGTGCGCAAGTTCTGCGAGATCGAGGACCGCGAGGTGACGGCCGCGGAGATCGGCAAGGGCTACGAGGTGTCGAAGACGCAGGTGATTCCCATCGGGGATGAGGAGCTGGCGAATCATCCGCTGCCGACGGCGAAGGCGATCGAGATCGCGGGGTTCGTGCCGCTGGACTCGGTCGATCCGATCCGGATCGGGGAGGGCTACTACCTCCAGGCCAACGGCGCGGTGGCGGCGAAGCCCTACAAGCTGCTGGTGAAAGCGCTGGGCCGGTCCGCGAAGGTCGCGGTCGCCAAGTACGCGTGGAGCGGGCGCGAACGCCTGGGCCTGCTGCGGGTGCGCGGCGATGTACTGGTGCTGCACGCGATGCGTTGGCCCGACGAGATCCGCGACCCCTCCGAGCTGCTGCCTGTGGCGGTGGAACTGTCCGAGAGCGAGATTGAGGGCGCGCTCGCGCTGATGGACACCATGACCCGCGAGGACCTGGAGGGCGGGGAGTTCCGCGACACCTACACCGAGGCGCTCGAGCAGGTCATCGACGCCAAGCGAGAGCACAAGACGCTTCCCGTGGTGTCCGGGCCGCAGGAGGAGCCGGGCAGGGTGCTCGACTTGATGGCCGCCTTGCAGGAGTCGGTGGACAAGGCGAAGGCCTCCCGCGTCGAGGGGGAGGCCGAGGTGCACGAGCTGGCGAAGCCGAAGAAGAAGACCGCGGCCACGAAGACGGGGACGAAGAAGGAGTCGGCCAGGAAGACGGGGACGAAGAAAGAGCCGGCCAGGAAGACCGCGGCGAAGAAGACCGACGCCAGGACGACGAAGCAGACCACGAGCCGCAAGCCGCGCAGCGCCTGAACTCCCGCCTCACGGCGGCCGATTCGGCCCGGTCACCGATCCGTGTGCCAGCGGCGGCGGGTGGGGGTGATTTCGGTTCTTTGTGGCCATAAGGATACAAGGCGCGTGGACAGTGTCATGCCGTGGTGGGGAGCCCGACGTCCCCCTCTGCACACCTCCTCGCGCCCCAGGGCCGGGAAGAAGAGAAGGTGAAGGCGAAGGGGACGGGCGGGGCGGGGTGTGCGTGCTGTCAGGGGATCGGGCGGCCCGCTGTTGTTGCGCGTCGGCGGCTGTCTTCGCCCTCCGTGCCGGACAGGATTCCGCCGCCTCACTGTCCATCTCCCCCCGGCGTACGTGCAGCGCCTGTTCGACGCACGCGACGCCGGGGCGAGCGACCAGGAGATGCGCGGGGTCGTCGCCGAGGGGCTGAAGGACGTGTACTTCCAGGACGGCGGAACCCGCGCCATGGGGCTTTCCGACGTCGCCCTCACCGACATCGACTACCTCGGCACCCTCTCCGGAGGCCAGCGCACCCGAGTCGCCTTCGGCAAGCGCCCCGACCTGCTGATGCTGGACGACCGCTGTCCGACCTCGACCCACTGTTACGCCACGAACTCATGGGCACAGTGAGCTGTTTTTAACCTCAGTTTGAGCAGGTCAGGTGCAGCGTGAGGGCGGCTTGGACGAGGGTGGTGATGCGGGTTGTGGAGCATCGCAGCTTGCGCAGGGGCCGCCAGGTTTTGAGAGTGGCCATGGCCTGCTCAACGAGTGCGCGGATCTTCGCGTGTGAGCGGTGGACGGCTTGCTGACCTGCGGACAGCGTCTCCCAGCGACCCCAGTAGGGCACCCGGATGGTGCCGTTGGCGCCCCGGTAGCCCTTGTCGGCCCAGCACTCCACGCCGGCTTCCTCCAGGGCGTCGATAATGCCGTGGGTTCGCGCGGCCTTGTGTCGTGGACTGCTTCGGGCAGTGTCGGTGAGACCCACAGCAGTCGGCCGAAGGGGTCTGCGATGACCTGCACGTTCATCCCGTGCTTCTTGTGTTTGCCGGAGTGGAACGGGCGGTCCGCGGCAATGCGGTCGATCGGCAGGAGCGTGCCGTCCAGGATCACGAACGCCTTCACCGAGGCGGTCCGCACGCGTCGGCCAGACTGGGGGCAAGAGCGGCCAGGAGTTCGACAGCCTCGGTGACATAGCGGTAGGCCGTCGTGGTTCCGACGCCGAACCCTGCCGCGAGTTGGGCATACGTGTGCCCCACTCGCAGATGAGCGAGCGCGAGCAAAGCCTGGCGACCGGCGCTCAGGCGCCGCCAACGGGAGCCGATCGTACGGCGGTGCCGCCGCAACTGCTGCGTGAGGAAGCGGAGGGCAGAGCTGGACACGTCGACGCCCGACGGGTAAGCAAGCACGTGAAGCCTCTGGTGGAGACGGTTCTCTTGGTCGAAAACCCATCTACCAGGGGATTCACCACGTTGTCAGCCCAACTGCCAGGCAAGTTGGAAAGGGTCGCTGCCTCCAATTGGGATCGAGACAATCCCCTGGCTGTGTTCGGCGCCGTAGTTGCTGCCGAGTAATCCGCTGGCTGACTGTGGCCCCTGGGGTGGTACTGGAGCGCACCGGAGAGACGGAACGCTCGCGACGGATGGCACGCATCCGGACACCTCCACGGCATCAACGTACGAGCACACAGGCTCCTGCCACGCCGACCGGACTCCCCGGCACGCCCCCCTCGCGCCTCATGGCGCGTTCTTTGCACCCGATCGGCCACGTTCCCCGGGCCACGGCTCGGGCAAGGGGTGTCGGAGCGGTCAGCCGACCCCGCCGCTACGGAGTTCGCCGCCTCCCACCTCAACCTCACCGCACGTCCGGTCGGCGCGTCGGCGTATCGCGGCGGAGACTCCCGCCCAGACGGCGAGCACGCAGACCGCCAGGCCGGCGAAGACGACCGGGTTCACCCAGACCGGCACCAACTCGGTCCCCACACCCTGGTCCGTGACGCACTGCTGTGGACGATCGCGTTATTCCCCAGGGGTAAGTTCACGTAATTCCCCAGGCCCTGGTCTGTGAGGGCTAGGTTGCGCCGGGCAGTCCCAGGGCGACCAGGAGGGCTGAGGAGAGTTCTTCCGCGAACAGGGCCGACCCGGTGAGTGTCTGCCGGATGGCTTCCTCGTCGGGCGTCAGTCCCGCGGCGGCCGACCAGGCGAGTGCGCCGGCCACGGCGGGTTCGATGGGGAAGTGCTCCAGAGGTATCTCGTAGCTCTTCGCCATCTCGCGGTTGAGCAGGCCCTCCCAGCTGTTGCCGTCGGGCGTGAGGGCCTCGATGAAGCCCACATCGCTGTCGAGGAAGGACACCATGACGGCCGGTTCCCCCGTTTGCTCGACGAGGTTGGCAAGGCTGCGCCGTCCGGCGTCGGCGAAGTCTGTGACCTGCCAGCCGTCCGCCAACGTCTCCGTGTCGTCGATGTCTGTGAACCCGGCTGCCCGCATGAGCTGATGCAGTTCCCCCGTGGATCGGGTCGCCAATGATCCGCCTGAATTTCCCATGGCCCGCAAAGTAGCGGATGCCTCTGACAAGCCAACTCGTGCCCCTGAGGCGTCGTCGTGGGAAGCCGGGACGGCGGACCCTAGTGCGCCTTGTCGGCCGTGTTCCTTGGCCGCTTGTTCGGACGGTAGCTGGGCCTGTTCATGATCACCTGATGGCTGGTATTGATGAGCCGGTCCAGCAGGGACTCGGCGACGACAGGGTTGGGAAAGAGGGGATACCAGTCGCTGGGCGCCCTGTTGCTGGTGATGATCAGCGAGCGTCCCTGCCGCTCGGAGACGAGCTCGTAGAGGTCATCGGCCTGGGCCGCGGACAGCTGCCGCATGGCGAAGTCGTCGAGGATGAGGACGTCGGGGCGGACGAGTTCGCGGATCCGCTGCTCCCAGGTGCGGTCCGCGTGGCCGCCGGCGAGGTCGGCGAGGATGCGGCTGGTCTTGGCGAAGCGGACGTGGGCGCCCTGGCGGACAGCGAGGTGGCCGAGGGCCTGGGTGATGCGTCTTGCCGACGCCGACGGGCCGAAGAGGATGACCGACTCGCCGGTGGAGCCATCGCAGGGCGCCGAGGTCGCGGATCTGGGCGGCGGGCAGGTTCGAGGAGACCGTGAAGTCGAGTCCTCCAGGGTGACCTGCTGCTCGAACTTCGCTCGTTGCAGGCGGCGTTGGAAGGCGACGGTCTCGCGGCGGGTGATCTCGTCCTGACAGAGGACCTGGAGGAAGTCGAGGTGGCCGAGTTCGCCGCCGTGGGCCTGGGCGAGGCAGGCGTCGAGGGTTTCCAGCATGCCGGACAGTCGCAGGGTCTTGAGTGACTCCCGCAGGGCGGCGTCCATCACGGTCATCGGGCTTCCACCTCGGCTTCGTCGTGGACCTGGTCGTCGTGGTCGTCGTCCGTCGTGTCGGGGGTCGCGACGGTGGCGAAGAGCCGGGCGGGGCCGTGGAGGAAGGCCGCGGCCCCCGCGTCGCCGCTGGTCTCGGGTTCGGGATCGGTCTCGGTGCCTGCGATGAGGATGCCCTTGATGGTGCGGTAGGACGGATCGCCGACCGCGATGGCCCTGGCGCAGGCGGCCTCCAGCCGTGTCTCGCCGTACTTCTTCCGCAGGCCGAGGACCCCCTGGGCAGCGCGGAGTCGATAGAGGACGTTGACCTCCAGCAGCTGGTCGACGACCTCGCGACAGGCATCGCCGACCTCGGACGCCTGGCTGCGGCACCAGACCTGCGTCCGCATCTGGAAGGCGATCTTCTCCGGCGGATAGTGACTCTTGTCAGTGCGTTTCCCTGGTCAAGGGCAGTGTGGGTCTTGACTAGGGAGCCGTCGTGGAAGACCTGGACCATTGTGGCGGTGGAGCGGACGTCGACGCGGCGGCCGATCAGTTTCCACGGCACCGAGTAGAGGGTGCGGCCGACCTTGATGTGGATGTCCGGGCCGACGGTGGCAGTCGACCAGCGGGCCAGCAGGAACGGAGTCGGCGGCAGAGGCAGCAGTTCAGCCGCCTCCAGCGCGTCGAGGTTGTCCGGGACGAGCCGGCGCGGGACGCCTCTAATATGCGGGTCTCGATGTCAAGCTCAGGAAAGTGATTGGGGCATCGCGGGAGCATGCGGCAGGATGTCCGCCGTGGTGTTGACCTTCCCGTGTGTGTGCTGCGGCCATCTGACCTTGGGTGATCCGCCCCGGTCGTATGAGATCTGCTCGGTGTGCTTCTGGGAGGACGACCGTGTGCAGTTGCGCTGGCCGAATTGGGCTGGCGGAGCGAACCGGCCGTCGTTGACCGAGGCTCAGGAGAACTTCAAGAGGTTCGGAGCGTGTGAGGAGAGGTTCGTGACCAAGGTCAGGCCGCCTCGGGATGACGAGCCTCTGGATCCGAACTGGCGCCCGATCGATGCTGGGCGAGACCACTTTGAGCCCCTGGGCAAGCAGGAAGCACCGTGGCCTGACGATTGCACAGTCCTGTACTGGTGGCGGTATCGCGATACTGGCTTTTGGCGTCGCAGCAGCTGAAGCTGGTCATCCGGCTTGCTCGTCGAGGCGAGTCAGCAGCCCGTCAAAGATCTGCTCCCTGGCGACCTGGCCCTTGCTCGCAGCGTCGTCTCGCTGCCGCTCGAGGGTGGGCCGGAACTTGATGGTAGTGACGAAGAACGTGCAGGACTCACAGATCGACTCGAAGTGGCAGTCCATCTCGACCGGGCGTGCGCAGTAGCCGTTGCCGAGCATGCGGCGGTGCATTTCCCGGCGGAGCTTGGCCATCTCAGAGCCTTCAACGTCGGCCGGCAAACGGCGCGGGGCGTCGTAGAGTGCCTCCACCTTCTTCGAGACGGCGAAGTACTCGTCCGCCACGGTCCGGTCGGCGATCCGAAACACGTGTCATGGACAACGATTGATGGCCAAATAGCGCGGCTATGGCCTCCATGGACATGCCGCGGTTGATCGCCTGGGTAGCCAGAGTATGTCGCAGCTGGTGTGGCGTGACCCGGCCCAGGCCGGCACTCTCGGCGGCCCTGCGGACTGCGGCTTCGATGCGGGAGGCGTTGACCGCACGACCGTGATCGGTGAACAGCAGGTTCGAACACAGGCCCTCGGGCCGATGCAGTAGCCAGTCGTCCAGCAGCGTCTTCAGCTGAGGGTGCAGAGGAACGTAGCGGTCGGTGTGCATCTTGCCGACCGGAACGCGGAGCCAATAAGCGGACCCGATCTGGACCACCGAGTCGATGGTGAGTCCGAGCATCTCACCGCGGCGCATTCCGGTGCGGGCCAGGATCTCTATGGCCAGCCGGATGAACGGATCGGGATCGCGTCGGGCGGCGGCAAGCAGCTTGGCGGCTGCGGCGTCGTCGAAGAAGCGTGGCAGCGGCTCGTCCGCGATCGGGAAGTCTCTGTCGAACACCAGCTGGCGGGGCGGCCTGTCGACGGCGTCCCACTCGTCCAGGCGGCGGAAGAATCCTCGGAGCTTGCTCAGCCGATCGCGGACGGTGTGCCGGTGTAGTGGTCCGCCGCGGGCGGCTGGTCGCTCCAGCAGCCACTGTCGGTAGCGTTCGGCGTGCCGCCGCTTCAGCTCGGCGACACACGTCACGGTCGTGTCCTCAGCAGCCACCAGCAGAGCGAACTCCCGCAGCGTCAGCTCGGCGTTCTTCACCGTGCCCGGCCGCAGCGTCCCCGCGATCTGCTCCAGGTAGTGCTGCATGGTGGACGCCATCATGGGTGCGACGCGAGACCACTCGGCGGCGCGGATGTCGGCTCGATCAGGGTGACGTCGGCGCGGGAGCTCGTCGGACAACTCGCAGTGGAAGAGCGTTGCCTCAAAGGGCTCGTAGGGAGACTTCCGGCTGCTGCTGGATCTGCTCGCCGAGTAAGAAGACATCTCATTTGGCTTGTTGGATAGTCTGGCGTCGTGGGAATTGTTGAGCGTCTCGTGCCGGATGAGTTGTGGGAGCTGTTCGAGCGGGTGGTTCCGCCGGCTCCGGTGCGGCCTCAGGGTGGCGGTCGTCGACGTCATGGAGACCGCGAGGTGTTGGCGGCGATCGTGTTCGTTGCCACGTCGGGGTGTACGTGGGCGCAGTTGCCGCCGTCGTTCGGACCGTCGGGGCCGACGGCTCATCGCCGTTTCAGCGAGTGGTCCAGGGCCCGTGTATGGGCCAAACTGCACCGCCTGGTCCTGGACGAACTCGGTGCGCGTGGGGAGTTGGACTGGTCGCGGTGCGCGATCGACTCGGTGAACATGCGGGCCACGAAAAGGGGGACCTGACAGGTCCGAATCCTGTAGATCGCGGCAAGTACGGGTCGAAGATCCACTTGATCACCGAGCGCACCGGTTTACCGCTCTCGATCGGCATATCCGGCGCGAACATGCACGACAGTCAGGGACTGGAGCCCCTGGTACGAGGTATCCCGCCCGTCCGCTCACGACGCGGACCGCGCCGACGCAAGCCCGACAAGCTCCATGGTGACAAGGGCTACGACTACCGTCACCTGCGGCAATGGCTCCGCAGCCGCGGTATCACCCACCGCATAGCCCGCAGAGGCGTCGACTCCTCCGAGCGTCTGGGGCGCCACCGCTGGGTCGTGGAACGGTCGATGTCATGGCTCGCAGGCTGCCGCCGTCTCCACCGCCGCTACGAACGCAAAGCCGAACACTTCCTCGCCTTCGCCGGCATCGCCGCAACCCTCATCTGCTACCGCAGACTCGCCAAATGAGATGTCTTCTAAGGCGATACCGCTGAGGATCCGATCCCGGTGGCCGTACGAGACGGGCCGCGGACTGCTGGTCGCCGCTATGCGTAGTGGAAAGCGGCCCATTTTCGCATCAAGCCCCTCGCAGCCCGCCGCTACCGGGAGTGGCACGGCGTCTCCCGCAAGAAGTCCGACACATCCCGCCCGCGCCCAGACGGATCTGCTCACGAAATGCTCTCCGCTCGGCAGGCAGCCCGCCACCCTGTACGTACCTCGTGACCCTGGTGCACCGTGACAATCATGACCTGTCGGCACCCCACGACATCACCGTTACAAGTCAGTGGTGTCCTGGACGCCGATCCGAGCGGCGAGAGCACGCAACGCCGCTGAGGACCGTGAGCCGGGTCGGGCTGTGCTCACGAACAGCCAATGGCCCGGGTCACCTGGAAATACCAGGGTCTCGTAGTCCAGTGTGACGTCACCGAGCAAGGGGTGCCGATAGTGTCTGGTGCCGTGGGAAAACGCCTCCACATCGTGCGCGTCCCACCATCGGCGATAGTCTGCATCCGCACTCGACAGTTCATCAATCAGCTCGGCGAGTTGCGAATCCTCCGGATGCTGACCCGCGTACAGGCGCAAACCGGCGACAGCCATGCGCGCGGTCATATCCCAGTCCGTGAATAGTTCACGTGCCGCAGGGTCGAGAAACAAAAATCGCGCCAAATTGCGCTCGTGTACCGGCATGGCCTCAAAATCGCCAAACACTGCGCGCGCCATCGCGTTGAGGGCAAGGACGTCCATGCGGCCGTCCAGGATCATGGCGGGCACATCCCGGAGAGCCTCCAGCAGTGCGTAGGCGCCCGGACGCACTCGCCGCGGGTGGGCAGGCCGACGTCTCACTCGCGCTACGGACTGTGGCCTTGCCAGGTCGAACAGATACGCCCGCTCGACGTCATCCAGCCGCAGAGCGCGGGCTACGGCTTCCAGCACCGCCTCGGAAGCGTTGGCCACCCGACCTCGTTCCAGACGGATGTAGTAGTCCGCGCTCAATCCGGCCGAGAGGGCGACCTCCTCGCGGCGAAGTCCCGGAACACGGCGACCCGCCCCCGGTGTGACCCCCGCCAGCTCGGGAGCCACGCGGGCGCGCCGCGAGCGCAAAAAATCACTCAGCTCCTTGTTGCCATGCGAAGCTGAAGATGCCTTGGCCATATTTTGAGGTTAGCCCTCGACCCGCCCTCCCGGCAACATGCGCAGTGGAATGGCAATGGTCCCATGAGTCGTTCCTGGAGAGATAAAGAGCCGGGGCCGTCGTCGGCAAACATGAAATGGAGCCGTGTCCTTGTTCTTCGACCCTGCGACCTACTCAAGCCCATGGGTCGACACTTTTTCGATATCCCAGTCGACTGGATGCAGCGGATTCGGGATCGTCACCAGAATTGTTGTGAAAGCGACCGGTCGAGAAATCTCCGGGGAACGGGTGCCCATGTGCCCGGCGCAGGCCGATGCTTCCCCGCACACGATTCGTCAGCCGCTGCCGTGAACTGCCCACCCGGCTGCCGCCGTCCCCCGGCAGCCCACTTCGGTGAGGTCCCGGGGCCAGGTGTCCACGGCGTACGCCGTCCCCCGGCCGCCTCGACTTCGTCACGGGTTCCCGTCCGGCGAGGTCAAAGCGCCTTCTCCCCTGTCCCGACCGCACGTTGCTCGGCGATGGGGCTGGGGGGTCCTGTCAGTACCTGGACCAGTGGGCCATGGCCGAAGCAGGCCTGCCAGACCACCCCAAAACGCCCTCGAGGCTGGTTATCTGGATTTGCACGCCGACACCGATAAGCAAGGACACCCGAATGAATCTGAAGCTTGAAATGATTGTGCTGCCTGTCTCGGACATCGACCGCGCCAAGGCCTTCTACGAGAAGGCAGGATTTCGCCTGGACGTCGATCACAGGGCCAGTGAGAAAGTCCGGGTCGTGCACTTCACGCCGCCCGGCTCCGAATGCTCGATCATTTTCGGGGAAGGGCTGACACCCATCGCGCCCGGCTCGTTCCAGGGTCTGTACCTCATCGTCTCCGACATCGAGGAGGCCCGAGCGACGCTCGTCGGCCGCGGCATCGCGGTCGGCGAGATCTTTCACGAGGCCGACGGCCTCTTCCACGGCCACGAAGGTGGGGACGTCACCCACCGCAGCCCCGGCCAGGAGCGGCTGGCCGGCCTCCACCCGGAGCGTGCTTCCTACGGCTCCTACCTCACCTTCAGCGACCCGGACGGCAACGGTTGGGTACTCCAGGAGGTCTCCCAGCGCCTCCCCGGCCGCTGACAAACCCCACAACTCACTGTCCGGGGCTGGACGGGACCGTGCCCGACCTTGATGCCTCCCGGTCCGGCCCGAAGGCCGACACCGGCCGCCGGACGAGCGGGGCGGTGTTCTCCGCCGTCCGGCAGCCCGGGTGCCACAGGGCCGCGCCGCGCAGGTGCCGACGCCATCCCCTGACCCCGCCCCTCCCCCTTCCCTTGGTCCCGTTCCATGGAGCGGCCCCGGCGCATGTCCGGCGCCGGGGAACGGCGATCTCGGCCGGTGATGAGCCGCAGCCGAAGGAGTGTCCGACCGAGCCGCGGAAGGCCGGAGTGTTCGACCCAGTCGCGAAGTAATGAGGAACGAATCAGTGAGGAAATCAGCAACGATGAACGAAGCAACCCGCACCTACGACGTGATCGTCATCGGCGGAGGACCGGTCGGCGAGAACGTGGCCGAACGCGCCCGCGCCGCAGGGCTCAGCGCCGTGCTCGTGGAGCGTGAACTCCTGGGCGGTGAGTGCTCGTTCTGGGCCTGCGACCCGAGCAAGGCGCTGCTGCGGCCAGTGGTGGCACGCGCCGACGCGAGCCGCGTACCCGGCCTCGACCCGGCGGTGGCCGGCCCGCTGGACGTCGAGGCGGTCCTCGCACACCGCGACAAGATGTCCTCGTACTGGAAGGACGAGGACCAGGTCGACTGGCTGAACTCGGTCTCCGTAGACCTCATACGGGGCCATGGCCGCCTCACCGGCCCCAGGCAGGTGGCCGTGCGGACCTCTGAGGGCGACACCATCGCGCTGACCGCCCGGCAGGCCGTCGCCGTCTGCACCGGCACCCGTGCCGCCCTGCCCCCGATCCCCGGACTCGACACCGTCCGCCCCTGGACCAGCCGCGAGGCCACCAGCGCCGACAAGGTGCCAGGGCGGCTGGCCGTCGTCGGAGGCGGGGTCGTCGCCGTCGAGATGGCCACCGCCTGGCAGGCCCTCGGCTCCCAGGTCACCATGCTCGTCCTCGACGACGGACTTCTCGAGCGGATGGAGCCGTTCGTCGGCGAACTGGTCACCGACGGACTGCGCGACGCCGGCGTCGACATCCGCTTCAGCACCACCGTCACCTCCCTGGCCCGCGAAGGCGGCGAAGGGGGCGAGCTGCGGATCACGCTCTCCGACGGCGGTCAGCTGGCCGCGGACGAGATCCTTCTGGCGACCGGCCGCGCTCCGCAGACCCGTGACGTCGGCCTGGAGACCGTCGGTCTCACCCCCGGCGACTGGCTGACCGTGGACGACACCTTCCGTGTCACCGGTGTCGACGGCGACTGGCTCTACGCGGTCGGCGACGTCAACCGCCGCGCCCTGATGACGCATCAGGGCAAGTACCAGGCCCGGATCGCCGGCACTGTCATCGGCGCCCGCGCGAAGGGAGAGTCCATCGAGGACGCCCCCTGGGGCGCGCATGTCGCCACCGCCGACCACGCGGCCGTCCCCCAGGTCGTCTTCACCGTCCCCGAGGTCGCCTCCGTCGGCCTGACCAGCCGCGAGGCCGAGCAGAGCGGCCGCCGCATCGAGGTCGTCGACTACGATCTCGACCGCGTCGCCGGGGCCCACCAGTACGGCGAGGACTACCGCGGCCGGGCCCGCATGCTCGTCGACACCGACCGCAACACCGTGGTGGGCGTCACCTTTGCCGGCCCGGGTGTCGGGGAACTGGTGCACTCGGCCACCATCGCCGTCGCCGGAGAGGTGCCCCTCGACCGGCTCTGGCACGCCGTCCCGGCTTTCCCCACCCTCGGCGAGGTCTGGCTCCGGCTGCTGGAGACCTACCGAGACCGACCTGACACCGCCGGGTGACTCGGCCCACTGCCGGGGAGGAACGATCCTCTTCTGGCCGCTGACGAACCTCACAACCCACCGTCCACGGCTGGACGGACCGTGCCTGACCCTGATGCCTCCGGTTCGGCCCGAAGACCGACACCCCCGCCGGACGAACGCAACGGTGTTCTCCGTCGCCCGGCAGCCCGGCAGCCCGGCAGCCCGGCAGCCCGGGTGCCACAGGCCGCGCCGCGACTGGCCGGCCGTCGCCGACACCTTAGAACCAATACTCCAGAAAACGGATCATTGATCCATTTCCTTTACCCCCGCGAGAGAAGCAGGAGAGTGCTGTGCCAAAACAGACCATGAAGGCGATCCAATTGCACGAGTTCGGCGGCCCTGAGGTGCTGCGTTACGAGGAGGTGCCGGTTCCCGAACCGGGGCCGGGTGAGGTGCTCGTGCGCGTGCACGCGGTCGGCGTCAACCCTGTTGACCGGTATGCGCGCGAGGGGATGCCTGACATCCCCCCGGAGATCAGGCCTCAGTTCCATCTCCCCCTGATTCCGGGGACCGACGTCTCAGGCGTCGTGGAAGCCGTCGCGGCCGACGTCAACGGCTTCACGGTCGGAGATGAGGTGATCGGCCTTCTGCGCTTCCCCACCGTTCTCCAGAGCAGCGCGTACGCCGAGTACGTCACCGCGCCGGCGTCCGACCTGGCCCGCAAGCTGGCCAGCATCGACCACGTACAGGCCGCCGCACTGGTCATGTCGGGGTTGACGGCATGGCAGTTCTTGATCGAAGTCGGACACGATCATCCCTCGCCGTTCCAGGAGGCCCAGCACCGTCCCATGGCACTCGACAGCGAGAGCACGGTGCTCATCAACGGCGCTGCCGGTGGCGTGGGGCACCTCGCTCTCCAGCTCGCCAAGTGGAAGGGGGCCCGCGTTATCGCCGTGGCCTCCGGCGCCCACGAGCCGTTCCTGCGCGAGCTCGGCGCCGACGAGTTCATCGACTACACCAAGGAGAAGCCCGAGGACGTCGTCCGTGACGTCGACCTGGTCCTGGACGCTGTCGGGGGTCCAGGCAGCAGGCGCTTCCTGCGCACCCTCAAGCGCGGCGGGTCTCTCTACCCTGTGTACTTCGGCCAGTTCGACGACGAGGAGAACGCGGAGCTGGGCGTTACGGTCACCGCGGTGTCGGTCCGCTCGAGCGGCGCGCAGCTCGCGGAACTGGAGAGCTTGGTCGACGCGGGGAGGATTCGCGTTGCGATCGACAGCACGTTCCCGCTCGCGGATGCCCGGGCGGCGCACGAGCGCATTGGCGGGGGGCACATCCGGGGCAAGGTCGTGCTCACGATCCCGTAGGAACGAGCCGTCTCGCCGGCGTGTCCGGCGGGGCGGCGGGCTGGGGTGACGAGTCCGGCGACGGCGTGACCAGTTGCCTGGGGAAAGGGTGCTGGTGCGTCCGGTGTACTGGAGCTGCCTGTCCTGGTCGTACCTGCCGAGCAGCAGCATGCGGGGTGCTGCCGGCGTCCCCGTGATGGCGCCGACGATTTTCCCGGCCTGAAGAACGCTGCCAACCACAAACGTGCCGTCTGACTGACACGCGAGCAGTTCCGCTACAGCCCTGCAAACGCCCTCAGCACGAAGGAATCGGACGCGCTGCACGAACAGTGGACCATCCCCGGCCCCGCAAAGCCGCTGTTCGAGGCCTCGGTGATGACCTTCTCGCCGAACAGCCCCCTCAAGGTCGACACCCGCAACGACCTCCGCGCTGCTGATCGCGGGAGGCACGGACCACACCGCCTCCCGCGATCACGAACGCCACCTCAAGCAGTACCGCCACGCCAGGGCCGTCACACCTCAAAGAATTTCCCGACCGCGGTCACTCACTCACCATCGACCATGGCGCGAGATCGCCGAGTTCTCCCTCAAGTGGCCGCAGAACAAGGGCTCCTGACCGGCCCACGCCCCGCGGCGCCACGCGCAACCAGACGGCCCGCAACACCTCCCCACAGACGTCCAGGTGCCGCCGGCGCCGCCAACACCCGGACGGATCCCGACCTCCGACAAACAACGGAACGGACATCATGAACCGCATACGTGTCGCGGCAGCGGCCATCGCCGTCACCGGCACCCTGGCGCTGACCGCAGGCAGCCCCGCAAACGCCGCCGCCCACTGCCACCACACCCGTCCGATGATCGTCCTGGTGCACGGCGCCCGGGCCGGCGCCTCCAGATGGAACGCCGTCACCACTCGACTGCAGCACCAGGGCTACACCGTCAAGGTCGCTCCCGACACCCTGCGCGGAGTCGCAACCGACACCGCCAACCTCAAGACGTACCTGGCCACGATATGACTACGCGCCACGCCCGCCCGCCCTCCCCAGCCTCCCCGGCCTCGATCTCGACCCGGACGTCCCGCCGCCGGAGCGACGGGACAGCATCGCACGCCCACGGACTGCTCCCGCTGCCGTCTTCGCCGCCATCGACGCTCGCCGATCGAGCGCACCCGGCACCGCTACGAGGACATCCACCGCCTGCTGGAGAAACGCTGGACGATCAGCGCGGTTGCCCGCCGTCTGAACCTCGACCGAAAGACTGTGCGCCGCTTCCGCGACACGAATCTCGACGTGCTGCTGGCCTCCGCCCGCGAGCGCCGCCCCAACGGCGTCCTGGAGCTGTTCAAGGCATACCTCAACGCCCGCCTTGCCGAAGCTCAAGGCCAGGTCAGCGGCACACGCCTGTTCCTGGAGATCCAGGCTCGCGGCTACCGCGGCAGCCACCAGGTCGTCCGCAAACACCTCGCCGCCCTTCGCGTAGGCACAGCCGAACCGGTCCGGGCCGACATTCCGAGCCCTCGAAAGGTCACCTCGTGGATCATGCGGCCCCGAGAGACGCTTTCCGAAAGCCAGGAAGATCGACTTCTTCAAGTCCGGCTCGCCTGCACCGACATCACACGGGCCTGCGATCTCGCTCGGGCGTTCGCCGCCCTGGTCCGTCACCAGCGCGGATATCTGTTGTTGGAGTGGATCCGACAGGCCGAGCAGGACGCACCGAAGCCCATGAAGGGCTTCGCCGGCTTCCTTCGCCAGGACCTTGACGCGGTGACTGCCGGTCTGACCCTGCCCTGGAGCTCCGGGGTCGTTGAGGGACAGGTAAACCGGGTGAAAACGCTCAAGTGAGCCATGTACGGGCCCGCCTCGTTCGAACTCCTCCGGACCCGCATCCTCGAGAACGGCCCATGAGACAGTCGGACACGGCTCACCGATTATCACCGAGGAGAAGGATCCTTGAGAACGTTGCCGGCCGTCACCGGCCGTGATGAGTTCGATGCCCTGGTCGTCAGAATTGACTACGTCGACGACCAGGCGTGGCAGGACGTGGTGGCGGCGCTGATGGAGGCTTGGGGAGACGGGCAGTACGAGGCACACGTCCACTTTATCGACGATCCGGCCTGGTCAGGGGCGACCGTTGACGAGGTGTTGACGGCGGTCCGCGGCGACGACAACGTGGCCGTTGTCTTTCTCGCCGACCGTACAACCATGCAGGCCGAGAACCACCCACTGCTGGCGGTCACCACGCTGACGCGGGAGGAATGCGTGGACGAAGAGGACTACGAACAACTGACCGAGTTCGGTAGTGATTTCCGCACCATCCCCGCAAGGCTCCACGAGGTCTACGCGAACCTGAGCATCGGCAACCTGGGCTTCGAGGAGTTCGCGGCATGGGCTCACGATGATCCCGAGGGGATCTTCCGGTCCTTCTGACTGTTCACGGAACTGCGGACAGAGCCTAGAAAACGACCAGGGACACTCTTCGCGGTGGGGAGTGGACAACGAGTCGGTTCTGCTGACCATCGAAGATGTCGGCCAAGACTTGGGCCTCCCGGCGGCTCCCTTCGAAGAGGCCACTCTGGTCGACGTGCACGACCAGGACGTCGTGGCTGTCTATGACCTCCGAGATGCCGCGCGTCTCGCTCGTGTCCGACCACGCGTCAAGGTTCCGACCGAACCACTTCGGCAGCCCACACGGCTCGGTAACCGCGTCCAGAAATCGTTGAGCGTCTCTATCTGCCGACCGCGTACGTCGACGATCAGCTTGCTGTCCGTCATCGCAGCAGAGTAGAGCCCGGCCACGGCTCACCGGCCGGTCAACGAGTCGGCACCTCGCGGTCGGCAGCCGGGACTTTCGGCTGCCGACCAGTCGATGGTCCTTTCACGGAGCCCTGCGGACTGGGACGACATCGGGAAGGCCGGTGGGAACTGAGGGACGGGCGGCTTCCGGTGTCGCCAGGAGAGCGACGATGGTGAGGGGCCGCTGGCAGTGAGGGCAGTTGCGGGTTGCGGTCGGCTCCAGTGGGTCTCGCTCCGGGGCCTGTCGGTGTGTGGGTCGTGTCGTCGGTTTGGGTGCTGGCGGCAGGTCGGGAAGTGTGGGCGGGGCGGGCGATGCCGAGCGAGGGGTTTCCCCGAGTCGGCGGGCCCGGTCCCGGTCTCGTGCCCGGTCACGGAAGCGTTCAGCGTCCTTGCGGCAGGTCGGGGAACAGTAGACCTGCCGGACGGTCTTGGCTGAGTCGAAGGTGTCGTCGCAGACCGGGCAGGTCCGGCTCTCCATCACGTTCTCGTCGCTGCGGGCTGCGTTCCGGCACTCGGCGCACAGAAGATCCGCCTGGGGCTGATGTCGTTCGTGAAGTCGTTCTTGCACTGCGGGCACGTCCTCCGGACCGGAGTGCGCCGGCGGTTCTGGTCGCGGCATGCTGGTGAACAGAACGCTCGTCGGCTCATGCGGTCGGCGACCGTGAAGACGGTCTCGCATTGCGGGCAGCGACGGGCCATCTCGGATGGAACCTCGGTGGTCTCGGAGGTGCTGTCAGGAGACACGGGCGTTCACCCCGGCTCGGAGGGTTTCGGCCTGGTTCCGGTGACCTCGCGCCCTGTCGCCGTCCTGCGATCCTCGCCACACTCACCCCGGAATCACTTCGGTGGATTCGGGCTCAGGCTGCATCGCGCAGATTGTCTCGCTAAGAAGCGGTCACCGGAGATAGAACTTCTGACGGTTGACGGTGCTGCACGATAGAGTCTGCAATATGCTGACGCCTGCGAAAGAAGTGGTGTCGATGCATCGCCTCGTGTAGCGGTTCGAGAAGCCATATGGGCCACCACGGGCCCAGGTAATGAGGTACCAGTGCTGGTTGCTGGAGCCGGTGCACGTTCGAGCCTGGATCCCGCTAGTGAGGCCGTCGTAGAGACAGCGCTTGGTGGCCTGGTTCTGCAGCAGATAGGTGCCGTAAGGGCCGCGCCAGAAGGTGAACTTCTGGAACGCGAGCCCGTTGCACGGAAACGTCCGCAAACCATAGGCGACGCTGTCGTCCAGGCAGCGACCCGTGACCGTGCTCTTGATCGAGTGAGTGGGGGCAGCCAAGCCGAATTCTACGGGCTCGGCCCGGGTCTTCACGGCCTCGGTACCAGCCGTCGCAGTGGTCATGGCTAGTGCCGTCGTTGCTAGGACGAGAAGTGCGATCACGGTGCGGTGCACGCGACTTGCTGCTGACGCTTTGATGTTCACAGTCCCCCCATGAGGTGCCACGGCGGATTGCTGGTTTCTGCACCATTTTAGGGGACAGTGACCGGCCGCGGATGGTTCCCACAAAAACTCCACAGGCCGCCGCTGATGCTGACTGAAGTGTTCCGGTTATCTTGATTCCTGCCGCGGTGAAGATGTCTCCCTCATCACCCCAGTCGATCTGGGCTAGGGCCCCGGGAATGGCTTCGAACCGACGGTGCAGATCAGCGAGTTCGTCGGGACCGATCCATCACCAGCCCCAACCCCTTCACTGACCAGTCCGGCTGAGACGGCACGTGCATCAGGCCAGGGCCGATCGAGACGGGGATCGGGCCGGTCCGGGACCTGGTAACCGGCCGGCAGGATCACGGTCTGCAGCCCGAGTACCGGCGTGAGTTGCCGTTCGTGGTCTGGGGGAGTGCCTGGCCTGGCGCATGGCGCCGTGGCGTCAACTGTTCTCGCAGGCTCTGGCTTTGAACTCCGCTACAGGAACGGTGATTGCGGCTTCGCCGCCGCTGGCCGAGACGTCGTCGTAGCGGACCGTTCCCGGGGTGAGCCGGTCCCGGTCGGTCAGGGTGAAGGAGACGCTGCTCGATGACCACGAGTTGTCCTTGGTCCAGCCGTAGAGGGCATAAGACGTCGTTTCAGTTGGTGAGTCGGCGGTGGCAGATGAGGGCTGCGGCTATGCCGACGAAGGCAAGGAAGTGTTCGGATTTCCGCTCGTAGCGG
>NZ_JBHWCC010000027.1:0-82795 GCF_042735715.1 Streptomyces sp. NPDC059582
CCGCCACCCTGGGTCCCGCCCTGGGTGTTGCCACCGCCGCCGCCACCCTGGGTTCCGCCTTGGGTGTTGCCGCGACCGCTGCCCTGGGTTCCGCCTTGGGTGTTGCCGCCGCCGCCACCCTGGGTCCCGCCCTGGGTGTTGCCACCGCCGCCGCCACCCTGGGTTCCGCCTTGGGTGTTGCCGCGACCGCTGCCCTGGGTTCCGCCCTGGGTGTTGCCGCGACCGCTGCCCTGCGTGCCGCCCTGGGTGTTGCCGCCGGGCCTCTTGTAGCTGGGCTTCTTAGTCCCGCAATTCTTCTGCTTGCACGGCCTTTCCGGGAGCAGGTGCGATGCGGCCCTCCCGGCCTGCACCTGAGCGCTGGGAACTGTGCCATTCGGTGCAGACGTGGCCGAAGCGGGAGTCCCAATGGTGACAAGGCCTCCAACCATCGCCGCCGACGCTATAGCCGTCGCTATCTGCTGCTTCCGACCGCAGTACCGCATGGTCGCGTCCTCTCTTCTGCTCATCGAATTTCACTAGTGACGATTCGGGGCGCGGGATCCCACGCAATACGTCCGGCCATCTTGAGGTCGCGGTGTTGCCGCGGATTTCGAGTTTTTCTGTCCCGCATGCTTTTCGTGTTCGGTCGAGATGAATGCGCAACTCACCGCACGCACTTGTTCGGTCCAAGTCGAGGGTGAAATGATGTCGCTTGTCGCTGACCTGCGGAGCCAGGTACATACTCGCAATCAGGTCTTAAGGCGTTGTGCGCCACACGGCGACTCATTTACCATCCTCATCGCATGTTTCGATCGGGTCAACTCAGGTAGCGGACCCGGAGACGATCTAGCCCCGGTGCTTGTCGCCTAAAAGCACCACAGGGACCGGCCCGGCTCAAGGCGTCCCGGGTCCGGCCGTCGAAGAAATACTTCAGGGGAAAACGTTCCGTCCCGGTGCGCGTAAAAAACGGGAGCCATCCCTGTCACCAGAAATAGTTACGCCGCACCGGGCCCGGCTTGCTGAGCGGTCGATCCCGCGCCGGGGAGCCGACTCGCACGAGCCAGGCGGGGTACACCGTCGTCCGCTGTCGGACGACAGGTCACCACCCCGGTCGCCGGGCGAAAAGCCGCGGTACCGCATCCGCACGGGCGGCTGACGCGTCTACCTGGACATGGATCTCGAGAAGCAGGCTCCACGCGAGGTGCCGCCGCGGCGGCAGGACCCCGAGGGGTGCCTCGCCGTCGTGATCCGCGTCCCGGTGCGGATCGTCGTGCTCGTGCTGGTCGTCCCGGTGCGGATGGTGTGGGACGCCCTCGTCGTGGGCGGGCGGTTCCTGCACCGTACGGTGCTGCGCCCCCTGGGACGGCCCCTCGGACGTGCCCTGGCGTGGGTGGGGCGGGCGTTGTTCGTGTGGCCGTGGGTGGGGCTGTGGCGGTACGTCGTCGTACCCCTCGGGGTCGCGCTCGCCTGGGTGGGCAACGTACTCGTCGTCGTGCCGTCCGTCTGGTGCTACCGCCACCTGCTGACGCCGCTCGGACACGCCCTCGCATGGCTGGCCCGGGGGGTCGGCGCGGGCTTCGCCTGGGTGTACGCGCGCGTGCTCACCCCGGCCGGGCACGCGCTGCTGTGGGTCCTGCGCAGCGTCGGGTTCCTGCTGGCCGGCCTCGGGATCGGGTTGTACAGGGGCCTGGCGTGGCTGGCGCGGTATCTGGTCGTCGTACCGGCCGTGTGGACGTACGAGTGGGTCCTCGCGCCCGTGGGGCGGGCGATCGCATGGCTGGTGGGCGTGGTCGCCGGCGGGATCGGTCTGGGCCTGTACTGGATCACCCGCGTCCTTGTCGTGCTGCCCGCCCTGGCCCTGTGGCGCTGGGTGTTGGTACCGGTCGGACGGGTGCTCGCCGTCGTCGCGCGCGAGGTCGGGGACGCCCTGGGCCACGCCTGGCGGGTGGCGGGGCACATCTCCCTCGCCGTAGGGCGGTTCCTCGGGACCCTCTTCCGGTGGATCTTCGTGGAGCCGGTGCGGTGGGTGTACCGGACGGTGCTGACGCCGGTCGGGCACGTCGTCCGGGACACCGTGCTGCGGCCCGCCGCCGAGGTCGCGCGCGCTGTCGGCCGGACCGCTCGGCAGGCCCTCGCCACCGCCCGCGAGTCCGCTCGGCAGGCCCGTGCCGACTTCCGGCGGATGCTTTTCGGCGAGCCCCGGCAGCCGGAGGCCGTGGCCCGACGGGAACCGGTGCCGGAGAAGGCGCGTACCCTTGACGGTAGGACCAGGCGCGAAGTGTCCCCGCCGACGCGGGGATGATCCGGACCGGAAGCGACGCCGGACAGGCGTCAGCCGGGATGCCCCCCGCTCGGGCGGGGGTGGTGCCGCGGTCCGTCCGCCGTACACAAGGAGAAGTTCCCCTGGGCAAGCGACAGCCCGAAGGCCCGCCGCCCGCACCTGCGGTGCAGCGCATCCGACTGCGCTACACCAAGCGCGGCCGCCTCCGGTTCACCAGCCACCGAGACTTCCAGCGTGCCTTCGAGCGTGCGCTGCGCCGTGCCGAGGTGCCGATGGCGTACTCGGCCGGCTTCACGCCGCATCCGAAGGTGTCGTACGCCAATGCCGCACCCACCGGCACGGGCAGTGAGGCGGAGTACCTGGAGATCGCGCTCGCCGCGCCCCGCGATCCGGAGAAGCTGCGTGCCCTCCTCGACGAGTCGCTGCCCGACGGGCTCGACGTCGTCGACGCGGTCGAGGCGCGTACCTCGGGTCTCGCCGACCGGCTGACGGCTTCCGTGTGGGAGCTGCGGCTCGACGGCGTGGATCCGGCGGACGCCCGGCGTGCGGTCGAGGCGTTCAACACCGCCGAGACCGTCGAGGTCCAGCGCATGGCCAAGAACGGCATGCGCACCTTCGACGCCCGCTCGGCGGTCGCGGGTCTCGAGAGCTTCGAGAGCGCGGAATCACAGAATGCACAGGCTGATAGGCCTATCGACCAGCCCTGTGCGATACTGCGGCTGGTTGTTCGGCACGTGACGCCTGCCGTACGACCCGACGACGTCCTGTCCGGTCTCCGCGCCGTGGCCGACCTGGCGCCGCCGGTCCCCGTAGCGGTGACCAGGCTGGCGCAGGGGCTGCTCGATGAAGAGACCGGCACGGTGACCGACCCGCTCGCGCCCGACCGCGAGGCAGCAGCGACCGAGCCCCCCACGGCCGGCGCCACTGCCGCCGCGAAGGCGCCGGCGTAGGGAAGGTCCCGCGAAGGGACGGACGTCGTAGCGCCGCCCTCGTACTCGGGAGCCACCTGGGTCGGGCAGCGCACCAACCACAAGACTTTCGCCAGGCCGTACGCATTCGGCGTACGGAACCGGTGAGACAGGACACTAGAGAGCTCCCGTGCGGCGCCCGCGCCCCGGACGGCGGCCATCGCGCACTGCGCGAGCCGCGGACGTCAACGGCGATCGACATCGATCGACGCCGGACCAGGCGCGGCGCCCGGGAGCCTGACGGGAGAAACGCCCGCATGCTCGAGCCGACCGAATCGACGGAGTCCGTGCAGGACTCCACATCCGACACCCCCAGCGACACCCTGCCGCCGCGCCGTCGGCGCCGTGCCGCTTCCCGACCGGCGGGCCCGCCGGTCGCCGCCGAGGCCCCGGTCGAGGTGACCACACCGGCTGTGGCGGCCGCCGAGGCCGCCGAGCTCGTGGCCGACGAGGACATCGAGACCGAGACCGACGACGCTGTGGAGACCGGCGAGGCCGCCGAGGCCGCGCCTGTCGCTCGTTCGCGACGTCGTGCGACCCGCCGCGCTTCCGCGCCCGCCGGCGCACCGGCTGCCGCTGAGGCCGCCGAGACCGTGGTGTCCGCCGCTGCCGCGGTGCAGCCCGCCGCCGAGATCGCCGCTTCCGGCGACGAAGCCGGTGACTCCGCGGCCGCCGAGGAGCCCGCGCCGCGCCGCTCCCGCCGTCGGGCCACGCGCGGTGCGGCCGCACCTGTCGAGGCGGTGGCGACCGAGGAGAGCGCGGAGCCCGCAGCGACCGAAGAGGCGCCTGTGGCTGCCGCCGCCGAGCCCGAGGCCGCGCCCGCCCCTCGTACGCGTCGTCGTGCCACCCGCCGGGTGACCGCGCCCTCCGAGGCACCGGCGGCTGCCGCCGAGGCGGCCGAGACCGCTGAGACCGTCGAGACCACGCAGGCCGCTGAGGCTCAGGTGAGTGCCGAGCAGGAGACGCCCGCCGCCGAGGCCGAGGAGGCCGCTCCGCGCCGCGCCCGTCGGCGTGCCACGCGCCGCGTCTCCGCTCCTGCCGAAGGCACCGAGAGCGATGAGAGCGCTGAGAGCGCCGAGAGCACCGAGGCCGGCGCGGGCACCGAGGGTGCTCAGGCCGGCGTGGAGGCACCGGCCGCCGAGGTGAAGGCTCCCGCCGCCGAGGCGAAGACCCCCGCCGTGTCGGCGCCGGCCGACGAGGACACCTCCCCGCGCCGCTCGCGCCGCCGGGTCGTGCGCCAGGCGGCGATCGGGTTCTCCGAGCCCGCCAAGCCGAAGGCCGAGTCCGATTCCCCGCGCCGTCCCGCGCGGCCCGCGGTCGCCGTGTTCCAGGCGCCCGTCTTCACCGAGCCCCGGTTCCAGACGCCCGAGCGGGCCGCCGCGCAGGCTGCCGCCGAGGCGGCGGAGGATGTCGCGGAGGTCGAGGAGACCGACGAGACCGACGAGACCGTCGCGGAGGTCGCCGAGGCGGCCGAGACCACCGCCTCCACCGAGGAGCAGGCCGGTTCGAGGCGCCGTCGCCGACGTCGGGGTGCCGCCCACGCCGAGGAGCCCGAGGTCACCGGCACCGCCGTGCAGGACGAGACCGACGAGGCCGACGAGTCGGCCGAGGACGGTGTCGACGGGGACGAGGGTGACGACGCCGAGGAGACCGGCTCGCGCCGGCGCCGTCGGCGTGGTGGCCGACGTCGTCGCCGTGGCGAGTCCGGGGACGGCGACTCCGACGAGCTCGCCGCCGAACAGGCCGAGCAGGACGCCGAGGACACCGCCGAGCAGGCCGAGGAGGACGCCGAGGACGCCGAGGACGCCCACGACGACGAGAGCGGTGGCTCCAGTTCCACCAGCCGTCGCCGTCGTCGCCGTCGTCGCCGCGCCGGTGACTCCGGCGGCGAAGCCGAGCTCGGCGACAGCGACCCCGAGCGCACCGTCGTCAAGGTCCGCGAGCCGCGCAAGGCCGCCGAGCCGTCCGACGAGGTGCAGTCCATCAAGGGCTCGACCCGGCTGGAGGCCAAGAAGCAGCGCCGCCGGGAAGGCCGTGAGCAGGGCCGTCGACGCGTTCCGATCATCACCGAGGCCGAGTTCCTGGCCCGCCGTGAGGCCGTCGAGCGCGTGATGGTGGTCCGCCAGCACGGCGACCGTACGCAGATCGGCGTCCTGGAGGACGGCGTGCTCGTCGAGCACTACGTCAACAAGGAGCAGTCGACCTCGTACGTCGGCAACGTCTACCTGGGCAAGGTCCAGAACGTGCTGCCGTCGATGGAGGCCGCCTTCATCGACATCGGCAAGGGGCGCAACGCCGTCCTGTACGCGGGTGAGGTCAACTTCGAGGCGCTGGGGATGGCCCACGGGCCGCGGCGCATCGAGAGCGCGCTCAAGTCCGGCCAGTCGGTGCTCGTCCAGGTGACGAAGGACCCGATCGGCCACAAGGGCGCCCGTCTCACCAGCCAGGTCTCCCTCCCGGGCCGCTACCTCGTGTACGTCCCCGAGGGCTCGATGACCGGCATCAGCCGCAAGCTGCCCGACACCGAGCGGGCCCGGCTGAAGACCATCCTCAAGAAGATCGTCCCCGAGGACGCGGGCGTCATCGTGCGCACCGCCGCCGAGGGCGCGAGCGAGGACGAGCTGCGCCGTGACGTCGAGCGGCTCCAGGCGCAGTGGGAGGAGATCCAGAAGAAGGCGAAGAGCGGCAACGCTCCGACCCTGCTGTACGGCGAGCCGGACATGACCGTCCGCGTCGTGCGCGACATCTTCAACGAGGACTTCTCCAAGGTCGTCGTCAGCGGCGAGGACGCCTGGGGCACCATCCACGGCTATGTCTCGCACGTCGCGCCCGACCTGGCCGGACGGCTGTCGAGGTGGACCTCCGAGGTCGACGTCTTCGCCACGTACCGGATCGACGAGCAGCTCTCCAAGGCGCTGGACCGCAAGGTCTGGCTGCCCAGCGGCGGTTCGCTGGTGATCGACCGGACCGAGGCGATGGTCGTCGTCGACGTCAACACCGGCAAGTTCACCGGCCAGGGCGGCAACCTCGAGGAGACCGTCACCAGGAACAACCTGGAGGCGGCCGAGGAGATCGTGCGCCAGCTGCGGCTGCGCGACCTCGGCGGCATCATCGTCATCGACTTCATCGACATGGTCCTGGAGTCCAACCGCGATCTGGTGCTGCGCCGGCTGCTGGAGTGCCTGGGCCGGGACCGTACGAAGCACCAGGTGGCCGAGGTGACCTCGCTGGGGCTGGTGCAGATGACCCGCAAGCGGGTCGGCCAGGGCCTGCTGGAGTCCTTCTCCGAGACCTGCGTCCACTGCAACGGGCGCGGTGTCATCGTGCACATGGAGCAGCCGACCTCCGCCGGAGGCGGCGGCAAGCGCAAGAAGCGCGGGCGTGGCGGTGACGGGCATGTGCACGAGCACGAGCACGAGGCGGGGATCGTCGTCGAGAACGGCGTGACCGTCGAGCAGGAGGCGGACGACGAGGCCGAGGTCGTCGCCGAGGTCGCGGAGCCGATCGCGCTGCCCGTACCGGAGTTCGCGCCGGACGAGGAGCTGTACAGCAGCGTCGCCGAGGCGGAGGCCGCGGCCGGTCGTGGTCGCTCCCGGCGCCGGACGAGCCGGCGGGCTTCGGCCCCGGCCGGTGCGCCGCGGGGCAGGGCCGCGCACGGCGAGGAGCCGAGGGGCGGCCGGGCCGCGGCGTCCGCTGTCGCGGAGCCCGAGGGGGAGGCCGAGCTTCCGGTGGTGCCGGAGCCGGCTGCCGTCGCGCAGGCCGAGCCTGTCGCGGTCGAGGACCCGGTCGTCGAGGCGCGGGTCGCCGAGGCTCCGTCCGTCGAGGAGGCCGCGCCCAAGGGTCGCACGCGCCGTCGCGCGACCCGTAAGGTGTCCGCGCCGGCCGGTTCGCCCGCCGGAGCGGAGGCCGCCGTGGTGACGGTCGCCGAGGCCGCGTCGCAGTCGTCGGAGGCCGCACCCGAGCAGTCCGCCGCCGCACAGCCCGAGTCGGTGCCGGCGCCCGCGCCCGTGTCCGAGTCGGAGACGCCCGCCGAGAGTGCCGCTCCGGCCCGCCCGCGGCGCCGGGCGGTGCGCAAGGCCACCGCTCCGACGGCGTCCGCGGAGGGGGCCGTCGTGGTCGTCCCGTCGGGCCCGGCGGAGGAGGCGCCCGCCGCCGAAGCCCCGGTCGCCACCGAGGCCGAGGCCGGCACCGAAGCCGACGACGCGACTCCGGCCAAGAAGGCCGCCGCGCGCAAGACGGCCAAGAAGGCCACGGCGAAGAAGGCCGCCACCAAGAAGACCGCGGCCAAGAAGACGGTCGCCAAGAAGGCCACGGCGAAGAAGGCCACGGCCACGAAGGCGACCGCGAAGAAGACCGCCGCGAAGAAGACCTCGGTGGCCGCCGAGCAGACGGGGCCGTCCGTCTCGGCGACGACGGAGGACTGACCTCCGGATCGCATCCGGAAGCGCGGGACACCGGTCCACCGGAGTCCCGCGCTTCGTCGTTGCCCGCGCTTCGTCGTCCCCGCCTCCCCATGTGACGCTCGGTCGCGGCCGGATGGCGCGGGGAGCACTCTGAGTGAGCCCTGTGACGGACAGCACGCCATCTCCGGGTTTCCCTGTCGTAACCCTGAAGAAAAGCTTTGCACTCTTGCTGGTAACGTGACGGTGGACTCGGCAGCTGGTGACATGCGGGCCGTAGACCACGCGAGGTACCCCAGGGGGCAGGGCCTTGCGGGAACCGTCCGCCACGCAAGGTGCGGGCGGACTTCCAGGGTTGCGGACGTGCCACGCTCGACACCGTCCCTTCCCGACCCGTGCACGACGTGGTGCGCCCTAGAGGTCGCTGATGAGGAAGGGATGTCGATGACCGACGCCCAAGAGTTGATACCCGCCGCGAGGCCCGTGATCGACGAGGCGGAGATCGAGGCCGCGGTGCGCGTACTGCGCAGCGGCCGGGTCGTACAGGGCCCCGAGGTCGCCGCCTTCGAGGCGGAGTTCTCGGACGTGGTGGACGGACGGCACTGCGTCGCGGTCAACTCCGGTACGTCCGCGCTGCACTTGACGCTGCTCGCCCTCGGCGTCGGCCCGGGCGACGAGGTCATCGTGCCGTCGTTCTCCTTCGCGGCCTCCGCCAACGCGGTGCGCCTCGTCGGTGCCGACGTGGTCTTCGCCGACATCGAGCCCGACAGCTTCTGCCTGGACCCGGCGGCGGTGGAGGCGGCCATCACGCCGCGCACCGCCGCGATCATGCCGGTCCACCTCTACGGCCACCCCGCCGCCATGGACCGGATCATGGCGATCGCCGGGCGGCACGGGCTCGCCGTGGTCGAGGACGCCTGCCAGGCGCACGCGGCCGCCCTGCACGGAACGCCGGTCGGCGCCTTCGGCAGCGCGGGAACGTTCAGCTTCTACCCGACGAAGAACATGCACAGCCTCGAAGGCGGCATGGTCACCACCGCCGACGCGGAGATCGCCCGCACCCTGCGCCTGCTGCGCAACCAGGGCATGGAGCAGCGCTACGCCAACGAGATCGTCGGCGCCAACGTCCGTATGACGGACGTCTCCGCGGCCATCGGCCGGGTGCAGCTCGCCAAGCTCCACGGCTGGACCGAGCAGCGCATCGCCAACGCCGCGTACCTGACGGAGCACATCAGCGCGCCGTCCGTGCTCACGCCGAGCGTCGCCGAGGGCGCCCGCCACGTCTTCCACCAGTACACCGTGCGCGTCCGGGGCGACCGTGAGGCCGCCATGGCGAGCCTGAGCGAGGCCGGGATCGGCAACGCCGTGTACTACCCGACGCCGATCCACCGGCTGAAGCCGTACTGGGAGCCGGACCAGAAGGCCGGCCGCACCTGGGACCTGCCCGAGACGGAGCGCGCGGCCGCCGAGGTCGTCTCGCTGCCCGTCCACCCGGCCCTGTCCGCCGGGGACCTCGAGCGCATCGTGTCCGCCGTGAACGCGCTGGGGGCACAGCTGTGAGCACCGCGAAGACGCTGCGGGCCGGACTCGTCGGCCTCGGTTCCATGGGGCGTCACCACGCCCGCGTCCTGGCCGGCCTGGAGGGCGTCGACTTCGTCGGCGTCGTCGACCCGATGGGCGACAAGTTCGGCGCCGCCCAGGGCGCGCCGGTCCTCGACACCGTCGAGGAGCTCATCGCCCTGGGCGTCGACTACGCCGTCGTGGCCTGCCCCACCGGCCTGCACGAAACGGTGGGCCTGCAGCTCGCCGAGGCCGGTGTCTGCGCACTGGTCGAGAAGCCGGTCGCCGACACGGTGGCGGGCGCACGCCGTCTCGTCGAGGCGTTCGAGTCGCGCGGCCTGGTGGCCGGTGTCGGTCACATCGAGCGGTGCAACCCGGCGCTGCGCTCGCTGCGCAGCCGGCTGGAGGCCGGCGAGCTCGGCGACGTCTACCAGGTCGTCACCCGTCGCCAGGGTCCCTTCCCGCACCGCATCGCGGACGTCGGCGTGGTCAAGGACCTCGCCACCCACGACATCGACCTCACCGGCTGGGTGACCGGGCGCGAGTACGTCTCCATCGCCGCGCACACCGTCTCCAAGAGCGGCCGCGAGCACGAGGACATGGTCTCCGCGGTCGGCCGCCTCGACGACGGCACGATGGTCAACCACCTGGTGAACTGGCTGAGCCCGCTCAAGGAGCGCTTCACCTCGGTCACCGGCGAGCGCGGCTGCTTCATCGCCGACACCCTCACCGCGGACCTGACGTTCCACTCCAACTCCGCGATGACGACGGAGTGGGAGGCCCTCCAGGCCTTCCGGGGCGTCTCCGAGGGTGACATGATCCGGTACGCCATCCAGAAGCGCGAACCGCTCCTCGTCGAACACGAACTGTTCCGGGACGCCGTGCTCGGCAAGCCCGCCGACATCTGCACCCTGCGCCAGGGCATGCGGACGGTGGAGGTGGCGGCGGCGGTGCTGGAGTCGGCGCTGGACGGCAGCACCGTCCTTCTCGAGCGTGACAGCTGCGGAGCTCTCTGAGCATCCCGACGCACGTCGCCGATGGCCCCCGGCCCTCTTGTGCGCAGGGGGCGGAATTCCTGTCCCATCCGGAGGAAGCAAGCAATGGAATCCCCTGCCCGCAGGCCGAGGCTCGCGGTCATCGTCGCCAACGGCATCACGGGCGACTCCCGCGTCCAGAAGACCGCGGTCGCGGCGGCGCGAGACGGCTGGGACGTGACCCTGATCGGCCGCAGTGACACCAAGCGTGTCCAGCGGTCCAAGATGGGCCCGATCGATGTGGTCCGGGTACCGGTCGGTGTGGATTACCTGCGCGGAGTGAACGCTCGCAAGGCACACCCCTTGCGAGCGGCCGCGACACAGTTCAACCTCCAGGATCAGGCGGCGCTGAACCGCTACACGGCGGCCTACCGCGCCTGGGTCCGCCAGAAGTCCGCCGAGAGCAACTGGGCGGGTACGCCCCGCCGTACGTCCATCAAGGCAATGCTGCGCGCCCGCCGGTCCGCGCACCGGCTGCGGGTCCGCGCGTTCAAGTGGGAGCAGCGGCGCAGGCCCAAGGACCCGGCCCCGGTGGGCGACTGGCGTCGCGACTGGCCGCAGGTCGTCGATCTCGATCTCGCGTTCGGCCCGGTGATCGAGGAGATCGAGCCGGACGTCATCCACGCCAACGACGTGACGATGATCGCCACCGCCGCGCTGAGCGCCGCCCGGCTGCGGGCCCGGGGCCGCAAGTGCGCGTGGCTGTACGACGCGCACGAGTACATCAAGGGCGTCGAATGGCCCAACGCCCGCCAGGCCTACGCGCTGCCCGCGCTGGAGGCCGAGTTCATCGGCCGTGCCGACGCCGTCGTCACCGTCTCCACGCAGATGGCGGAGCTCCTGAGGGACGATCACAAGCTGACCGAACTGCCGCTGGTCGTGGGCAACTCGCCGGTCCGTGAGGTGATCGGCGCGGGCCGGTCCAGCGCGTCGGTCCGTGAGGCCTGCGGCCTCGGTCGCGAGACGCCGCTGATGGTCTACTCGGGCTGGATCGGCCGTGAACGCGGGGTGGACGCCGTCATCGACGGTCTGCCCGAGCTGCCGGGCTTCCATCTCGCCCTGGTGGTGGGGCGGACGACACCGCTCCTCGAGGAACTGCTCGCGCAGGCGGAGTCCCTCGGTGTACGCGACCGGGTCCACCTGGTGCCCTACGTGCCGCAGCACGAGGTCGCCGACTACCTCTCGTCCGCGGACCTCGGCCTCACTCCCTTCAAGCGCGTTCCCAACTGCGAGGTGTCGCTGCCCACGAAGGTCTCCGAGTACCTTCAGGCGGGGCTGCCGCTGGTGACGAGCGACGTGAAGGTCATCAAGGCGTACGTCGAGGAGCACGGCCTGGGTGAGGTGTGGACCTGGGACGACCCGAAGACCTTCGCCGCGGCCGCTGCACGGGCCATGGACCACCGCGACAAGCTCGCCGAGGCGATCACCGAGGACGTCCGTACGGACCTGTCCTGGGAGTCGCAGAGCGGCAGGTTGCTCCGGCTGTACCGCGAGCTGTCGAAGAAGACCCCGCCGGGCCCACGGCCGGAGCTTTCCTGGACTGTTCAGGAGACCCCCGACGCCGTGCGGACCGTGGAGCCCGTCGGCACCGACGGGCAGCCGGTGTGGCGAAGGCTCGGCGACACCCGCCTCAGACTGGGCCTCGGCCCGGCCAACTACGCGGGCCAGGGGGCGGCGTACGCCCAAGCGATCACGCGTCTCGACCCGGACGTGTCCGTCGAGGTCGTGATGAACAAGCGGCCGGAATCCTTCGACTACCCGGCCGACGTGTACGTGGACGCGACCCGCATGGGTGAGCTGGGCGTCCAGCTCCAGCAGGTGGAGCGCATCGTCGGCCGTTACACGCACCTCCTGGTCGACGCCTTCATGCCCGTCTTCGGCCACCTCAACGGCAAGTCCGTGGCCGGTGACCTCGACGCGCTCAGGCAGGCCCGGATCAAGGTGGCGCTGCTCGCCCACGGCAGCGACATCCGTCACCCGGCCCGGCACATGGAGCGCCACGCGTTCTCGCTCTTCCACGACGCTCCTGAGGGCATCGCGGAGAAGCTTCAGGCGAAGGCCGAGCTCAACAAGCGGATCGCGACGGAGGCGGGGCTGCCGCTGTACGTCACCACTCCCGACCTCCTGGAAGACCTGCCGGCCGCCACCTGGGCGCCGCTGGTCGTGGACGTCGCAAGCTGGGCCACCGACCGTCCGGTCATGGAGCGCGAGCGCCCGCTGGTCCTGCACGCTCCGTCGAAGCGGTGGACCAAGGGCACGGACCGGATCATGCCGGTGCTCACCGAACTCCACGACGAGGGCCTCATCGAGTTCAGGCTCGCCGAGGGCATCCCATGGGCCGAGATGCGCCAGCTGGTGCAGAGCTGTGACCTGGTGCTCGACCAGTTCACGACCGGCAGCTACGGCACGTTCGCAGTGGAGGCGATGGCCGCGGGCAAGCCGGTCGTCGCCTATATCAGCGAGGGAGTGAAGGCCGCGACGGACGGGGCCCTGCCCATCGTCAACGCCACCCCGGACACCCTCCGTGAGGTCATCCGGTCCCTCGTCGACGACCGGGAGGGCACGGCACGGATCGGTCGGCGGTCCGTCGAGTTCGCCCGCACCTACCACGACGGAAGCTGGACCGTGCAGGTCCTGAGCGATTTCCTGAAGTGACCGGTTCAGAAAGGCTTTTTATGGAAGCGCAGAGCGCCGACGCGTCCCGCCCGACCAAGGGCCGTGTCGTCATGCTCGTCGACAACAAGGTCGACGGCGACTCGCGGGTGCAGAAGGCCGCGGAGTCCGCCGCGGCGGCCGGCTGGGACGTGGTGCTGCTCGGGCTCGTCCGGTCCGGCCGCGGGCGCACCTGGAAGCTCGGGGACGCCGAGGTCCGGCTGCTGCCGCTGAAGACCCCGCTGTCCAAGCGGCATGCCGAGCGGCACCGCTCGCCGCTGCGCCGCCCGTTCGCCTACCCGCCGGGCCCGATGGCCGCCTACCGTCGGCAGTGGATCAAGGCGTGGCGGGCCGACCTGGCAACCCGTCGGGCGGCGCTCAGGGTGGCACCCGCCGCGGTCGGCACTCCGCTGTTCCGGAAGGCCGAGAAGCTCCGCCTGACGGTGGCCGGACCGGTCTCCAGGTTCCTGCAGAAGTGGGTCGAGTTCCGTGCCCGCCAGACCAGCCAGGCGCAGCAGGCCGGCCGCGCCCTGCGCGGCCCGATCGACCGCGCCTTCACCGCCGTCTGGAAGGGCGTGAAGGGCAAGCGGGCCTGGCGCCGCCTCGAACCCGTGCTGTGGGACTACGAGCTGACGTACGGCAAGGAGATCGACGCCCTCAAGCCCGACCTCATTCACGCCAACGACTTCCGGATGCTCGGGGTGGGCGCCCGCGCGACCGTACGCGCGCGTGCCGCGGGCCGCTCGGTCAAGCTGGTGTGGGACGCTCACGAGTTCCTGCCCGGCGTACGACCGTGGGAGGACAACGCCCACTGGATCCCCGGCAACACGGCGCACGAGAGCGAGTACGCCCCGTATGCCGACGCCGTGGTCACCGTCTCCGAGGGGCTGGGCGACCTGCTGCGGGAGCGGCACGGGCTCAAGGAGCAGCCCACTGTCGTTCTCAACGCGCCCGACCGCCCGGTGGAGCGGGACCCTGCGATCGAGGACGTCGAGCCGGAGCCGGACCTGCGCGAGTTGTGCGGTATCGGTCAGGACGTACCGCTGGTCGTCTACAGCGGCTCGCCGGGCCCGCAGCGCGGCCTCGGCGACATGGTGGAGGCCCTGCCGAAGCTCGACGGCGTCCACATGGCGTTCGTCGTCCCGTCCCCGGCGGCCGCCTACATCCAGGGTCTGCTGGAGCGTGCCCAGGAGCTCGGCGTCGGCGACAGGCTGCACGCCGTTCCCTATGTCCAGCACTGGCAGGTGGTCCGCTTCCTGTCCGCCGCCGATGTCGGCTGCATCCCCATCCATCACTGGCCGAACCACGAGATCGCACTGATCACGAAGTTCTTCGAGTACTCGCACGCTCGGCTGCCGCTGGTGGTGAGCGATGTCAAGACGATGTCCGAGATGACCCGCGCCACGGGTCAGGGCGAGGTCTGCCGGGCCGAGGACGTCGACGACCTCGTACGCACCGTCAAGGCCGTACTCGCCGACCCGGAGAAGTACAAGGCCGCCTACGACAAGCCGGGGCTGCTCGACACCTGGACCTGGGAGGCGCAGGCCGAGGTCCTGGACGCGCTCTACACCCGTCTGGTCCCGGGGACCCCGAAGGAGAGATCATGAGTGCGTCCCCCGACGTCAGCGTCGTCGTCGCCGTCTACAACACCATGCCCTACCTGACGGAGTGCCTGAACTCCCTGATCGGGCAGAGCATCGGTCTGGACCGGCTGGAGATCGTGGCCGTCGACGACGGCTCCACCGACGACAGCGGCGCCGAACTCGATCGCTTCGCGCAGCGGTACCCGGACACCGTCAAGGTGCTCCACCAGGCCAACTCCGGTGGCCCGGCAGCCCCCAGCAACCGGGCGCTGGACATCGCCACGGGCCGCTACGTCTACTTCATAGGCTCCGACGACTACCTCGGCGAAGAGGCGCTGGAGCGCATGGTGGCCTGCGCCGACGAGCACGGCTCGGACGTCGTCGTCGGCAAGATGGTCGGCACCAACGGGCGTTACGTCCACCAGGCCCTCTACAAGGAGAACAACCCGGACGTCGGCCTCACCGACTCCGCGCTGCCCTGGACCCTCGCCAACACCAAGCTGTTCCGGCGGGAACTGGTCGAGGCGCACAAGCTGCGCTTCCCCGAGCACCTGCCCGTGGGCAGCGACCAGCCGTTCACCATCGAGGCGTGCGTGCGCGCCAAGAAGATCTCGGTGGTGGCCGACTACATCTGCTATTACGCCGTGAAGCGCGGCGACGCCAGCAACATCACCTACCGGGCAGACCACCTGGCCCGGCTGCGCTGCACCGCCGAGATCATGGACTTCACGGCCGGTCTTCTGGAGGCGGGCCCGGAGCGAGACGCCGTACTGCGCCGGCACTTCACCTGGGAGCTGGCCAAGCTCGTCCAGGACGACTTCCCCGCGCTGGAGCGTGCCTTGCAGACGGAGATCTGCGCGGGTGTCGCGAAGCTCGCCGACGCCTACTTCACCGACGGCATCCGCGACGCCATGGACGTCAAGCGCCGCGTGCGTATCGCCCTGGCGCGGTCCGGCGCGGTGGACGAACTGTGCGAGGCGATCACCTCGGAGAAGGAGAACGGAGCACCTCCGTTCGTTGTCGAGGGCGACCGCGCCTACGCCCGTTACGCCGGTTTCCGCAGCCCGCTGATCGACGTGCCCGACCGGGTCTACGAACTCGTGGGCGAGGCGGTCCCCGGGCGGCTGGCCAACGGCACCCGACTGCTCACCTCATCGTGGGAGCAGGAGGGGGAGGGTCTCGTCTACGCGGCGTCGGTGCGGGTGCCCGTCCTCGGTGACGTGGACGGCGCCGTCCTGCGACTGATCGAGGGCGCCATGCCCAAGTCGGCGGACAAGGCCGGGGCACGCAGACTGCCGGCCGGCCACAGTCTGCCGCAGCCGGAGGGCACCACCACCCGGGAGTTCGCCGAGGACGGCGCAGCGACCGTGCTGCACGTACGTGTGCCGCTCCAGCGGCGCACCGTCAAGCGAGGCGTCCGGGTGTACCTGGACGTCGCCGGTTCGACGTACGAGATCCCGGTGAAGGGCAAGGGCGAGCCCATGCCGCTGGCGCGCCGGTGGGGTTCCTACGAGGACCCGTACCGAGCGTCGGCCGTGGTGAACCCCAAGGGGCGCGTGGTGATCGACACAGCCCAGATGTACCCGCCGGCCAAGCCACTGCTGTCCCGGGTGAAGTCGGCGCTCGCCCGCCGTCTGAAGTCCCGCCCCGGCTCCAAGAGGAAGTAACGACCGTTCATGAACATCTGTGTAGTAGCGCTCGGCAAGATCGGGCTTCCGCTGGCGGTGCAGTTCGCCGCCAAGGGTCACCGGGTCATCGGCGCGGACGTCAACGAGAAGGTCGTCGAGCTGGTCAACGCCGGCACCGAGCCGTTCCCCGGTGAGCACGATCTGGACCTCAAGCTCAAGCAGGCCGTCGACGCCGGTCTGCTGAGCGCGACGACGGACACCGCGTCCGCGGTCGCCGAGTCCGACGCCGTCGTCGTGGTCGTGCCGCTGTTCGTGGACGCCGAGGGCGTGCCGGACTTCGGCTGGATGGACGCGGCGACCAAGGCGATAGCCCAGGGCCTCAAGCCCGGCACACTCGTCTCCTACGAGACGACCCTCCCGGTCGGCACCACCCGCACCCGCTGGGCGCCGATGCTGGCCGAGGGCTCGGGCCTGACCGCGGGCGAGGACTTCCACCTGGTCTTCTCGCCGGAGCGGGTCCTCACCGGCCGGGTCTTCGCCGACCTGCGCCGTTACCCGAAGCTGGTCGGCGGCGTCGACGAGGCGTCGACGGCCCGCGGCGTGGAGTTCTACGAGCAGGTCCTCGACTTCGACGAACGAGCCGACCTGCCCCAGCCGAACGGCGTCTGGGACCTCGGCACCGCCGAGGCCTCCGAGCTCGCCAAGCTCGCCGAGACCACCTACCGCGACGTCAACATCGGTCTGGCCAACCAGTTCGCGCGCTTCGCCGACAGCAACGGCATCGACGTCAAGAAGGTCATCGAGGCCTGCAACTCGCAGCCCTACAGCCACATCCACCAGCCGGGCATCGCCGTCGGCGGCCACTGCATCCCGATCTACCCGCGGATGTACCTGTGGAACGACCCGTCCGCCACTGTCGTGCGCTCCGCCCGTGAGGCGAACGCGGCGATGCCGGAGTACGCAGTGGACCTGCTGGCGGCCGCCTACGGTGACCTGACCGGCGCGAACGTCCTCGTGCTGGGCGCGGCCTACCGTGGCGGCGTGAAGGAGACGGCGTTCTCCGGCGTCTTCCCGACCGTCGAGGCGCTCAAGGCGCGCGGCGCCGTCCCGTTCGTCTCGGACCCGATGTACACGGCCGAGGAGCTGTCGGCGCACGGTCTGACCCCGCACGCCGGTGAGAAGGTCACCGCGGCGATCCTCCAGGCCGACCACGCCGAGTACCGCACCCTGACCCCGGCCGACCTGCCGGACGTCACGGTCCTGGTCGACGGACGCCGTACGACCGACCCGGAGGCCTGGAAGGGCGTCCGGAGGGTTGTCATCGGCGGCTGACGCCCGTCTCGTACGCGGAAGGGCCCGTCCGGTGTTCCGGACGGGCCCTTCCGCGTACGCGGTCAGACGCGGGCAACCGCCTCCTGCTTGCGGGACTCCTTCTCCAGGGCCGTGCGCAGCCATCGCTGAGACGGCTTCTCCACGAATCGGTGGACGAGCCACGACAGCACGAGCAGCGCCACCGTGGTGATGCCCAGCGTCGCCCATGCCCCCACGTGCCCGTACAGCGTGCGGATCATCGCCCAGCCGAGCTCCTCGTGGAGGAGATAGAGCGGGTAGACCAGGGCGCCGGCCGTGGCCAGCCACTTCCATCCGATGCGGTCGAGCTTGTGCAGGGCGACCGCCAGGACCAGCAGATAGAAGACGGTGACCAGGGCGAGCGCGATGTAGGGGTCACGGTCCATGCCCTTGTCGTGCCGCAGATGGTCGGCGTGCTGGACCAGGTCGCTCTGCATGACCAGCCAGCTCGCGCCCAGCAGGCCCCAGAGCTTGAGGTCCGGGCCGAACCGGTACATCAGATACATCGCGATGCCGGAGACGAACAGCGCCGTGTTCAGCGGCTGGGCGAAGATCCCGAGCAGCGGCACGTCGTCCTGCTGCACCAGGACGCTCGCGAGCAGCCACAGCCAGCAGAAGACGGAGACCCGGACGTAGTTCAGCCCCTTCCAGAGCACGACCAGGAAGATGAGATAGAAGGTGAGCTCCACCCACAGCGTCCAGTAGGCGCCGACGAGATGCCGGGCGGAGAGCGGCACCTGGAACATCGTGAGGTTGGTCAGCGAATCGCTGATGCTCGGGGCCTTGCGCGCCCCGTCGGGCAGTCCGCGCCAGACGAGGACGGCGACGACGACCGAGAACCAGTAGGCGGGGAACAGACGCAGGAAGCGAGCCCGCACGAACTGACCCGGCGTCCGGTCCCAGGCGGACAGGCAGATGACGAAGCCGCTGATGATGAAGAAGAGCTGGACACCGTACGAGCCGTACGAGGTGATCGGGAAGAGCCAGGGGAACAGCTCCTTGGGGTTGGTGCCCCAGTTCGCCTTCGTCGCCGCGTCCACGCCGGTGAAGTGGAACAGCAGTACGGAGAGCGCCGCCACGACCCGCAGCGCGTCCAGTGCGTAGAGCCGGGTGCCTCGCTCCCGCCCCGGCGCCGCGACCGAGGCGCCCGGTCCGAGATCGCCGGACCCGCGTGCGTCCGGCGCCTCCGGCTGAGCCGGCACCGTGACATCGGTCTGGGACATGCTCCCCCTCGCTGCTGCCCGCGCACACCGTTTCCGTGTACGTCACCTGGTTGCTTCGCGGTGTTATCCCGCGCCCGGTGAGCATACGGTGCGGGAACGGCGCATCCTCGCGCGGGCGGCCCCCTCGTACTCGGTGCGGCACGCCCCGTGGTGCGCGATTTTTTCATCAACGGTTCAGGAACTAGTCATATGAAAGTCGTCGTATGATCCGGCCCTGGCCACATCGCCCGGTCGGCCGCTCACCGCTCAGGATGCTCACGTGCCCGCTGTCCTCACCGCCGCCGCCACCGCGCCCTCCGCGGCACGGATCGCTGCCCGTGCGCACCGCAGACGGTCCGCCCTGCCATCGCCGGACCGTGGCCCCGCTGCCCGCCGTCCCCACAGGTCGTCGTCACGTCACCTTCGCCCATCGCTTCGACACCCCGGAGATCGCCGTCCCGGGGTTGCCCCCGTCGTCGACCGTCACCCGGCATCGGATCCGGTGACAGAGCTGGAGCTACGCTGTGCCGGTTTCACGGATCTTCGTTGAGCAGTTGATCGGCCTCGCCCGTCCGCTGAGCTCCGGCCTGGCCCGGGCGGGAGCGCCGAGCATAGGGGCCCGGCTGCTGAACGTTCTGGCCCACCGTGTCCCGGAACGCAGGCTGAAGGCCGACCTGCTGGTCGAGGCCGCCGAGCTGGAGCTCTCCCACGGCCTCACCCCCCGCCGCCTCAAGGCGGCCTACGCGGCCGAACTCGCCTGCGCCGACGTTCTGTTGAAGGAGGGGAACAAGGCCGCCGCGACCGCGTCGGCGGCCAAGGCGCTGATGCTGGCGTTCCATCGCGTCCCCCATCTCGACGGGCTGACCTCGCCGCTGGCCGAGGACCCCCAGGGCTTCACGGCCGCGCTCCAGCGCAGCCGCGTCATGCGGGCGATGGCGAAGCCGCGCGGTCGCACGGCGCCCGCCGCACCGCCGCCCGCCGCACCGCCGCCCGCCGGCCGACCGCTTCGGCTCCTCATCGTCAACCGGGCCAACGCGAACTTCCTCCCGCTCATCACCGACTGGTACGAGCGGCACCCCGACGTCGAGGTCCGGACCCTGGACCTGGCCGCCGACCCGGATCTCGCCCCCCTGGCCAACGGCCTGGGCCGGATGATGGCCCGTGCGGTGGGGGGCCAGGCCGCCTACGGACGGGCGGTCGAACAGGCACTGCGACCCCACCTCGACTGGGCCGACACGGTCTTCGTCGACTGGTGTTCGGCCGGTGCGGCCTTCCTGACGCTGGTGGATCCGGGCACCACCCGAGTGGTCATCCGGCTGCACAGCTTCGAGACGTTCAGCTACTGGCCGCACGTCATGGACTTCTCGCGCGTCGACGATCTGGTCTTCGTCGGCGACCACGTTCGGGATCTGACCGCGGCCGCGGTACCCCGGCTGCTGGCCGAGGGGGCGCCTCGCCTGTCCGTGATCCACAACGCGATGGACCTGTCCTCCTACCGGCGGCCGAAGCATCCGGAAGCGCGGTTCACTCTCGGCCTGGTGGGCATCGGACAGGTCGCCAAGGATCCCCGTTGGGCGGTCGAGGTCCTGCGGCTGCTGCGCCGGCACGACGACCGCTTCCGGCTGTTGCTCGTCGGAAGCGGCCTCAACAGCGACAGCAGCCCGGCCGTGCGGCACTACCACGGCCGGCTGGAGCAGGACCTGGCGAAGCTGGAGGCGTCCGGCGCGGTCCGGCGCGTCGGGCAGACCGACGACGTGCCCGGCGCGCTGGAGGAGGTCGGGACGATCCTCAGCACGTCGGTGCGGGAGAGCTTCCACTGCGCCCTCGTCGAGGGGGCGGCCAGCGGTGCCGTGCCCGTCGTCCGCGACTGGCCGTTCTTCGCGGACGGGGACCACGGCGCCCGCACCCTCTTCCCCCAGGAATGGGTCGTCGGCACGCCTGAGGCGGCGGCTCGGCGGATCCTCGAGGTCACCGCCACCGAGGAGGCCTGGCTGAAGGCGGGCCAGGCGGCCGCGGAACACGCCCTCTCCGCCTGGGACTGGACCGTCGTACGCGACGATTTCGACCGGCTGCTGCTCGACGACCACGGAGACGGCCGACCGTGAGCCGCGCCATCGGACCCACGACCCCGGCGATGGCGGCTCGCCGTGCCCGTACCGGGCCGCCCCGCGCTGCCGCCGGCCGGGGAACAGGGGTCGTGGCCGACGGTGGGCCGACGGCTCTGCCGTCCTGGTGAACGAGGTCGCGGCCGGCCGGCTCCTCTGACTTGACCTCAGGCGTCGCGCTCGACGAGGGTGCCGTTCTTTTCGTCGTACAGGCTGCCGGTGCGCGGGCACTCCCACACGCCGGCCTCGCCCGCGTGCTCGACCAGCTTGACGCCGGCCTTGCCGACCCAGCCGACCTGTCGCGCGGGAACGCCGACGACCAGGGCGAAGTCCGGCACGTCCTTGGTGACGACGGCGCCCGCGGCGATCATCGCCCAACGCCCGATGCTGATCGGCGCGACGCACACGGCACGCGCCCCGATGGACGCCCCGTCGGCGATCTTCACGCCCACGGCCTCCCAGTCGCCGCCGCGCTTCTGCTTGCCCTCGGGGTCGACGGAGCGCGGGTTGTGGTCGTTTGTGAGGACCACGGCCGGGCCGATGAAGACACCGTCACCGAGCTCGGCCGGCTCGTAGACGAGCGCGTAGTTCTGCAACTTGCAGTTGTCGCCCATGCGGACGCCCGAGCCGACGTACGCGCCGCGGCCGATCACACAGCCCTCGCCGAGCCGGGCGCCGTCACGGATCTGCGCGAGGTCCCAGACGCTGCTTCCCGCGCCGATCTCGGCGGTCTCGTCGACCTGGGCGCTGGGCTGGACCCTGTAGTTCACTTCGTTGCCTTTCGGTGTCTGGCTTCGCTTGGGGAGCATACGGGGGGCGGGTGGGTCAGACGCCGGGGCGGGGCTGTTCAGTTGTGGCGGACGGCGGTTCGGACATGCATATATGCGGGCGCCATGCGTGACATGTGTGCCTCCTGTGATCCTTGTCATGTCTAGGAGAACATCAGGGGTATTGCATGCGCACTTCAAGCAAAGAGATGATCCCTTGAACTTTTTTGGACTCTCTTTATCTACGGGGTGCTTGTGTCAAGGGCGGGGAAACTGGGGCGGCACAGTGCTGTTGCCGTTTTGTCAGCAGCACTACTGGCATGGGGACTCGGAGCCGGCGGCACGCCCGCCGCGGCCGCCGTCGCGTGCCCCTCGGGGACCGAGTCGGACTTCAACGGCGACGGCATCAGGGACACGGCGATCGCCGACCCCGAGGCGGTCGTCGACGGCGTGGCGAAGGCGGGTGTGGTGCACGTCGTCTACGGCGGCGGCAAGGGCACCCTCGCCCTCTCGCAGGCCACGGACGGCATACCGGGCACGCCCGAGACCGGCGACCGGTACGGCTCCTCGCTGGCCGTCTACGACGCCGACCTCGACGGGTGCAGCGACCTGGTGGTCGGTGCCCCCTACGAGGACATCGGCACCGTGCCCGACTCCGGACTCGTGCACGTCATCTACGGCGCCACCGCCGGACTGGGCGCCGGCAGCAAGGCCGTGACCGAGTTCCTCCAGGGCACCGACAAGCCGTTGGGCGGCACCCCGGAGACCGACGACTGGGTCGGATACGCGATCGCGGCCGGGAAGACCTCGGCCGGCACGCCGTTCCTGTTGATCGGCAGCCCCGGCGAATCGATCGGCACCATCGAGGACGCCGGCGGCTTCTACTACGTCAGCGGCACCGCGCAGACCGTCGTCTTCGTCCACCAGGACACCGAGACCGGCGGCGCCGTGGCCGGTGTCGCGGAGCAGGACGACCGCTTCGGCTCCTCGCTCGCCGCGACCCCGACCCACTTCGCCGTCGGCACGCCCGGCGAGGCGCTCGGCACCACGACCTTCGCGGGCGGCGTGGCCTACTTCAACCACACGCTCACCTCCGGCTACCCCAAGCCGCTCGGCGGACTCGGCCAGGACCAGGACGTGATCAGCGGAGGCGAGGAGGTCGGCGACCAGTTCGGCGCCGCGCTCGCCATGGTCCCCTACCGGGCTTCCGGCGCCACCTCCACCACCGAGTCGCTGCTCGTGGTCGGCGTCCCCGGCGAGGACCTGTCGACCACCGTCGACGCGGGCGCCGTGCAGGTCTTCAAGCTCGCCGCGAACGGCACGTTCACCGAGACCGCCTGGATCGACCAGAACACCGCCGACGTGGACCAGGAGTCGGAGGCCGGTGACTTCTTCGGCCGCCAGCTCGCCGCCGTGAACACCTCCCCGAACGCCACCTCCACCGGCACCACGACCCGGCTCGCGATCGGCGTGCCCGGCGAGGAGTCGTCAGAGGAACACCAGGAGAAGGGCGGCGTCCAGATCGTCCCGCTGGTCGGCGCGGCCGGTGCCTCCGACCAGTGGATCGACCCCGGCTACGGCATTCCGTCCGCACCCGCGCCGCGCATGCTCACCGGCCTCGCTCTCGGCGCCACCCCCTCGCTGCTGTACGTAGGTGTGCCCTACGGCCCGGCCGAGGGCCGGGCGGTCTACGGCTTCCCGTGGAACGTGGCCTCCGGCGGCGCGCCGACCCAGACGTTCAAGCCCGGCGAGGGCGGCATCCCGGCGACCGGCACGACCGGGGTCGCCTTCGGAGCCACCGTTCGCTGAGCGCCCTCCCCCTGGAGCGGGAGAACAAGGGAGCGGGGGAGCGGGGGCGTGCCGTCCCCCTTCCCCGGCCCTGTACCCGCCCCTGCCCCAGGGGTAGGCCCCCCCTGCCCTCCCGCCCGCACCATCCGCCGACGACTTGTCGATTCATCGACCTCGTCTCGCCTCAACACGCCCCGCCGGACAGCGCGCTCCGGCAACCGGACTTCCGACACAGACATGAACCGACTGGAGAGTGGACGCGTGTCCGCAGACAGACACAGACCGATACGGCGAGGCCCGGTGCTGCGTGCCGCCGTCGTGGCGGCCGTCGCCGGTGCGGTGGTCGCGGGCGGCCTGGCGGTCCTGCCCGGCAGCGACGCCGGCCCGGCGCAGGCGCCGGTCGCCGCCGACCAGACCGTGCAGACCGAGCAGCAGGCCATGGCCGCAGCCAAGGAGAGCGGCAAGAAGACCGAGGTCGCCGGACTGCGCACCGAGCGCAGGGAGATCTTCGCGGAGCCCGACGGGACCTTCACGGCCCGCGAGTACACCGAGCCCGTCCGTACGGTCCAGGACGGCAAGTGGGTCGACGTCGACGCGACACTGGTGAAGCGGTCCGACGGCAGCTGGGGTCCCAAGGCCGCCACCGTCGACCTGACCTTCTCCGCCGGTGAGGCGGGCAAGCCGTTCGTGACCATGCAGCGCGCGGGCCGCGAGTTCGCGCTGAGCTGGCCGTACGGCAAGCTGCCCGCGCCGACCGTCGACGGGGACACCGCCACCTACGCCGACGCCCTGCCCGGCGTCGACCTGACCGTGCGTGCCGAGGCCGACGGCTTCGGACACCTGCTGGTCGTCAAGACGCCCGAGGCGGCGGCCGACCCGAAGCTGGCCCGGCTCGACCTGGGCATGACGACCGACGGCCTGAAGGTCGCGGAGGGCGCCTCCGGCGCGATCGTCGCGACGGACGCCGAGGTCGGCGGCACGGTCTTCGAGGCGGGCAAGCCTGCGATGTGGGACTCGGCCGCGGTCGAGGAGGCGTCCGCCAAGCGGCAGGGGCCCAAGGCCGTGGCGAAGGCCCTGAAGTCCGCGGCGGCCGACACGACCGCCGCGACGGCCGACGCGACCACCGCTCCCTCCGGTGCGAACGCGGAGGCCCCCGAGCCGGCCCTCGAAGGCCCCGGCGGCGGCGGACGCGTCGCCCCCCTGGACGTCGAGGTGGGCAAGGACAAGCTGAGCCTGGTCCCCGACCAGAAGCTCCTCAAGGGCGCCGACACCGTCTTCCCGGTCGTCATCGACCCGATCCAGCGCACCACGTCGCGTACCGCCTGGACCGGTGTCATGTCCGGGATGCCCAGCGAGCAGGACTGGAAGTACTCCGGCAGCGCGGGCGTCGGCAAGTGCCCCACCGACTACAACCCGGTCTCCTGCAACGGAGTCGGCACCCGGCGCGTGATGTTCACGATGCCGCTCTCCTTCTACAAGGGGAAGCAGATCCTGGGCGCGACCTTCTCCGCCCGGGTCGAGCACATCTACAGCGCCTCCCCGACCGCGGAGCCCATCCAGCTCTACCGGATCGGCGGCAAGAACTACACGATCAACTCGTCCAGCAACTGGTCCAACACCTCGGACGACTGGGACGACTACCTCCAGACCGTCGACAAGGCGATCTCCCCGACCTCCTGCTCCAGCCAGGCCAACCTGCACTTCGAGAGCGGCGCGACCGGCGAGCTGACCAGCGAGATCAAGACGGCCGCCGCAGGCGACTGGAACTCGATGACGCTGGGCCTGCGCGCGGCCGACGAGTCCCGCTTCGCCGAGTGGAAGCGGATCTGCGGCAACGCCTACCTGTCGATCAAGTACAACAACCTGCCGCGCCAGATCAAGACGTCCGACATGTTCACCGACCCCGGTGGCCTGTGCAAGTGGGGTTCGGGCCGCGAGTACACCGACGTCCCGCCGAAGCTCCAGGCCATCGCGAGCGACCCCGACCACGGCAACGGCCAGACCGACAAGGTGAAGGTCGAGTTCAAGGTGGAGTGGGGCGGTACCAGCCCCGGCTCGTACTCGTACACCACCCCGGACTGGCTCTCCCCGACGGCGAACACCAAGTTCACGCACACCGTCAAGTCGTCGATTCCGCAGAACACCACCATCTACTGGAGTGCGCGGGCCTACGACGGTGACGGCTGGGGCCCGTGGAGCTCGGAGGGCGACCCCGCCCAGCGCTGCGAGTTCACCTACGACAAGACCTGGCCCGGCAAGCCGAACGTGCTGTCCAAGCAGTACCCGTCCGACACCGTCTACCACGACGGCGTGGGCACCTACGGCACCTTCACCTTCGCGCCCAACCCGAACGACTCCATCCCGGACACCGACGTCGTCAAGTACCGGTACGCCTTCGACAGCGACGCCACCCCGACGACCACCATCGCCCCGACCGCGGCGGGTGGCTCCGCCTCCGTGTCGTGGATGCCGACCCGCTCCGGGCGGCACTGGGTCGACGTGGTCGCCGTGGACAAGGCCGAGCACGGCAGCAGCAAGGCGCACTACGAATTCCTGGTGAGCGAGGGCACGCCGGTCGTCGGCCAGTGGAACCTCGCCGACCAGGCGGGCGACACCGAAGCCCACGACGAGAGCGGCGAGTTCTCGGCGACGGCCGGCAGCGCCGTCACCTTCGGCGTGGACGGACCGGGCGGCAAGGCCGACAAGGCGGCCCGCTTCGACGGCAGCGTGGACGGGTACCTCGACGCCAGCGAGACCGTGCTCGACACCGCCAAGAGCTTCAGCGTCAGCGCCTGGGTACGGCCCACCGCGCTGGACCGGGACATGACGGTCGTCAGCCAGGACGGCACCGGCGAGCCCGGCTTCACTCTCGGCTACGACGCGTCCGCGACGACCTGGAAGTTCGCCGTCCCGGTCAACGACGTGGACTCGCTCGGCGAGTGGAAGGCCGTCTCCACCGGGGTGTCCGTGGTCAAGGACCAGTGGGTGCTGCTGACCGGTGTGTACGACGCGCAGAAGACCGGCGGCCCCGAGCTCAGGCTCTACATCAACAAGGACTCGAAGGGCGTCTCCCAGCGCCGTTCGACCTGGAAGTCGTACGGCCCGTTGCAGATCGGCCGCGCCACGGCCAAGAGCGGTTACCGCGACCACTTCACGGGTGACCTCGCCGAGGTCCGCGTCTTCGACCGTGTCCTGCCCGCCACCCAGGTCGCCGAGCTGATGACCGTCAAGCCGGAGCGCAAGGCCTACTGGCAGCTCGACACCGCCACCGGCAACACCTCCACCGAGACCGGTGGCGGCCAGGTGCTGACCCTCGCGGGCAACGCCTCCGTCTACCGGCCGGCCGACCCGCTGTTCGACGTCGCGGCCCTGGTCGGCGACGGCAACCTGGTCCTGGACGGCGACGGGGACTACGCGTCCACCGCCACCGCCCCGGTCACCGGCAACACCAGCTTCACCGTGACCGCCCGCGCCCAGCTCACCTCGCTGGACCCGGAGAAGTCGCAGACGGTGCTGTCCCTGCCCGGCACCAACGCCAACCGCGTCCAGGTCCGTTACCAGGCGGCCACCGGCCAGTGGGAGCTGGCCGTCGCGAAGACCGACGTGGCCGCGCCCGAGGTCGTCACCTTCACCGACGACCAGGAACTGCCCGACACCGGCGGCTCCGGCCAGCACCTCGCGGTCGTCTACGACGCCTTCGCCAACTCGATCCGGCTGTACGTCGAGGGCCAGCTCGTCGCCGGCGCCTACGGCACGGACAACACCCTGTGGTCCGCCACCGGCGGCCTGCAGGTGGGTCGTTCGCTGCGCGGGGCGAGCGAGTACTTCGCCGGCGCCATCGACGAGGTCCGCGTCTACGGCGGTGCGGCCGACCCGGTCGCGGTGCAGCAGATGGCCGCGCTGACAGCGCTGCCTGATATGTGACAGACCGCCAATCCCTTTGTGTGCCGGGCTCCGTTTCGGGCCCGGCACACCTGTCCGGTCCCTCTCAACAGGAAGCAGACCGATGTTTTTCCGTGGCCGCTCACTGAGCCGCCGCATGCCCAGACCGACCGTCGTCGCGACCGTGCTCGGGCTCACGCTCGCGCTGTCCGCGTCGTCGGTCCAGGCATTGGCGCTCGACGACGGGAACCGGGGCCGCACCAGCCGCCCCGGCGTCCAGGACGACGGCGATCCCGCCAAGGGATCCGACGCGAAAGCGAAGTCCCGCCCTTCCGACCCGGCGCGCAAGGCCGCGGTCAAGGGGCTCGACCAGGCGGTGTGGCCCAAGCGGGGCGGCGCCGAGGTGAAGCTCGGTGCCACCGCGGAGGCGGGCGGCCTGCCGGTCAAGGTCACCAAGGCGAAGGCCAAGGTCAAGGCCGCGCAGTCGGCCGGTAAGGTCCGCGTCGACGTGCTCGACCCGGCCCGCGCCGCGAAGCTCGGCGCCGGCGTCCTGCTCGGCGTCGAGCGCGCCGACGGCTCGGACCAGGCCGCGAAGGTACGGCTGACCGTCGACTACTCGGAGTTCGCCGAGGGCTTCGGCGGCTCCTACGCTTCCCGCCTTCAGCTCGTCCAGCTCCCCGCCTGCGCCACCGTCGCCCTGCCCGGCAGCAAGGCCTGCCCCGAGCAGCCCAAGGCGCTGCCCACGGTGAACGACGTGAAGACGGGCACGGTCTCCGCCGACGTGACCGCCGCACCGGCCCCGGCCGAGGGTGTCTCCACCATGGCGGCCACCTCGACCTCCCTCGTGGCCGTGGCCGCGGGCCCGTCGAGCGCGCAGGGCACGTACAAGGCGACCGCCCTGTCCCCGTCGGCCAGTTGGAGCGTCGCCACCTCCTCCGGCGGGTTCAACTGGAACTACCCGCTGCGTACGGTGCCGACCCCGGGCGGCCTGGTCCCCACCGTAGGTCTCGGCTACTCCTCCCAGTCGGCGGACGGTCGTACCTCGGCCACCAACAACCAGGGTTCCTGGGTCGGTGAGGGTTTCTCGTACGACCCCGGCTACATCGAGCGCCGCTACAAGCCGTGCGCCGACGACGGCCACGCCGGCTCCGCGGAACAGTGCTGGGCGTTCGACAACGCCACGATCATGCTCAACGGCTCGTCCGGTGAGCTGGTCAAGGACGACACCACCGGCGAGTGGCACATGTCGGCCGACGACGGCACCAAGGTCGAGAAGCTGACCGGAGCCACCAACGGCGACGACGGCAGCACCGGCGACAAGGGCGAGCACTGGAAGGTCACCACGCCCGAGGGCACCGAGTACTACTTCGGCCTCAACCGCCTTCCGGGCTGGGCTACGGGCAACGAGGAGACCAACTCCGTCTGGACCGCCCCGGTCTTCGGCGACGACTCCGGTGAGCCCTGCTACAACGCCACCTTCACCAGCGCGTACTGCCAGCAGGCCTGGCGCTGGAGCCTCGACTACGTCAAGGACACGCACGGCAACGTGATGTCCTACTTCTACGACCGCGAGACCAACTACTACGCGCTCAACGGGAAGACGGACGTCAACGGCACCGCGTACCACCGCGGCGGCTACCTCAAGCGCATCGACTACGGCCAGCAGGACACCAAGGCCTATGCGGCGAAGGCGCCGGCCCGCGTCGTCTTCAACACGGCCGAACGCTGCCTGCCCACCGCCGACTTCGACTGCGCGGAGAGCAAGCGGACCAAGGCGAACGCCTCCCACTGGCCGGACGTCCCGGTCGACCAGGAGTGCAAGTCGGGCACGAAGTGCACCTCGCCCGTGCCGACCTTCTTCACCACCAAGCGGCTGACGTCGGTCGTCACGCAGATGCGCAAGGACGCCACGAACTACCAGGACGTGGACGCCTGGACGTTCACGCACCTGTTCACCGACAACGGCGACGACTCCAAGACGCTGTGGCTGTCCAAGATCGAGAACGAGGGCCGGGTCGGCACGGCGGTCAAGCTGCCGTCCGTGGACCTCTTCGGCGAGCAGCTCGCCAACCGCGTCGACGCGATCGGCGACAACATCGCGCCGTTCTACCGCTTCCGCCTGTCGATGGTGCTCAGCGAGACCGGCGCCCAGCTCGACGTCAACTACGCCCCCACCGACTGCACCAAGGCCACGCTGCCCAAGCCGGGCGAGTCGACCAAGCGCTGCTACCCGGTGAAGTGGGCCCCGCCGGGCTACACCGACCCGATCACCGACTGGTTCCACAAGTACGTGGTGTCGGCGATCATCGAGACCGACCGCACCGGCGGCAGCGACGGCATGGTCACCCGCTACGACTACCAGGGCGACGCCGGCTGGCGTAAGGCGAAGCCGGACGGCATCTCCGACGACAAGTACCTCACCTGGGGCGGCTGGCAGGGCTACGGGAAGGTCGAGGTCACCAGCGGCACCGGCGACCGGCAGACCACCCGCGTCGACTACACGTTCCTCCAGGGAATGGACGGCGACAAGGACTCGGCGGGCAACACCCGATCGGTGACCGTCAAGGACTCCACGGGAACCTCGTACACCGACGAGGAGGAGTTCACCGGCCAGCAGCTGGAGGTCGCCACCTACGACGGCGACAAGCTCGTCGGCAGGACGATCAGCACCCCGTGGAAGTACTACACCGCCACCCAGACCCGCAGCTGGGGCACCACCCGCGCGGCCATCGTGCGCACCCAGACCGGCCGCGGCTTCAGCCTGAAGTCGGACGGCACCTGGAGCGAGACGAAGTCGACGACGACGTACGACACCTCCAACGGCACCGGCCGGGTGCTGAACGTCGACGACCAGGGCGATGTCTCCACCACCAAGGACGACACCTGCACCCGCACCACGTACGCGGACAGCACGGCGAAGAACATCCTGTCGCTGCCCGCACGCAGCGAGGTCGTGTCGGTCAAGTGCGCCACCACGCCCGACCGTAAGACCCAGGTCCTGGCGGACGAACGCACCTCCTACGACAACGGCGCGTTCGGCGCGGCGCCCACCAAGGGCGACGCGACCAGGACCGAGCGGCTGACCGCGCACGACGGCACCACGGCGACGTACCAGATCACGGGCGCCACGACCTACGACACCTACGGCCGCCCGCTGACCCAGAAGGACGCCAAGCAGTACGGGACCTCGGACCAGACGAAGACCGTCTACACCGAGACCAACGGCCTGCTGACGAAGGCGACCGTCACCAACGCCCTCGGCCACGTCACCACCACCGACTACGTCCCGGCCTGGGGCATGTCGGCGGGCCAGACCGACCCGAACGGCAAGCGCACGGACCTCGCGTACGACGCGCTGGGCCGGCTGACCTCCGTCTGGCTGGCGGACCGGGCCTCGACCCAGACGCCGAGCATCAAGTACTCCTACAACGTCCGCAAGGACAAGGTCACCTCGATCAAGACCGAGAAGATCGAGAACGACGGCTCCTACGGGGCCGAGTACCAGCTCTACGACAGCATGCTGCGGCCCCGCCAGATCCAGACCGAGGGCCCGGACGGCACGCACATGGCCGCCGACACCTGGTACGACGGCACGGGCAACGTCAAGAAGACCAACGCGACCTACAACGCGGCCGGCGCCGCCTCGGACGAGCTTCAGCTCGTGAGCAACGGCCAGGTCGGCCAGCAGAGCTTGTTCGAGTACGACGGCCTGGGCCGTGCCACCGCCCAGATCTTCGCGGTCGGCGGCGCCGAGCAGTGGCGCACCACGACCAGCTACGACGGCGAGGTCACCCGCGTCGACCCGCCGGCCGGCGGTGTGCCCACCACGACGATCACCGACGACCAGGGCAACGTCTCCGAGATCCGTCACCACCGCGGTGCGTCTCCGAACGCGGGTGTGCCCTACGACTCGACGAAGTACACCTACAACACGGCCGGCCTGCTGGAGACGGTCACCGACGCCAAGAGCAACGTGTGGCGGTACGAGTACGACCTGCTGGGCCGCAAGACGAAGTCGGTCGACCCGGACGCGGGCACCTCGCGCACGGAGTACGACGAACTGGACCGGCCGGTGGTCACGTACGACGGCCGGAACAAGAAGGCGACAACGGTCTACGACAAGCTCGGCCGAGTCACCACGACCTGGCTGGGTGACGCCGTCTCCGGCACCAAGCTGACGGAGACGAAGTACGACAAGGCGGGCTGGCTGGGGCAGGTCTACGGCCACCTGAGCTACACCTCGGCGACCGAGTACTTCGCCACCGCGGTGCAGTCGATGGACGAGTTCTACCGTCCGCTGAAGACCGGGTACCAGGTCCCTGCATCGCAGGGGGCGCTTGCCGGCACGTACGTCTACACCTCGACGTATAACCGGGACGGCACCCTCCAGAGCTCCGGGCTGCCCGCCATCGCCGACCTCCCGGCGGAGGCGGTGACTTACACGTACGACGCGTTGCAGCGCGCGACGACCATGACGGGCAGTACCTCGTACGTCACCAACACCGTCTACTCCAAGAACAGCCTGCTCCAGCAACTGGAGCTGTCCACAGGCAGTGGCAAGAAGGTCTGGCAGACGTTTGGCTACGAGACGGGTTCCGATCGGCTGACCCGCTCGGTGGTGGACGTCTCCGGCGCGACCGCCCCGGCCAAGGAGTCGAACTACTCCTACGACCAGGCGGGCAACGTCCTGTCCATCGCGGACACCGCGAACTCCGCCGCGCCGGACGTGCAGTGCTTCGCCTACGACAGCCGGCAGCGACTCCAGGACGCCTGGACCCCCACGGCCACCGCGACGACTGCGGCAGGCTCCGGCACCCGAGGCTCCACCGCGCCGGTGGACGGCACCGGCCCCACGGCCTGTGACTCCGCCGCCGGTTCGAGCGCGCTCGGCGGTCCCGCCCCGTACTGGAAGTCGTACGAGACCGACGCCATCGGCAACCGTCTGACCGACGTCAGCCACGACACCGGCTTGAACGCGGCGAACAACATCACCCGCAGCTACGAGTACGGCGGGGCGGGCGCCCTCGGTGACGGACCGCACCAGGTCACCAAGGTGACCGAGAAGACCCCGACCGGGGACAGGCAGTCGACGTACGAGTACGACGACGCGGGCAACACCACCAAGCGCGTCCTCGGCGGCAACGCCCAGGTCCTGGCCTGGGACGACACCAGTGCGCTGGCCAAGGCCACCGAGGCCGGTGGTTCCGAGACGAGTTTCCTTTACGACGCCTACGGCCAACGCGTACAGCGCAAGGACCCGTCCGGTACGACCGTCTACCTGCCTGGCACCGAGCTGAAGCTGTCGGCCGACGGCACCAGGACGGAGGCCACTCGCTACTACGAGTACGCCGGACAGACCGTCGCGGTCCGTACCGCGGCGAAGCTCTCCTTCATCGCCGCCGACCACCACGGGACGGGCGAGCTGGCGATCGACTCCGTGACTGGGGCCATCTCCCAGCGGCGCTACGACCCCTTCGGTGTCGAGCGCGGCGAGAAGTCCGGCACCTGGCCTGGGGAGAAGGGCTATGTCGGCGGCACGATCGACACCTCGACCGGCCTGACCCACCTGGGCGCGCGGGAGTACGACGCGACCATCGGCAAGTTCATCTCGGTCGACCCGATCATCGACTACACCCAACCCCAGCAGATCAACGGCTACGCCTACGCCAACAACTCCCCGGTCACTCACGCAGACCCCAGCGGAATGATCGTCCCGGAGTGCCGGGAAGGCCTGATCGAGTGCCGCGGTGGCATCCCCGTCACCAACGCGGACCCGGAGGTCTCGAAGGCACAGTCGGACGTCAGCAAGGCGTCCGGAGACGTGGCGGCGGCGCAGCAGCAGCAGGCGTCCGCCAGGCAGCGCATCAAGTCCGCGGGCAAGGCACTGGTCAAGATCGCCCGGGACATCCTGGGTGTGGACGCGGCCCTGGACTGCATCTCCACCGGTGACGTCGGCTCGTGCGGCGAGACGCTGCTCAACATCGCGGGCAGCTTCGCGGGCGGCCTGGCGGGCAAGATCCTCGCCAAGTACGGCGCGCCGTGGAAGTGGGCCAAGGGCATCAAGCTCGCCAAGCGGGTGACCGGCCTGGTAGGCGACCTGATCGGCGGCGTCAAGGGCCTGTGGAACGCGAATAAGGCGGTGGGCCGGGCGAAACTCGGGCTTTCCAAGGCTGCGGAGAAGCTGGCGGAGGTCAGAAAGAAGGCCGCGGCAGCCCGCAAGAGGAAGGGCGCCGAGGATGACATCGGCGGTTCCTGCCCGATCGAGGGGAAGCACAGCTTCCTGCCCGGTACGAAGGTACTGCTCGCGGGTGGCAAGACCAAGCCGATCGAGCGGGTGAAGCTCGGCGACAAGATCATCGTCACCGACCCGAAGACGGGCAGAACGACGGTTCGCGAAGTCGTCGGGACGATCGTCACCGAGGCCGACAAGCACTTCGTCGATCTCACGGTCAAGAGCAGGTCGGGCAAGGTCGAGTCCCTCGTCTCCACGACGACCCACCCCTTCTGGGCGGATTCCGAGAAGAAGTGGGTCGAAGCCGGTGACCTCGTGCAGGGCATGCAACTGCACACTGCTGATGGCGACTCGGCCGAGATCACGGCCGTCCGGTCCTTCGACCGGCGTCAGCGAACGCACGACCTGACGGTCGAGGACGTCCACACCTACTACGTCCTGGCGGGCGACTCCCCACTGCTCGTCCACAACTGTGGCGAGCGGATCTATGAGGCGGGCGGCAAGCACGGCAGTGAAGCGCGTGGCAGTTCTCGGGGCGAGAACAGCGCCGAACCGGCCAACGGCCAGGACGCGCTCGACAACTCTGTGCAGATCAAGGACACGTCGCCCCGCCGTGTGGGCATTGACCGGACCACCGGCGATAGCGTGGTGCTCGACCGTACCGGTGAGGTCCCGTGCGGCTGCACCGTGAAGGGCGGAACCAACGAGGTCTTCCACGGCCACGTGCGGACGGACATCAACACGGAGCCGGGTATGGCCAAGGCCAAGAGCGCACTACGCCGGGGAATCAAGAACGGAGACATCAAAACTGAGTAGGCACGACGACTCCGGACAGTCGACACCGACCGGTCCGACCAAGCCTGGCTCCTCCGCGTGGCGCACGGCCCTCACTGCCGACGTCACAGGAGCCGACGTCGGCCGGGCCACCAGGGCGTTGCTTGCTCTCACCTACGACGATCCGGACCGGGATTCGGTCGAGGCGCTCCTCCTGGAGTGTCTCGACCCCGCGGGTCCCGCGGTCGACCCACAGGTGACCGCGCTGGCGGTGACCTGTGCGGGGCACGTCGCCCGGCTGCATGGCCACATCGGCCCGCGTCTGGTCGCTCGTGTACGGGAGCTGCTGCGAGATCCCCTGCTCGGCGGCCGGGCGGAGGACGCGATGGACGACATCGGTGCCTTCGCGTCTGATGCGCTGAACTGAACCGACAGGCCGGGACCGACCGGCTGAGACTGATACCCCACGGGGCCCGGTTTGACCCCTCAAGCCGGGCCCCGTAACCTAGACCGTCGGCGTGTCGACTGGCCCGCCACATCCCCGTAAACCCTCTTCCTCCCGGGTACCGGTACCTAGGTGGCCGGGAGAGGTCGTCCGTGTTCGTTCCCGGGTGACTGGACTGCGGGGGTGCCGTTCCCGAGCGAGAGAGTGAGATCCGCGTGTACGCCATCGTGCGCAGCGGTGGTCGCCAGCACAAGGTTGCTGTCGGCGACATCGTTGAGGTTGACAAGATTTCCACTGCCAAGGTTGGCGACACGGTCGAGCTCTCGACCCTGCTCGTTGTCGACGGCGACGCTGTGACCAGCGACCCGTGGGTGCTGGCCGGCATCAAGGTCCAGGCCGAGGTCGTGGACCACCACAAGGGTGTGAAGATCGACATCCTTCGCTACAAGAACAAGACCGGCTACCGCCGTCGTCAGGGCCACCGCCAGCAGTACACGGCGATCAAGGTCACTGAGATCCCCGCGGCTGCGAAGTAAGGGACTGAGGAGACATGGCACACAAGAAGGGCGCATCGTCCACCCGGAACGGTCGCGACTCCAATGCCCAGCGGCTCGGCGTGAAGCGCTTCGGCGGTCAGGTCGTCAACGCGGGTGAGATCCTGGTCCGCCAGCGCGGCACCCACTTCCACCCGGGCGCGGGCGTCGGCCGTGGCGGCGACGACACGCTGTTCGCGCTGCTCCCCGGTGCGGTGGAGTTCGGGACGTTCCGTGGCCGCAAGGTCGTGAACATCGTTCCGGTCGCCTGATCGGAAGCTTTCGCGAGGCGGACCTCACTTCCCGTTCGGGAAGGCGGGTCCGCCTTTCGCGTGTTACGCAGGAGAGAGGCCGGCCGTCATCGGGCCGGCGCCGAAAAAGACCGTACGTATGACCGAAGTGCTGGAGGCACCCCACCATGACCACCTTCGTGGACCGCGTCGAACTGCATGTCGCCGCGGGTAACGGAGGCCACGGCTGTGCCTCCGTACACCGGGAGAAGTTCAAGCCGCTCGGCGGCCCGGACGGCGGCAACGGCGGACGCGGCGGGGATGTCATCCTCACCGTCGACCAGTCCGTGACCACCCTCCTCGACTACCATCACTCCCCGCACCGCAAGGCCACCAACGGCAAGCCCGGCGAGGGCGGCAACCGCTCCGGCAAGGACGGACAGGACCTGGTCCTGCCGGTCCCGGACGGCACGGTCGTCCTGGACAAGGCGGGCAACGTGCTCGCCGACCTGATCGGGCACGGGACGTCCTACATCGCCTCCCAGGGCGGCCGGGGCGGCCTCGGCAACGCGGCGCTGTCCTCCGCCCGCCGCAAGGCGCCCGGATTCGCGCTGCTCGGGGAGCCCGGGGACCTCGGGGACATCGTCCTGGAGCTGAAGACCGTCGCCGACGTGGCGCTGGTCGGCTACCCGAGCGCGGGCAAGTCCTCGCTGATCTCCGTGCTGAGCGCCGCCAAGCCCAAGATCGCCGACTACCCGTTCACCACCCTCGTCCCGAACCTGGGCGTCGTGACCGCCGGCTCGACCGTCTACACCATCGCCGACGTCCCGGGGCTCATCCCCGGCGCCAGCCAGGGCAAGGGGCTCGGCCTGGAGTTCCTGCGGCACGTGGAGCGGTGCAGCGTGCTCGTGCACGTGCTGGACACGGCCACCCTGGAGTCCGAGCGCGACCCGGTCTCCGACCTCGACATCATCGAGGAGGAGCTGCGGCAGTACGGCGGCCTCGGCGACCGTCCGCGCATCGTCGTCCTGAACAAGATCGACGTACCGGACGGCAAGGACCTCGCCGACATGGTGCGCCCGGAGCTCGAAGCGCGTGGTTACCGCGTCTTCGAGGTGTCCGCGGTGGCGCACATGGGGCTCAAGGAGCTGTCGTTCGGGCTCGCCGAACTGGTGGGGCAGGCGCGTGCCGCCCGCCCGCAGGAAGAGGCCACGCGGATCGTCATCCGGCCCAAGGCCGTCGACGACGCCGGCTTCACCGTCAGCCTGGAGGAGGACGGCCTGTTCCGCGTGCGGGGCGAGAAGCCCGAGCGCTGGGTGCGGCAGACCGACTTCAACAACGACGAGGCCGTGGGCTACCTCGCCGACCGGCTCAACCGCCTCGGTGTGGAGGCGGAGCTGATGAAGGCGGGCGCCCGCTCCGGCGACGGCGTCGCCATCGGCCCCGAGGACAACGCGGTCGTCTTCGACTGGGAGCCCTCGGTCACCGCGGGCGCGGAGATGCTCGGCCGACGCGGTGAGGACCACCGCCTCGAGGAGCCGCGGCCCGCGGCGCAGCGGCGCCGGGACCGGGACGCGGAGCGGGACGAGGCGTCCAGGGAGTTCGACGACTTCGAGCCGTTCTAGACCCCCCGGGCCCGGCTTCACCCACCAGGCCTTCCCAGAAGTTCAAGGAGCCGTTCCGGAGTCCCTCCGGAACGGCTCCTGCGTGCGCCGGTCGGGTCCGGCCTGAGCTGACAGCACGCTCCGGACTGTCCACCGACGGTCCGCAGGACCCGTTGCGGCAAGATCACGTTCGTCTCGCCTTCGCCGCCCCGCAACGGGGTCCTTCTTGTCTGCCTACTTGTCATGCACGTGCAGTGCGCTGTTCAGCGGACCGACCTGCCGCCCGTGGGAGCTTCCGAATGTCCAAGAGGCCGGCGAGGCAGGGGAGTTCGCCCGATGACCGATGTGACCGGACCCGTATCGCCCGACCGTCGCCGCCTGTTGACGGCCGGAGCCGCCGCGCTCGGTGCCGCGGCCGCCGCGCAGCTGTGGCTTCCGGCCACCGCCAGCGCCGCCCAACCCCCACTGCCCGCAGGACTGTTCCGGCTCGGTGTCGCCTCCGGTGATCCACTGCCCGACGGGATCGTGCTGTGGACGCGGCTCGCCCCCGACCCGCTGCACGGCGGCGGCATGCCCGCCCGTGCGGTCCCGGTGGAGTGGGAGATCTCGGAGGACGGCCGGTTCGCCACCGGCGTGCGTCGGGGCACCGCCCAAGCACGGCCCGAGTACGGGCACAGCGTTCACGTGGATGTGCGGGGGCTGCGCCCGGGGCGCACGTACTGGTACCGCTTCCGCGCCGGCGGGCAGATCTCGCCCCGCGGCCGCACCCGCACCGCACCCAACTGGACCGCCCGTGGCCTGCGTGTGGCGCTCGCCTCCTGCCAGAACTGGCAACAGGGCTACTTCACGCCGTACGCCGACATGCGCGCGCAGGACCCGGACCTCGTCGTCTTCGTCGGCGACTACATCTACGAGTCCGCGCCGGCCACCACGGCCGTACGGCGGCACGAGGGCACGGGGGAGCCGTACACCCTGGCGCAGTACCGCAACCGGTACGCCCAGTACCGCTCCGACCCGGACCTCCAGGCGATGCACGCCGCCGCCCCCTGGGTGGTCACCTTCGACGACCACGAGGTCGACAACGACTTCGCCGGCGAGGTCCCGCAGGACCCCGACAAGCAGTCGCACGACGTGTTCGTCGCCCGGCTGACCGCGGCCTACCAGGCGTACTACGAGCACATGCCGGTGCGGGCGAGCGCCGTTCCGAACGGTCCGCACATCCGGATGCACCGCCGGCTGGACTTCGGCCTCCTGGCCCGGCTCAACGTGCTGGACACCCGGCAGTTCCGCACCGACCAGGCGACCAGCCAGGAGGGTGCCCAGAGCCCCTCGCGCACCATGCTCGGCGCCGCCCAGAAGAAGTGGCTCCTCGACGGGCTGCACGGCTCCCCGGCGCGCTGGAACCTCATCGCCTCGCAGATCATGATGGCCGAGACCGATCTCCAGCTCGGCGAGGGCAAGCTCTGGTACTACGACGCCTGGGACGGCTACCAGGTCGAACGCAACGCGCTGCTCGGGGAGTTCGCGGGCGTGCGCAATCCGGTCGTGCTCAGCGGCGACCGGCATCTGACGATGATCAGCGATCTGAAGAAGGACTTCGCCGACCCGCGCTCGGCGGTCGTCGGCGCCGAGTTCGTCGGCACCTCCATCTCCAGCGGCGGCGACCAGGACCAGGCCGCGTTCCACGCCGACTGGGACCCGCGCAAGGCGGACAACCCGCACTGGAAGCTGATCGACGCGCACCGCGGCTACCACCTCTTCGACATCCGCCGCGACCGCATCGACGCACAGGTCAGGGTGGTGGACACGGTCCTGCGCAAGCAGGCGGCGCCCAGGACGCTGGCCCGGCTGCGGGTCGAGGACGGCAAGCCCGGCGTGCGGCGCGTGTGAGACACGTCGTGATCGCGGACCCTGTCACGGTCGCGGCCACCGTGACGGCCACTGTCACGGTCGCGAGCACGCACGGTCGTGAGCGCGCACCGCGGGTGACGTGAGGGGGAAAGGACCGGGACTCATCCCCTTCAGGCTCCTCCAGGCAGCACCTCAGGAAGCCCTCTTACCGTCCGTCGACCATGGAGACGGACGGTAAGAGGGCTTCCTCCGGATGAGCGGGGCCGCTGACCGTGGTCGTGGCCGACGACCGGGCCCGGAACTGACTGCCGGCCGACAGGGCGGCTTCGGCACTGCGGCGGACGCGCACCTTCGAGGCACCGCCCGGGCTGCCGGTAAATCTTCTGCAAATGGTTCCGGACACCGCGAATCGGTCGCTCATCCTCGACCGGACCGAGATGCTGCGGCATCTCCATTAGGAATTCCGCGGTAATGGGCCTGGCCGCCGAACCGTATTCGAAGCTTGTTCGTAACGGCGCCGTCATGCATATGAAGAACACGTGCAGTCCGACGCCACGGGGAGTGAAGACTGCGACCGCGCGCCGGGCCGCCGAGGCCGCCGCCGACCGGTCGCGTACCGTGCGCCAGGCCTCGTCGGAGGAGCTCGTACGGGTGGTCGGGCAGTGCTTCCCCGAGCGGCTGCGGCGACGCTGCACCCTCGATCCGGTCACTCTCGGCAATGTTCCGTACCCTGTGGAGTTACTCACAGCAATTCCAGAGGGATCACGGAACCTTCGCCGCACCTCGCCAATCACCAGGGGCGCAAGGTGAATGACAGGTTGCGCGCACATATGCAGCGGTGGTCGGTCACCTTGCACTGCGGTAACCAAAAGTGGGACCATTTCGAAGTTCCCTGTCGCCCCAAGGTAGGTCACCTGTGTCCCAGCACATAGCCAAGCCCCGTACCACCGCAGTGATCCTGGCCGGTGGCACCGGTCAGCGGGTGGGTCTGTCGATCCCCAAGCAGCTGCTGAAGATCGCCGGCAAGGCAGTCATCGAGCACACCCTGACCACCTTCGAGGACGCCGATTCCGTCGACGACGTCATCGTGCTGATGGCGCCGGGCTTCGTCGAGGACGTCGAGAAGATCGTCGCCAAGGCGGGCCTGAAGAAGGTCTCGCGGATCATCGAGGGCGGCGCGACGCGGAACGAGACCACCGAAAGGGCCATCGCGGCCCTGGGCGAGGGACTGGCCGAGGGCGAGGACGCCAACGTCCTGTTCCACGACGCCGTCCGGCCGCTGCTGTCGCAGCGCGTGATCGACGACTGCGTTGCGGCGCTGGAGCGTTACCAGGCCGTCGACGTCGCCATCCCGTCCGCGGACACCATCATCGTCACGCGCACGCACGGCGAGGACGGCGAGTTCATCACCGAGATCCCGGACCGCTCCCGGCTGCGCCGCGGTCAGACCCCGCAGGCCTTCAAGCTGTCCACCATCCGCCGGGCCTACGAGGTCGCGGCCGGTGACCCGAACTTCCAGGCCACCGACGACTGCTCCGTCGTGCTCAAGTACCTGCCGGACGTGCCGATCCACGTCGTCGCGGGTGACGAGTACAACATGAAGGTGACCCAGCCGGTCGACGTCTTCATCGCCGACAAGCTGTTCCAGCTCGGCTCCACCGCCGCGCCGGAGCAGCGGGACGAGGACGCCTACCGCGAGCTGCTCACCGGCCGGACGATCGTCATCTTCGGCGGCTCCTACGGCATCGGCAAGGACATCGCCGAACTCGCCGGGGCCTACGGCGCGCACGTGTACGCGCTGGGCCGTTCCACCACCGGCACCCATGTGGAGAACCCGGAGGAGGTCGACGACGCGCTGTCCAAGGCGTACGCCGAGACCGGGCGCATCGACTACGTCGTCAACACCGCGGGCGTGCTGCGCATCGGCAAGCTGGCCGAGACCGACAACGCCACCATCGAGGAGGCGCTGAAGGTCAACTACCTGGCGCCGGTGCAGATCGCCCGCTCCTCGTACAAGTACCTCTCCGAGACCAAGGGCCAGCTGCTGCTGTACACCTCCAGCAGCTACACCCGCGGCCGCGCCGAGTACAGCCTCTACTCCTCCACCAAGGCCGCGATGGTGAACCTCACCCAGGCCCTGTCCGACGAGTGGGCCGGCGACGGCATCCGCGTCAACTGCGTCAACCCCGAGCGCACCGCCACCCCGATGCGCACCAAGGCCTTCGGCCAGGAGCCCTCGGGCACCCTGCTCTCCTCCGAGGCGGTCGCCCGCACCTCGCTCGATGTACTGCTGTCCGAGCTGACCGGACACGTCATCGACGTCCGCCAGCAGGACCCGACGGCGCCGGCCGGCAAGGCGTCCGGGTTCGAGCAGGCGTTGGCCAGTGTCCTGGACCGTCAGGACGGCGTGGCATAATTGGCGGCAATTAGTCTTCTGCCATTCAGGCCTCTGTGGTTGCCCGTTCACCCGGCATTCGCAGAGGCCTGAATCTGTAAAACTCCCATATCCTTCACAAGGTGAATTTCCGGTACCTTCCGGACTCCTGATTCGGTCCAGACAACCAGCACCCCTCCCAGAGCAGGTTCCTCCGTGATATCCACAGCTATTCGCGTCGCCCGGGTGGGCAGCGTGGCCGAGCTGGCCGCGGCGGCCCTCATGATGCTGGGCTTCCCCTGCCTCATGCTGGCCGCGCTCGTCCCGAGCGTGCCCGCCTTCGCGGCCGCGGCCGCCGTGACGTACCTGGCGGACCACTATCTGCACCACAAGGGCAGCTATCTCGTCAGCCGCCTGAGCAAGGTGCGGGCCGGTCTGTCGATCCGCTTCCTGATCCGGCAGCTGCTCCTGGTCCTGCTGCTGGCCCGCCTGGACCTCGCGGAAGACCTGGTCTTCTACGGCGCCATCGCCTGCTTCATCGTGTTCTACGGCCTCCAGGCCCCGCACGGCGCGCTGGCGACCCTGATCAGCAACCGCCGCCGTATGCCGGTCGTCACCCGCAACGTCGACCTGGTCTCCCGCGTGCGCATCCCGGACGCCCCGCCGCGCTTCCTGCTGGACCGCTCCGCCGAGAAGATGCTCCACCTCGACATCGCGGCGGTCGTCGGTCTGCTGGTCTCCGCGGTCACCGGCTCGGCCGTGGCCGGCGCCGTCGGCATCGGCGTCACCGTGGTCCTGGCCGCGCTGTACGTCGCCGCGCTGCTGCCGTACCTGCGCGGCACGCGGATCCCGCCGAAGGCCGACAAGGTGCTGGGCGCCATCAGTGCCTGGCTGCGCGAGTACCGGCCGCAGACGGTGCTGTACTTCTCCGGCTCCAAGGACTCCGCCTACCAGCTCAACATGTGGCTGGAGACGATGGAGCGGCTGGACAGCCGGCCGCTGATCATCCTGCGCGAGCGCGTCATCCTGGAGAACCTGGCCCCCTCCACGGTCCCCGTCATCTGCGTGCCCGGAGGGGTGCACCTGATGAACCTGGACCTGTCCACCGTGCGCGTCACGCTCTACGCGGCGAACGTCGGCAAGAACATCCACATGCTGCGCGTGCCCACCATGAAGCACGTCTTCATCGGCCACGGCGACAGCGACAAGCTCGCCAGCGTCAACCCGTTCAGCAAGGTGTACGACGAGGTGTGGACCGCGGGCCGCGCGGGCCGCGACCGCTACGCCATCGCCGACGTCGGCGTACGCGACGAGGACATCGTGGAGGTCGGCCGCCCGCAGCTGGCGCCGATCCGCACCTGGCAGGGCGAGGCCGCCGCCGGCCGCTGCCCGACGGTCCTGTACGCGCCGACCTGGGAGGGCTGGGACGACAGCCCCGGCAACACCTCGCTCCTCCTGGCCGGCGAGAACATCGTGAAGAAGCTGATCGCGGCCGATCCTCCGGTCCGCGTCCTGTACAAGCCGCACCCGTTCACCGGCACCCGCAGCGCCAAGGCCGGCGCCGCGCACCGGCGTATCACCGCCCTGGTGGAGAAGGCCGCCGCCGAGCGCGCCGCCGATCCGCGCTTCAAGGCCGACCCGGCCGCCCAGGCCGGGGCGAAGGCCGAGCTGGTCCGGATCGCGGCGCGGCTCGACGCGCTGTCCGGGGCTGGCAGCGTCCGGGGCGACGAGGCGGAGGCCGCTCGCGACGGCCTGGTCGACCTCAGGAGGCACGAGGAGATCGCCCGGCTGCGCGCCGAGTGGGACGACGCCTACTGGCGTTCCTTCGGCACCGCCGAGCACCGGGTGATCAAGGGCACCGAGCCGCGCCTGTACGACTGCTTCAACGTCTCCGACGCGATGGTCTCCGACATCTCCAGCGTGGTCTCCGACTTCATCGCCAGCGGCAAGCCGTACGCGGTGACGGACTCCGCCGAGCTGGGCGTGGACGAGTTCAAGCGGCAGAACACCGCGGTGCGCGCCGCGGTGATCCTTTCCAACGGCGCGGCCGAGCTGGACGAGCTGCTGGACGCCGTACGCGATCCGGCCGCGGACCCGCTGGCCGCGGACCGGGCGGAGCTCAAGCGGTACCTGCTCGGGCCGGACGAACCGACGTCCATCGAGCAGTTCAACACCGCGGTCGCGAACCTCGCGCGGAAGGCCGAGGCCCGCAACGTCGGCCAGCGTTCGCACGTCGCGCTCGACGAGGCGCGGCCGGCGCCGGCCGTGCCCGGCCAGCGGGTGGCGGCGGCCGGTGAGGCGGACGGCGTGACGGCGGCCGGCTGACCGGCCCACGTACGCGACGCTTCGGCCCCCGGGGACTCCCCGGGGGCCGAAGCGTTTTTACCCGCGCTCTTACCGTCGCGTATTAACCTGATGGCTGGCTTGTATTCCTGTGATGTGCATCACTAGTACAGGAGGGTGAGGCAACCACCCGCCGCCTTCGATCGTCTACCGGGTAGCCAATTAGCTCAATAGGGGGAAATTTTCCGTGACAAGGGGGAAATGTGACCGTGGCGCAGCCTGATGTGAGCGTGATCATCGGGGCGTACGAGGCGATGCCGTATCTGGTCCAGTGCCTGGCTTCGGTCGAGGCGCAGACCATCGACCCGGCACGCGTCGAGGTCATCGCGGTCGACGACGGTTCCGCCGACGGCACCGGCGACTACCTGGAGGAGTTCGCCGCCCGTGCCCCCATGTCCGTCACGGTGATCCGCCAGGAGAACTCGGGCGGCCCCAGCGGCCCCCGCAACGTCGGCCTCGGCAAGGCCGCCGGACGCTACGTCTTCTTCCTCGACGCCGACGACCGGCTCGGCCCCGAGGCGCTGGAGCGCATGGTCGCCATGGCCGACGAGAACGGCACCGACGTCGTGCTCGGCAAGGTCGAGGGCGTCAACCGCAACGCGCCCAAGTCGATGTGGGGCAAGTCCCTCAAGCGCACCGACGTCTACTCCTCCAACATCAAGTTCACGCTCAGCGCGCAGAAGCTCTTCCGTCGCGCGCTGCTGGAACGGCACGGGATGCGCTTCGACGAGTCCCTGTGGACCGGCGAGGACGCGCTGTTCACGATGGAGGCGTACCTGCGCGCCGACGGCGTCTCCGTCGTCGCCGACCACACCTGCTACTACCTGGTGGGCCGCGACGACGGCAAGCACGTGACGAAGAGCGGGAGCTACACGCTCCGCTTCGACTCGGCGCGGGCGCTGATGAAACTGATCGCGGACATGGTCCCGGCCGGCTCCAAGCGTGACGTGCTCATGGTCCGCCCGTTCCAGGTCACACTGCTGCCGCAGTTCGGTCCGGTGTTCCTCAGGGACGACGAGGAGGTCCGCCGGAACAAGTTCGAGCTGGCCAAGCCGCTGATGGACGCCTACTGGAACGAGGGCGTCGCCCACCGGCTCAAGGTCCACGAGCGGCTGCGCCTGCACCTGGTCGCCCAGCAGCGCCCCGACCTGCTCAAGGACGTCATCGAGTTCGTCAAGGCCAAGCGGCAGGCCGCTGCCATCCTGGAGAAGCGGGGCACCCGGGTCTACCTGGTCTACCCCCACTTCCGCTCCAGGAAGGCCGGGATACCCGACCGCGTCTACCTCGCCGAGCCCCGCGAGGCCGAGGCCTTCCTGGGCTGGCGCGAGGGCGTGGCCGCCTCCTTCCTCCGCCGGGCCCTGCGCAAGGTCCGCCGCGCCCTGCCGTCCCGTCCCGTTCCGCCGGGGGGACCCGCGGCGGCGGTCTGACCCCGGACAGTCCCGGCACGGCCCGTCCGCACGAACCGAGCCCGGCCTTCTGGGGAGGCCGGGCTCGGTCGGTTCTCGCGGGTCGGGTTCCCGGGTGCGCTACTGCCGTCCGGATTGCAGCGCCCGCCGGAGCGGTCCGCCCACGGCGCGCCGGGCCCGGCGGTAGACCGAGGAGCCGGACGAGGCCGCGGCGGGCTTCCCGGCGGCCTTGGCACGCGCCAGGTCCCGCTTCAACTGGGCGTTGTCCGAAGCCAGTTCGGTCATACGGTGCTGGAGCCAGCCGAACCGCGAGGTGAGCGAGACGAGGTCCGCGTCGTTCCAGGGGCGCACGCCCGCCGGGAAGTCCAGCGACCGCATCCGCGCCTCGAAGGCCGCGCCGCCGTCGCCGTGCGTGAACGTGTTCTCCAGCCCGTTCCGGTCCAGGAAGCCGGTGAAGCGCTCGAAACGCTCCTGGTGGCCGCCGGTCAGCTCACCGAAGTCGGCCTCCTCGTAGAGCTGTGCGGGGTCGATGTCCTGCGGCAGCCCGTCCAGCAGTCGGTGCGGGATGCCGAAGTAGCGGCACAGCTCCAGCGTCCGCGAGTCCCCGCACAGCACGGTCGCCGGCGTGCCCGCCAGCAGTGCCGCGATGTTGCCGTGGATACGGGAGCCGAACGAGAAGTCGAACGCCCGCAGGTCGTCGATCCAGGTGACCGGGTCGACGTACACGCGGACCTTGTCCTCCCGGTACATCGGGTGGTCGGGGTGGGTCGGGATCGTCGTCACCCGGGCGTTCGGGTGCGTCAGGTCCCGCCAGTGCAACTGCCGTGCGTCACTGGTGTTCTGGCCGATGAAGCGCAGCCGCGGATAGCGGGCGTGGGCGTGGTCGATGACCCGGTCCAGGCCCTGCGACCGCACCGCGCTGTGCGAGCCGTTGACCGCGATCCGGGAGTCCGTCGTCAGCGCCTCCACCCGCTTGTCCACGGCGAGTTCCTTGCCGTACATGAACAGCGACGGGCAGCCGATGACCTCGACGTCCCGGAACCCCAGCCCCTTCAGGTACGTCTCGGTGAACTCGCCCCGCACCCCGATGGAGGCACTGCGCTCCAGCACGGCCGCGCAGAAGTCGCGCACCGCGGGCTCGATGGACTTCAGCCGCGCCGGGTCGTAGGTCACCCCGGTCTGCGCGCCCACCCCGAGCACCACCACCGGGATCCGCAGCTTGCCGATGAGCCGGGTCAGCCGTTGCAGACCGGACTCGAACGACGGCCGGAAGGCGTTGGCGAGCGGCACGACGAAGGCGTCGTACTCCTCGTTGATCCGTCCGGCCGCGGCGACCTCGGCCCGCATCCCGTGGGACACCACCTCGGTGCCCGGTGTCTCGAGGATCTTGTGGGCGGCGTCGCTGAAGATCAGGTTGCCGGAGTTGGTGGCGATCACGTCGCGGTGGAGGGCTTCCTCCAACGGGACGACGTCGTAGGGGCTCTTCCCTGACCTCAGGAGAATACGCTTCACGGCGTGAACTTTAGGTGGCACGGAGTTCACATTAAATTTGGGTTGTCTTTAATTTCTATGAGCAACTCATGCAACCTTTTCGCCGTACGCAAAGCGTGAGCGAACGGCTACGGTGCGCCCGTCCGGGGACTGGACCGATGCGCGAGGCCCGACCCGCTTCGCGTAGATTGCCAGGCGGGACGCCGGACCTACGCGAGGGGACGTCGAGCAAGGTGGCAGGGGCAAGGCAGGCCGTGGGCGAGGCCCGCAGGATCGTCGTCAAGGTGGGTTCCTCGTCGCTGACCACAGCCTCGGGCGGACTGGACGCCGACCGGGTCGACGCGCTCGTGGACGTCCTCGCCAAGAGCCGCAGCGGGGGAGAGCGGGAGGTCGTCCTCGTCTCCTCCGGCGCCATCGCCGCCGGCCTCGCCCCGCTGGGCCTGCGCCGCCGCCCCCGGGACCTGGCCCGCCAGCAGGCCGCCGCCAGCGTCGGCCAGGGCCTGCTCGTGGCCCGCTACACCGCCTCCTTCGCCCGCTACGGCGTCCGCGTCGGCCAGGTGCTGCTCACCTCGGACGACATGAGCCGCCGCGCCCACCACCGCAACGCCTCCCGCACCCTCGACAAGCTCCTCGCCATGGGCGCCTTCCCGGTCGTCAACGAGAACGACACCGTCGCCACGGACGAGATCCGCTTCGGCGACAACGACCGCCTCGCCGCCCTCGTCGCCCACCTCGTCCACGCCGACCTGCTGGTGCTGCTCTCCGACGTCGACGGCGTGTACGACGGCGACCCCGGCAGGCCCGGCACCTCCCGGATAGCGGAGGTGCGCGAGCCGGCCGACCTCGCGGGCGTCGAGATCGGCAGCGCGGGCAAGGCGGGCGTGGGCACCGGCGGCATGGTCACCAAGGTGGAGGCGGCCCGGATCGCGGCCGCGGCCGGCATCCCCGTGGTGCTCACCAGCACCGTCCACGCCGCCGAGGCCCTCTCCGGCGGCGACACCGGCACCTACTTCCACCCCGCGGGGAAGCGCTCCGCCGACCGGCTGCTGTGGCTCCAGCACGCGTCCACCCCGCAGGGCTCGCTGACCCTGGACGACGGCGCGGTGCGCGCGGTCGTCGAGCGCCGCACCTCGCTGCTGCCGGCCGGTATCGCCGCCGTCGAGGGCGAGTTCACCGCGGGCGACCCCGTCGAGCTGCGCGACGCCACCGGGCGTGCGGTGGCGCGCGGACTGGTCAACTTCGACGCCAGGGAGATCCCCCTGCTGATCGGCCGCTCGACCCACGAGCTGGCGCGCGAGCTGGGCCCGGAGTACGAGCGCGAGGTCGTACACAGGGACGACCTGGTGATCCTGCACCCGTAAACCGGGTCGAACGGCCACTCCCGGTGGGGGACGTTCCGGAAAACCGCCACGCGAAGCCGTCCGGCCTGCTCAACTTTGACTCAGGGACACAATCCGCAGGAGCGGTGCGCAGGCGTGAAGGAGGCCGTGGTGAGACGAGTGCGCCCAGGGGCGACGGCGTCCCGTGGTGGCGCCGACGGCGCCCGTGGCACCCGCGGCGCCTCCTCCCGCGCGCCCGGCGAGGAGCGCGCCCTGACGAGCGTCGCGGCCGGCGACCGGTACGAGGGCGAGCAGCCGGTGGACCCGCCCCGCCTGTGGCACATCACCCTGAGTCTCTCCGGCGCCGTGGCCCCGATCAAGGAGGTCCGCCGGGCCCTCGAACAGCTGGCCCACGACCACCCCTTTCTGCTGACCAGCCGCTACGCGCAGGACCACGCGGAGATCCGTTACTGGGAAGAGGCCCGCGACCTGCACGACGCCGCCGCCGTCGCCCTGCGGCTGTGGGGCGAGCACCGCCAGACGGCGGGCCTGCCGCCCTGGGAGATCGTCGGCCTGGAGGTCATCGACCGCGAGACCTACCACCAGCGCGTCGCAGAGGGCTACGGCCCGCTCCCGGCGACCCCGGTCGGCGTGCACCCTTTCTAGTGCCGTGGCAGGCAACGTTCGCCCGTGCAGGAGCGGCGTCCGGTGCGTGCTCCCGGCGGGCCGGCCGGAAGTCCTCGTACTGGGCGTACTCGGGCTTTCGGCCGGTGCGGCGGGGAGTGCGTGCCGGGCGTCGCGACGGGGCGCACGTTGCCTGTTGCGGCACTGGGCGCCCTGCGGACCCTTCGGGTGATGTCTCGGGGTGTGGGATGACCGCCGGACTGCCCCGCCCCGCGCACTACCCTTCCCTCATGACCACGCTCTCCCCGTACGACTCCATGTCACCGGTCACCCAGGCCGCCTACCGGGCCAAGGCCGCCGCCGCCGATCTCGCGCCGCTGCCGCGGGCTGTGAAGGACGACGCGCTGCTCGCCGTCGCGGACGCGCTGGAAGTCCGTACGAGCGAGATCGTCGAGGCCAACGCCAAGGACGTCGCCAAGGCCCGTGAGGCCGGCACCAGCGAGGCGATCATCGACCGGCTCACGCTCACCCCGGAACGGGTGCGCGCCATCGCCTCCGACGTGCGGGACGTCGTGGCCCTGCCCGACCCGGTCGGCGAGGTCGTCCGCGGCTCCACCCTCCCCAACGGCATCGACCTGCGGCAGGTCCGGGTCCCGCTCGGCGTCGTCGGGATCATCTACGAGGCCCGCCCCAACGTCACCGTGGACGCCGCCGCCCTCTGCCTGAAGTCCGGCAACGCGGTGCTGCTGCGCGGCTCGGCCTCCGCCTACGAGTCGAACACCGCCCTCGTACGCGTCCTCAGGGACGCCGTGGGCGGCGCCGGACTGCCCGCCGACGCCGTACAGCTCGTGCCCGGCGAGAACCGCGAGAGCGTCCGCGAGCTGATGCGCGCCCGCGGCCTGGTCGACGTCCTCATCCCGCGTGGCGGCGCCTCCCTGATCCGGACCGTCGTCACGGAGTCCATCGTCCCGGTCATCGAGACCGGCACCGGCAACTGCCACGTCTACGTCGATGCCCAGGCCGACCTGGACATGGCGATCGACATCCTGATCAACTCCAAGGCACAGCGGGTCAGCGTCTGCAACTCCGCCGAGACCCTCCTGGTCCACCAGGACATCGCCGCCGAGTTCCTGCCCCGCGCGCTGGACGCCCTCGCCGAGGCCGGCGTCACCGTCCACGCCGACGAACGGGTGCTGGCCCACGCCAAGGACTCCAAGGCGACCGTCGTGGAGGCCACGCCGGAGGACTGGGAGACCGAGTACCTCTCGTACGACATCGCCGCCGCCGTCGTCGACTCCCTGGACCGGGCCGTCGAGCACATCCGGCTGTGGACCTCCGGGCACACCGAGGCCATCGTCACCACCTCGCAGCAGGCCGCCCGCCGCTTCACCCAGTTGGTCGACTCCACGACCGTGGCCGTCAACGCCTCCACGCGCTTCACGGACGGCGGCGAGTTCGGCTTCGGCGCCGAGATCGGCATCTCCACGCAGAAGCTGCACGCGCGCGGCCCGATGGGCCTGCCGGAGCTCACCAGCACGAAGTACATCGTCACCGGGGACGGGCACATCCGGCACTGAGCGGGCAGGCGCACGGCGGGGCATATGCGGCTGCCATGTGCGCCCGGCCTACCTTCGTGCCACGGCCCGGAGACTCCGGCAGACAGACGAATTTCCATACCGTCTGCCCAAATTGACCCCCCAGGTCTACTCTGGATCCGTGCCGGAGGACGTGGGGGGTTCGCCGTTCCCTGACGGCTGGGAGCCCGACGACGACCACGACCGCGGGGTGTCGGACGAAGAGTTCGCCTCCGTGGTCTTCGACGAGGCCTTCGTACGGGCGGCCGTGGTGCACGAGCCGACCGCCGTCGAACGCCTCCTGGCCGCCGCGCAGGCACGAGCGGAGGCCTCCGAGGCCGAGACCCGCCGCGCCCACGCCCGCGGCGAGCGCTACGACGACGGGTACGGCCCCGACGGACCCGGCGATTTCGGCCATGATCCGGATCTCGACGACCTGGCCGACCCCGACGATCCCGATGCCCTCGACCGCCGCCACGGCGCCATCTGGGGCCACGGCAAGCAGGTCCGCTGGCACCGTCCCGTCGCCTGGATGCTGGCCCTGGTGATGGGGATCGGCATGGTCGCGCTGGCCTTCACCGCGGTCTACCGCGGCGCCTCCTCCAGCAACCGCGACCGGGTCCCGCCGCCCGCCTCGACCGGCCTGGAACAGGGCAGCGCGGCCGCGCCCTCCGCTTCCGCCGACTACTCCCAGCCAGCGGTCCCGGTGATCCCGCGCACTCCCTGACACCGTCGGCGGCCCTGGTGAGAACCTGTCAGAACTTGTCGTGTACCAGGGCGTTTACCGGGGCCCCGCGAGACCTACCCTGAAAGTATGGGCGGGCCTGAGAACCCACCTGAGGGGGCACCCGAGGGCGCTCCCGGGGGTGGAGAGGACGAGTACCGATCCGTCGTCTTCGACGAGTCGTTCGTCCGCGCTGCCCGCATCCAGGAGTACTCCGCGCAGGAGCGCATGACCGACCACACGCCCGCCGTGCGCCGCCGCCCGCCCCTGCACCGCGGCCTGTCCCGGCAGGCGCTGATCCTGGTCCTGCTGATCGCCGTAGCCTTCGGCACCGCGATCTACATGGGCGTACGGAACCCGTATCAGACCCCCGCTGCCCTGCACCCCGCCGAGCCGCTGCGGATGACCGTGATCCCGCTCTCCCCGCAGGGCAAGGTGCCCGGCGCGACCGACCCCGAGTACCTGTACGCGCACAGCCCCGCCGCGCAGTTCCGCGTCGGCGCCGAGGGCATACCGCTGCCCGCCGCCCGGCGCACCGCGCACTTCTCGGACAGCCAGGTCGTCACCGCCCTGACCACCGCGAAGGACTACATCGTCCGCTCCTCCCTCTATCCCGAGGTGCTCACCGGGCAGCAGGTCCGTCCCGTGCGCGTCCTCCTCGACCCGGCCCAACTCGACCAGTTCGACGAGAGCTTCGACCGCCCCACCGCGGACGGACGGCACGCTCCGACCGGATGGCTGGTTCGCTTCGACCCCGCCCAGGTCGAGCTGGCCGACCTCAAGATCCGGGCACAGGGCTCGCTGTCGGCCGCCGAGACGGACTCGTCGACCCTCGAGGTCATCGCGGACCACACGTTCGTGTACGCGCTACGGCCGACCGGTTCCGCGGGCAAGGCCGAGGCCTCGCTGTTCACCGTCCGGCGCCAGCTGCGCTTCCGCTTCGACCGCGAGGACCTGCGCCTGCACCAGGCCCAGCTCGTGGTCGCCTCCGTCCAGGCCGGCCCGCTCTCCTGCGCCGAGGACTCCGCGAACCGACTGCACCCGCTGCTCGCGGACCAGACCGCGAAGAGCGGCGGCCCGGCCGGCACCGATCCGTACGCCACGGACAGTGCGACCGCGCTGTGCGGGGCGCTGGCACCGAGCGCCGAACCGAGGGTGTGAACCCCGGCCGTCGGCCGGTGCCGACTCGGTCCCCTCACGCCGGTCGTCGCCCGCCGGTCCTCGCTGTGTCCGGGCGTCGCCCGCGTCGGTCGTCGCGCCGGCCCTCGCCGCCTGGGACTTTCCTCGCGAGGTCCTCGTCGCGTCGGCCGGCCTCGGCCCTGCGCCTCTCCTCGCGTCAGTCCTCGCCGCGCGGCGGGGTGTCCGTGGGCGGTTCGTCCGAGTGCGGCCGGTCGGAAGAGGACCCGTCCTTCGGCGCCCCCTCCTTCGACGACTGATCGTTCGACGGGCGGTCCTTCGGCGGAGGCGCGCTGGTGAAGCCGCCGAAGCCGCGCCGCACCCTGCCGCCCAGGTCGCCCGCCCCGCCCGCTATGTCCGTGACCAGCTTCATCAGCGGGTCCTTGGAGCTCTTGACCGTGCCGGCATAGCTGGCGGCCGACTCACGGAACGAGTCCGTGACCGAGGTGTCCTTGTCCTCGGTGCGCCGCGGGTAGTGCCCGTCCATGATCCGCTGGTAGTCGCGGGACTCGGCCCACTTCTTCAGCTCGGCCGCGCGCACGGTGGTGAAGGGGTGGGTGCGGGGCAGCACGTTGAGGATCTTCAGCACGGAGTCGCGCAGATCGCCGCCCGCCTCGTACTCCTCGGCCTGCTGGAGGAACGCGTCCACGTTCATCTCGTGCAGGTGGTTGCCGCCCGCGATCTTCATCAGGCCGCGCATCGAGGCCCGCAGATCCTGGCCCACCAGCAGACCCGCGCGGTCGGCGGACAGCTCCGACTTGCGGAACCACTCCCGCAGCGCCGTCACGATCGCCATGATCGCGAGGTTGCCCAGCGGGATCCAGGCGACCTTCAGGGCCAGGCTGGTCAGGAACAGGAGGATCGTGCGGTAGACGGAGTGCCCGGACAGCGCGTGGCCGACCTCGTGGCCGACGACCGCCCGCATCTCCTCCTCGTCGAGCAGCTCGACCAGGCCGGTGGTGACCACGATGATCGGCTCGTCCAGGCCGATGCACATCGCGTTCGGCTGCGGGTCCTGGGTGACGTACATCGGCGGGACCTTCTCCAGGTCCAGGATGTAACAGGCGTCCCGCAACATGTCGTTGAGGTGGCTGAACTGCTGGTCCGACACCCGCACCGAGTCGGAGAGGAACAGCAGCCGCAGGCTCCGCTCGGGCAGCAGCCCGCTGAGCGCCTTGAAGACCGTGTCGAAGCCGCTGAGCTTGCGCAGCGCCACCAGGGCGGAGCGGTCGGCCGGGTGTTCGTACGCCCGCGAGGAGATCCCCGGGAAACGCCTGCGCTGCCTGCTCGGCACCTGCTCGTGCCCGTTGTGCTGGCGGCCGTCGTCGGACATGTCTTCCCCCATGTACGTCTGAGTCCCCTGTGGGTGGTGCACGATGTGCTGTGCCGCCGTGCGCGGTGCCCCTGCCTGCCCCCGAGGCTGAGCCCAGCCTAGGCGGAGTTACCGTGGACGGGCAGTACAGCGAAGGAGTCCAACGCCATGCAGCACATTCCCGCAGCCGCCCGGCTCACCGAGGCCGCGAGCGCGGCCGGCCAGCAAGGAGCGGGCAATCTGCTCCGGATCATCCTGGTCGTGATGATCCTGGGCTGTGTACTGACGGCGTGGTTCCTGTTGCGGGGCTACAAACGGAACGACGACTGAGCGCCGCCGAAGGTTCCCCAACGGCGGAGTCGGCGTGATCGCCGCCGAGTCGCCCGCTTACGATGGGCCGAAGTCTTTATCCCGCCCTTCCCCACTCTCGGCTCCGCTCGAGCGGGGGGACACCCATCGGATAGGTCCTGCTGAAGATGAGCTTCCACAGCGCCGCAGCCCAGTTGGTCACTCTCGCCGCCGAGGGCGAGGAGCACGGCGGCAACCACAACAGTCTCGACCCCCTGGTCACGGGCGGCAGCGCGTTCCTCATCCTGCTGCTCCTGCTGTGGATCACCACCCGCTTCAACCGCGACCGCTGAATCCGGCAGACGCCCTCCCGGGGCCGTCCCGGGGATCTCACGGCCGAGGCACTCAGACCGGGCCGGTAGGGTCTGCACGCATGGGAGAGCAGGACATGCCTACCGGTCCGGCGAACGGCACGGCCGACGCGTCCGACACAACCGACACGTCCGACACGGAACACGGCACCGTGCGCGGGACGCAGCCCCGCCCGGCGTACTTGCGGGTCGGCGGCTCCGGCCACGGGCCGTCTCACTCGGGCAAGCGCCGCCTCGGCGTCATGGGCGGAACCTTCGACCCGATCCACCACGGGCACCTCGTGGCGGCCAGCGAGGTCGCCGCCCAGTTCCACCTGGACGAGGTGGTGTTCGTCCCGACCGGCCAGCCGTGGCAGAAGGCCCACCGCGCGGTCTCCCCGGCCGAGGACCGCTATCTGATGACGGTCATCGCGACCGCCGAGAACCCGCAGTTCTCGGTGAGCCGCATCGACATCGACCGCGGCGGTCCGACGTACACCGTCGACACGCTGCGCGACCTGCGCGCGCTCAACCCCGACACCGACCTGTTCTTCATCACCGGCGCCGACGCCCTCGCCCAGCTTCTGACCTGGCGGGACACCGAGGAACTGATCTCCCTGGCGCACTTCATCGGGGTCACCCGACCGGGCCACCAGCTCTCCGACCCCGGTCTCCCCGAGGGCGGCGTCTCGCTGGTCGAGGTTCCCGCCCTGTCCATCTCCTCCACAGACTGCCGTGCGAGAGTCGCCAAGGGCGATCCCGTCTGGTATCTGGTGCCGGACGGAGTAGTGCGCTACATCGACAAGCGCGAGCTGTACCGCGGCGAGTGAGCCGAGAGGGGCACCGGTGAACGACCGATACGACGCGGAATACGGCGGCGACCAGTACGAGATCGTCGGTTACGACGAGTACGGCCGGCCGATCTACCAGCAGGTCCAGGCGCAACAGGCGCCGCGGCCCGCGCGGCAGGCGTACGACCCGTACCCGCAGCAGCAGGGCTACGGCTACGACCCGTACGCCACGGGTGGCCGGCAGCCCGCGCCCCCGTACGACCCCTACGACACCGGTCAGCAGCAGCCGGTGCCTCCTTATGACACCGGTCAGCAGCCACCGGTGCCTCCTTACGACACCGGTCAGCAGCAGCCGGTGTCCCCTTATGACACCGGTCAGCAGCCCCCGGTGCCCCCCTACGACGCCTACGACCCCTACGGCACCGCGACGCGCCCCGGCGCGGGCGCGCCCGGCGGGACCAGGGCGCCGTACGACCCCTACGGGCAGACCGCCGCCGGTGCGCAGCAGTCCCGGGTTGCCGAGCAGACCGCCTACATCCCGCAGCAGGCCGGCCCGGCCCAGGACACGGGGGCACCGAGGCAGGAGCCGTCCGACGCCGCCGATCCGTCGCAACGGGACTACCGCACCGAGCAGTTCGCCTTCGTCGAGGAGCCGGACGGCGACTCCGAGGACGTCATCGACTGGATGGCGTTCACCGAGAACCGCACCGAGCGCCGCGAGGAGGCCCGCCGCCGCGCCCGCAGCCGCGTCGTCGCCCTCGTGGTGGTCCTCGCCCTGGTCGCGGCCGGCGGGGTCGGCTACCTCTGGCACGCGGGGAAGCTGCCCGGCCTGTCGAAGTCGGACTCCAAGACCGGCGGTACGACCGCCTCGGGCGCCCAGAACCGCGACGTGATCGTGGTCCACCTGCACAACACCAAGAAGGGCGGCACCTCCACGGCGCTGCTCGTCGACAACACCACCACCAAGCAGGGTTCCACCGTCCTGCTGCCGAACTCCCTCGCGGTGACCGACGACGACGGCTCCTCCACGACGCTCGCCAAGTCGGTCGACGACGACGGCTCCTCCGGGACGCGCGACGCGCTGGACACGGTTCTCGGGACCGACATCGAGGGCACCTGGCGCCTGGACACCCCCTACCTCCAGAACCTCGTCGACCTCGTCGGCAACATCGAGGTCGACACCGACGCGGACGTTCCCGACCCCGACGCCGGCAAGAAGAGCGCCGCCCCCCTCGTACACAAGGGCAAGGACCAGACCCTCAGCGGCAAGATGGCCGTCGCGTACGCCACCTACAGTGCCTCAGGCGAGGCCCAGAACGCCCAGCTGGAGCGGTTCGGCCAGGTCATGCAGGGCGTACTGCGCAAGGTGTCCTCCGACGCCCAGGGCGCGACGGTCACGGTGCAGACGCTGGCGCAGATCCTCGACCCGTCGCTGACCGACAAGGACCTCGGGACCTTCCTCGCCAAGCTCGCCGACCTCGCCAAGGGCGGCGACTACAAGACGGCGCTGCTGCCCGTCCAGTCCGACGGCACGCTGAGCGCGGAGACGAGCGACAGCGTTGTCAAGGACGTGCTCGGCGGCACCGCCAAGAGCCCCGACCAGGGATCCGCGGTCCGCGTCTCCGTCCGCAACGCCAGCGGCACCAAGGGCAACACCGAGAAGGCCCGGGTCGTGCTCCTCAACGGCGGCTTCACCTTCCTGGACGGCGGCGCCGCGGCCACCTCCGAGGCCACCTCCGAGGTCACCTACGCGGACGCCGCCGACAAGGAGAACGCCACCGAGGTCGCCAAGACCCTGGGACTGCCCGCCGACGCCGTGACCAAGGGCAAGGTCTCCGCGAACGCGACCGTCGTGGTGGTCCTGGGCCAGGACTACAAGCCGTCGTCGTCCTAGACAGGGGGCGAAGCCCCACGTGATCCGGTCATCACGTGGGGCGCGTCGGCGGTCCGTGAGACCCTTGAGGACAAGTGACCGCCGACGGAAAGCCATGTAGTGACCGCCACTGACCGCTCCATCGAGCTCATCAGCACAGCCGCCCAGGCGGCTGCCGACAAGCTCGCGCACGACATCATCGCCTACGACGTCAGCGACGTGCTGTCCATCACGGACGCCTTCCTGCTGGCCTCCGCCCCCAACGACCGCCAGGTCAAGTCCATCGTGGACGAGATCGAGGAGCGGCTCAGCAAGGAGCTCGGCGTCAAGCCGGTGCGCCGCGAGGGCGACCGCGAGGCCCGCTGGATCCTGCTCGACTACGTCGACATCGTCGTCCACGTCCAGCACAGCGAGGAGCGCGTCTTCTACGCCCTGGAGCGTCTGTGGAAGGACTGCCCCGAGCTGGAGCTGCCCGCCGACGCGCAGGCGACCCGCGGCAAGGCCGAGGAGCACGCCAAGCTGGCGGCAGCCGAGGAGGAGGCCGAGCCGGACGGTGAGTGGCGATGACCACGCCGGGTGCGACCGGTTCCGCGGCCGGGCGTGAGCCCGGCCGAGGCCGCCGCGTCATCCTCTGGCGGCACGGCCAGACCGCCTGGAACGTGGAGCGCCGCTTCCAGGGCACCACGGACGTCGAGCTCACCGAGACCGGCGTGGCGCAGGCCCGCCGCGCCGCCCGGCTGCTGGCCTCCCTGCAGCCCCACGCGATCATCGCCTCCGACCTCCGGCGGGCCGCCGACACGGCCGCCGAGCTCGCCGCGCTGACCCGCCTTGAGGTCACCCACGACGAGGCCCTGCGCGAGACCTACGCGGGCGTCTGGCAGGGGTTGACGCACGACGAGATCCTCGCCCGGCACGGCGCGGAGTACGCCGCGTGGAAGCGCGGTGAGCCGGTCCGCCGCGGCGGCGGCGAACTGGAGAGCGAGGTCGCCGACCGCGCCGCTCCGGTGGTCCTCGACCACGCCGAGAAGCTCCCCGACGACGGCACCCTGGTCGTGGTCAGCCACGGCGGCACGATCCGTACCACCATCGGCCGCCTCCTCGGCCTGGAGGCCCGGCACTGGGAGAGCCTCGGCGGCCTCTCCAACTGCTGCTGGTCCGTCCTCGGCGAAGGCGCGCGGGGCTGGCGCCTGCTCGAGCACAACGCCGGCACGCTGCCCGAGCCGGTGCTGGGCGACGACGACTGACCGCTGCCTTCGGGTGGGTGTCGGGGCCGGGTACCCGGATTTCACTTTCCGGCAGGTCGCAGGCTAAAGTTCTTCTTGTTCGCCCCGCCGAGCGGGAAGAACGCAAGGGGCTATAGCTCAGTTGGTAGAGCGCCTGCATGGCATGCAGGAGGTCAGGAGTTCAATTCTCCTTAGCTCCACAGAACGACACCCGGTCGGGTTGTCGAAGATCGTTCGATCAGGATCCCGTCCCCTCAGGGGGCGGGATTTTCTGTGTCCTCGGCCATCCGGTCCGGCCGGCCGGACCGCGGCGGGATGTTCGCCACACTGTTCTCGATCCGGCTTGAGTCACTTGGGGTCCCGGAGGCGTATACCTCTGCGGAAGCGCTTCTGGCTTGCATGTTCGCGCTCGCCGCGACGGCCGAGAGGGGTGCCGTGTCCGGACTGGTACGCAGGCGTCGCTGACCGTATTGGCCCGGCCGTGGCAGAATCAAACGGCCGGAAGGGGGCGCGGCCCGACGGGAGGGAGTAGCGATGCCTGCGAGCATCGTCGATGAGGTCCGTGACCTCTTCGACGCAGCGCTGACACGGGATACGATCACCCGCCTCAGCTGCCCTTCCTGCGGTTCCGCGAGCGTCGCCCAGGTCCTGGGTGACAACGGCGGAATCTCCTATGTGTGCACGGCCTGCGGCCACAGCTGGAGCTGATCGATGGGTGCACACAGGCGAAAGTGCGACTGGTGCGGCAGTGGGACGCCGATCGTGCGTGACATGGAGCCGGTCAATCCCGACTACCAGTACTGGTGCGAGGAGTGCGCACGGGCGCTGATCATAAAAGGCGACCCCATCGAGACGTACCGCGAACTCGAGGGCGAACCGATCTACGGCCGTCTCCTCGAGGAGCACTGCACGCTCAAGCGGTTCTATTCGTTCGTCACGGCTTGAGTGCGGCCGGGGCCTCGCAGCGAGGTCCCGGCGAGCACGAGGAAGAGCAGACCGGCTCCTCCGTAGAGAGCCGACAACGTCAACTCGGCGCCGCTCTGGTGCAGTTCGGGCCGCCCCAGGCCGTGCGGCACCCACCACAGGGCGTACGAGCAGAAGACCATCAGTGTCCCCAGGGCGGCCGCCCGGTGGCCGCGCGTGCCCAGGAGCAGCACCAGCGGGACGCACCACACCCAGTGGTGCGACCACGACACCGGGCTGACGAGCAGCGCCGTCACCGCACAGGCGATCACGGCCCAGGACCGCTGTCCGCGCAGTTCCGCGACGACCGCCACCGCGAGCCCTCCCACGGTCACCAGAGCCACCGCGGCGACCCAGAGCGCCCCGGGCTCCGGGATGTGCAGGAAGCGGGCCAGGAGACCGCGCAGGGCCTGGTTCGCGGTCTCCTCCGCGTGCCCGACCCTCCCGGCCCGGAACACCATGACCGTCCAGTACCGCCAGGAGTCGTACGGCAGGACCGCCGCCGCCAGCACGGTGGCGCCGGTGAACGCCGCCGCGGCCCCGCACGCGTGCCGCAGTCGGTGGCCCGCGCGGCCGTGTCTGACCCGGCTCGTGACGCCGGCGGCGAGCAGGAACACCACGAACAGTCCGGGCGTCAGCTTCACGGCTGTCGCGAGGCCGATGCCCAGGCCGGCCCAGCGGTCCGCGCGGCGCCGTGACAGGTCCCACAGCACCAGGACGGCGAGCAGCAGATTGATCTGCCCGTAGCGCAGCGTCGTCCACACCGGCTCGCACCACACGGCCGCCGCGGCGGCCCACCAGACGGTCTCCACGCGCGTGTGGCCCACGAGCCGCAGCGAGAGCCTGACGAACACCACCAGCAGCACGAGGTTCCCGGCCGTCGCCAGGGTGCGTATGGCCGCCGTCCCGAGCAGGGTCAGGGGCGTGAACAGCAGGGCGGCGAACGGCGGGTAGGTGGTGGGCAGGTGGGCCGCCGTCGCGCGCAGCGCGTACAGGTCGCCTCCGGCGCGCACGGTGGCGCCCTCGGCCCGGTACACCATCAGGTCGACCATCGAGACGTGGGCGAACCGCTGGGCGATCCAGAACGCGGTGAAGGAGAACAGGCAGGCCCCCAGGGCCATCGGTGTGCGGCGGTGGCCTGCGGAGATCGTGAGCGCGGTCACAGCGATCGACACTATCCCGCCCGAATCCGTACAGAAGGGAAACGATTTGGTGGTGCACCCCGGTGACCGTGTAATGTTGGCGTCGCCGCCAGGGAAACCGGGCGACACGGTGAACATGCGGCTCCACCGCATGAACGCGCGGGGCTATAGCTCAGTTGGTAGAGCGCCTGCATGGCATGCAGGAGGTCAGGAGTTCAATTCTCCTTAGCTCCACAGAAATCGAAGGCGGATCACTCGATCGAGTGATCCGCCTTCGTCGTATGTCTTCCTTTATTGCCCTCGACGGTTTTCGGCTGTTTTCGTCCGTCTCGCCTGTCTCGTCTGTCTTCTATGTGGCTGCGTCCGGCGATGGCGGACGACCCCGGGGGAGGGTGGTCCGCCATCGCGTACGTTCAGCGGCCGAGTGCGCGCCGGCCGCGCCCCTGGGACAGCACCGGGAGGTTGCGGGCGGGGGCCTGCGCCCGGGTGTCCTCCTCGAGGCGCAGGGCGAGGGCCGGGCAGCGGCGCACCGCGCGCAGCGCCTTGGCCTCGGCGTAGCGCGGCACCTTTGCCTGCGCGACCGTCGGGAAGCCGTCCGCGCCGAGCTGGAAGACCTCCGGGAGGATGTCCGCGCACAGGCCGTGGCCCCGGCACAGCGTCCAGTCGACGAAGATTTTCTGGCGGCTCTCGTTGCCGTCCTCGGGCTCCTCGCCGCCCGCAATGCCCGCCGGAGCCCTGCCGCCCGCGAAGAGTGGCAGAACGCCCTCCACGGGCCGTCCGCAGCCGTTGCCGAGGACGTGCGCGGCCAGGTCGTCGGTGAACGCCTTGATGGTGGACTCCAGGAACATCGCGGAGCCGTCCGGGTGCGAGCACGCACCGCGCCGCTTGACGTTCTTGGCGACCTGCTTGAGGGCCTCCAGGGCGGCGGGGCCACCGCCGTTGAGGATGTCCTCCAAGCCGCGCGCCGCGGCCGGCAGCCCGAGGTAGCAGGGACCGCACTGTCCCGCGCTCTCCTCCGCCAGCCACTGGGCCACCCGCAGCGACTCGCCCAGCGGGCAGGTCTCCTGAGTGATCGGCAGGATCGCGCCCGCGCCCAGCGCACCGCCCACCGCGTCCAGCGAGTTGCGGGAGACGATCGCCTCGTTGACCGTCGCCGCGTCGATCCACTTGCCGTGGTAGCCGCCGGTCAGCACGCCCTGCGGGACCGGCGGGGCGCCGGCCAGCTGGAGCACGTAACGCAGCGGCACGCCCGTGGGGACCTCGATCACCATCGGGCGGGCCACGGCGCCCGAGACCGTCAGCATGACGGTGCCGGGCTCGTCGTACAGGCCGGTGTTGCCGTAGCGCTCCGGGCCGATGCGGGCGGCGATCGCCAGCTGGGCGAAGGTCTCGGCGTTCGACAACAGGGTCGGCGCGCCGCCCACGCCGTTCTGCGAGGCGCTGACCTTGCGGCCGGGCGGGATCGCCGGGCCGCCGTCGATGGAACGGACCAGCGACGCGGCGGCGCCGGTGACCATGCGGACGGGATTGCGCTGCACGCTCGCGCGCAGCGCGGAGCGACGGCCGTTGCTGAGGCCGCGTTCGGCCAGCGCCGCCTCCATGGAGCGCTGGGTGGACTCACGGGTGACCCCCACCACGAGCGTGCGGGCACCCAGTGCCTCGGCGACCAGCAGCGCGCCGTCGAGGATGAGGTGCGGGGCACGGTTGATGAGCACCGTGTCCTTGCGGCAGGCCGGTTCGTCCTCGCTGCCGTTGACGACGACGACCGGTCGTACACCGCGCTTGATGGCGGCCTCGGCGACCGAGCGCAGCTTCTTGTGGAAGGGGAAGCCCGCGCCGCCGCGGCCCTTGAGGTTGATGCGTTCGGAGAGCTGCGCCAGCTTCTCTCCGCCCAGGGGTTCAAGCGGCCCATGCACCTTCAGGTGCATGGGCAGATCGAGTCTCTCGACAAGGTCGAAGCCCGACGTGAGCTGCGGAAGGCCGACCACGCGGACTTCTGGGACGTCGGGCAGGGCCTCGTTCACCTATAGCCTCCGGAAGGCGTGTTCCAAGGTTCGCCCGATCCCGGTGCGTCGTAGGACGCGCCGGGGTTTGGTTCATTGGCGGGACCGCTGTTGTACGTGTCGTTCGGGTTGTACGTGTTGTACCGCGCGTTCGTCTCACCGGTGTCGTACACATCACTTCCGCCGTACCCGCCGGCGCCCGAATTGCCATAGACCGGGATGTTGAATCCCGTGTCCTGGAGCGGGTCGTAGACGGACTGGGGCGCCTCGCCGACCGGCGGCGGGGACGGGATGGGCCAGCTGCCCGAGGTGCTGCCGCCGCCGTCCATGCGCGGGACCGCCCCCGTGGCCTGCATGTCGAACGGCAGGTTCATGCGCGCGGTCTGGTCGGCCGCCGCGTAGGGCTGCTGCACGCCGGGCGGTGTGGAGACGGCGCGGTAGGCGGCCGCGAAGCCGTTCGAGCTGTCCGCGGCGCCGGACGTGTCGTACGGGGACGACGGCGGTGTCCTGCGCGTGCCGGTCGCCGTGTCGGCCGGTGCCGTCCGGCCGGAGCGGCCCTCGTAGCCGGGCAGCCCGGTCTCCGCCCTGCGGGCCCTGGACTCCTCCAGGTCGTCGAGGGCCGAACGGTCCCCGTTGCCCAGGACCGCGGTGATGCGGTCGGCGACCCTGCGCTTGACCGGGCGGGGTGCCGCGCGTAGAGCGAGGGCGGCGATGACCCCGAGCAGGCACAGGCTGTACAGGATCGTGAAGATCGGCTTGGCCTGACGGCCCGCGTACAGACCGTGGACGAGTGCGGCGCACCAGGCGGGGTAGGCCAGCATGTGCATGGCCCGCCAGCGGGCCGCGACGGGGGCGGGGGAGGCGAAGTTGCTGCGCAGTGCGCCGGTGACGCCTACGAAGATCATGAGCAGGCCGGCCAGGGAACCGAGACCGATCAGGCCGGCGCTTCCGGAGACGCCGAGCGAGAACGGGACGACCGCGGCGATCAGCTGGGTGTGGTCGAGCGCGATCTTCGAGGTGATGTGCAGGAGCAGGAACGCGATCGAGGCGACCGCCGTCGTCCGGTGCACCGCCTGCCCGATGATCCGCTGACGCGTGTTGAGGAAGATCCGGTCCTGGGCGACCAGACCCCAGATCACCGAGCAGCTGAGCGAGACGAGGGACAGGACACCCGCGCCGAAGTTCAGGAACTCGCGGAACTGGTCGCCGCCGACCAGCACGAGCACGGGTATGAGGAGCAGGACGACAGCCGACGCCATCCCATAGGCCGACCGACCTGGTTTGGGGAGCGAGCTGTTGGTACGACGAGGGTTCATGGGGGCAACTCCGAGCAGTTTCGGGAAAGCGGTCCCGCTGCCGAACTCTAAGTGGCTCCATACCGAGGGGTACGAGGTTTGAGTTATTGCGTTGTTATCAAAGGACAATGGGCCTGGGTCTGGTGTCCCTTAGCGGCTGTTACGCGAAGTAATCTTTGACCTTGGTTCAGCTTTCGTCGGGTGTACCTGCTGTCCAGGAGACATACGGAAGCGCGTCGCGGCGTGCTCAGGGCCTGCGGTACCCTAACTGCATGCGTGCTGTACGCCTTCTGCTTAGCGAGCCGCGCTGATCAGTCCCGACCACCGGTGAGATCGTGGTCGGCATCGGCGCGGCGTCCCCTCCTGTGCGAGGGGCTTTTTCGTTTCCGCAGGCAGAGACGATCGATGGAGCTTTGAGGATCATGAGCGAGACGAACCCCGCTGCCGCCGCTGTGCCGGCGGAGGCCGCGCCGCACCGCTACACGGCAGTCATGGCCGCCGAGATCGAGGCACGCTGGCAGGACTTCTGGGACGCCGACGGCACCTACGCGGCGCCGAACCCGCAGGGTGACCTGGCGGGTGACCCGGAGCTGGTCGCCAAGCCCAAGAAGTTCATCATGGACATGTTCCCGTACCCGTCCGGTGCGGGCCTGCACGTCGGTCACCCCCTCGGCTACATCGCCACCGATGTCTTCGCCCGGTTCCAGCGGATGACCGGCCACAACGTCCTGCACACCCTGGGCTTCGACGCCTTCGGCCTGCCCGCCGAGCAGTACGCCGTGCAGACCGGCACGCACCCGCGCGTGTCGACCGAGGCCAACATGGAGAACATGAAGGACCAGCTGCGCCGGCTGGGCCTGGGCCACGACAGGCGCCGGTCGTTCGCCACGATCGACCCGGACTACTACAAGTGGACCCAGTGGATCTTCCTGCAGATCTTCAACTCCTGGTACGACGACGAGGCGGACAAGGCCCGCCCGATCTCCGAGCTGATCGCCCAGTTCGCGTCCGGTGACCGTGCCGTACCGGGTCACACGCGCGCGTGGAACGAGCTGACCGCCGCCGAGCGCGCGGACGTCCTGGGCGACTTCCGCCTGGCGTACGCCTCCGAGGCGCCGGTCAACTGGTGCCCCGGACTGGGCACCGTGCTGGCCAACGAGGAGGTCACCGCCGACGGCCGCTCCGAGCGCGGCAACTTCCCCGTCTTCAAGGCCAAGCTGCGCCAGTGGAACATGCGCATCACCGCCTACGCCGACCGTCTGCTGGACGACCTGGACGCGCTGGACTGGCCCGAGGCCATCAAGCTGCAACAGCGCAACTGGATCGGCCGTTCCGAGGGCGCCCGCGTCGACTTCCCCATCGACGGCGACCACGTCACGATCTTCACCACGCGCCAGGACACCCTGTTCGGCGCGACCTACATGGTGCTGGCGCCCGAGCACCCGCTGGTCGACAAGTTCACCCCGGCCGCCTGGCCCGAGGGCACCCACGAGGTGTGGACCGGCGCTCACGCGACCCCGGCCGAGGCCGTCGCCGCGTACCGCGCGCAGGCCGCCTCGAAGTCCGACGTCGAGCGGCAGGCCGAGGCCAAGGACAAGACCGGTGTCTTCACCGGCGCGTTCGCGACCAACCCGGTCAACGGCGAGCGGATCCCGGTCTTCATCGCCGACTACGTGCTGATGGGCTACGGCACCGGCGCGATCATGGCCGTCCCGGCGCACGACAGCCGCGACTTCGCCTTCGCGCGCGCCTTCGAGCTGCCGATGCGCTGTGTCGTCGAGCCGAGCGACGACCGGGGCACGGACGCCTCGACCTGGGACGACGCCTTCGCGTCCTACGACGCCAAGATCGTCAACTCGGCGAGCGACGCGGTCTCCCTGGACGGCCTGGGCGTCGCCGACGCCAAGGCGCGCATCACCGAGTGGCTGGCCCGCAAGGGCATCGGCGAGGGCACCGTCAACTTCCGCCTGCGCGACTGGCTGTTCAGCCGCCAGCGCTACTGGGGCGAGCCCTTCCCGATCGTCTACGACGAGGAGGGCACCGCCCACGCCCTGCCCGAGTCGATGCTGCCGCTGGAGCTGCCGGAGGTCGAGGACTACTCGCCGCGCACCTTCGACCCGGACGACGCCGACACCCAGCCCGAGACCCCGCTGTCGCGCAACGAGGAGTGGGTCAACGTCACCCTGGACCTGGGCGACGGGCCGAAGAAGTACCGGCGTGAGACCAACACCATGCCCAACTGGGCCGGTTCCTGCTGGTACGAACTGCGCTACCTGGACCCGCACAACGACCGTCAGCTGGTCGACCCGGAGATCGAGCGGTACTGGATGGGCCCGCGCGAGGGCCAGCCGCACGGCGGTGTCGACCTGTACGTCGGCGGCGCCGAGCACGCCGTGCTGCACCTGCTGTACGCGCGCTTCTGGTCCAAGGTGCTGTACGACCTGGGCCACGTCTCCTCGGCCGAACCGTTCCACAAGCTGTTCAACCAGGGCATGATCCAGGCCTACGTCTACCGCGACAGCCGCGGCATCGCGGTGCCGGCCGCCGAGGTGGAGGAGCGCGACGGCGCGTACTACTACCAGGACGAGCGGGTCACCCGGCTGCTGGGCAAGATGGGCAAGTCCCTGAAGAACGCGGTCACCCCGGACGAGATCTGCGCCGAGTACGGGGCGGACACGCTGCGCCTGTACGAGATGGCGATGGGGCCGCTGGACGTCTCCCGCCCGTGGGACACGCGCGCGGTGGTCGGCCAGTTCCGGCTGCTGCAACGGCTGTGGCGCAACATCGTCGACGAGGCGACGGGCGAGATCACCGTCAGCGACGCCGAGCCCGACGAGGAGACGCTGCGCGCCCTGCACAAGGCGATCGACGGCGTCCGCCAGGACCTGGAGGGGCTGCGTTTCAACACCGCCATCGCCAAGGTCACCGAGCTGAACAACCACCTGACCAAGGCGGGCGGCGCGCTGCCACGCTCCATCGCCGAGCCGCTGGTGCTGCTGATCGCCCCGCTGGCCCCGCACATCGCCGAGGAGCTGTGGCGCAGGCTGGGCCGCGCCGACTCGGTCGTCCACCAGGACTTCCCGGTCGCCGACCCGGCGTACGTCGTGGACGAGACCGTGACCTGCGTCGTGCAGATCAAGGGCAAGGTCAAGGCCCGCCTGGAGGTCTCCCCGGCCATCTCCGACGAGGAGCTGGAGAAGGTGGCGCTGGCCGACGAGAAGGTCGTGGCGGCACTGGACGGCGCGGGGATCCGCAAGGTGATCGTGCGGGCGCCGAAGCTGGTGAACATCGTTCCGGCGTAGGCGCCGGGACCCGGGTCGGCGTCTCGGGTCGGGGTAGTCCCCTACGGGCAGGTTCGGGGTTCCGTCGGAACTCCGGGCCTGCCCTTTGCGTTTACCGTTGAAGAGCGTCGCGGTGTGTGCCGTGGCAGTCCGAGGAGGAGCATCGTGGCAACAGTGATCACCATCTTCGCCGTGCTCTTCCTGCTCTTCGTGGTGCTCGGCGCCTACGCGACGGTGAAGGTGGTCGGCGCCGCCAAGCGGGGTGTGGACCGCACCCTCACCCAGGCCCGGCGCACGGTCGAGGACCACACCTTGCGGGCCAAGTCGTTCGCCCAGCCAGGACCGGCGGGAGAGATCGCCCAGCTCCGGCTCCAGCTGCGTACCTCGATGCGCGCCACCCAGGAGGCGCTGCACGCGGGCGTGGCGGAGGACGAGTCCCTCAAGGAGTCCCTCGGCCTCTTCGAGCGGCTCAGCTCGCACGGGCGCGAACTGGACCACGACCTCAAGCGCATGGAGTCCGAGCCGGACCGGGCCACACTGGCCGAGCGGCTGCCCGGACTGCGGGAACGCACCGAGCGTGTGACCGGGTCGGCGGACTCCCTGCGCTGGGCGGTCCGTGACCGGGCACGACAGTTCGCGGACGACGACCTCGATTCCCTGAGCGCGCAGATCGACGTCGAGACGGGCGCACTGCGCCACTGGACCACGACGGAACCCACCTCCGCGTCGGCCCCGTGGCCCGCGGCACCGGAGGCCGACGCCACGACGAGCAGCCAGACCTGGCCCGAGACTCCTCGGCCCGCCACGGCGGACGAGCAGGCGCGGCCCGCCATCACCCCGCCGGGCCGACGGCCCGCGTACCCCTGGCAGAAGAAACCCCGCCCCGAGAGCACCACCTGATCCGGCCACACCGGTCCGGGGGAGCGGGGCCGGGCTGCCGCCCAGGCGCTACGGCAGGTAACCTCCAGCTCATGTCCCGCCATGTCGCGATCGTCACCGATTCAACGGCCTACCTGCCGCCCCGGACGATGGAGCGCCATGGCATCACCGCGGTACCCCTGACCGTGGTCCTCGGCGGCCAGGCGTTCGAAGAGGGGACCGAGATCTCGACCCGCTCGCTGGCCCAGGCACTTCAGAAGCGGCGCCCCGTCACCACGTCGCGGCCCAGCCCCCAGCAGTTCGCGGAAACCTATCGCCGGGTCGCCGAGGCCGGTGCCACCGGCATCGTCTCGCTCCATCTCTCCGCCGAACTGTCCGGGACGTACGACGCCGCGGTCCTCGCGGCGCGTGAGGCACCGGTGCCCGTGCGGGTGGTCGACACCAGCATGATCGCGATGGCGCTCGGCTTCTGCGCGCTCGCCGCGGCCCGGGCGGCGGAGTCGGGCGGCACCGTGGACGAGGCCGTCGCGGCCGCGGAGAAACGGGCCGCCGGCACCTGCGCCTACTTCTACGTCGACACCCTCGACTATCTGCGTCGAGGCGGTCGGATCGGTGCCGCGCAGGCCCTGCTGGGTTCCGCGCTCGCGGTGAAGCCGCTGCTGCAACTGGAGGGCGGCCGGATCGAGCCCCTGGAGAAGGTCCGCACGGCGTCGAAGGCGATCGCCCGCCTCGAGGAGCTCGTGGCCGACCGGGCGGGCAGCGCCCCTGTCGACATCGCCGTCCATCATCTCGCCGCGCCCGACCGGGCCTCCGCCCTCGCGGACCGCCTGAGGACACGACTGGCCGGGCTCGCCGACCTGCACGTGAGCGAGGTCGGAGCGGTGATCGGGGCGCACACGGGGCCAGGCCTGCTCGGCGTCGTGGTCTCGCCGCGATGACCGACTCCTGAATCCCGACTTCCGACTCTCGACTCCCGACTTCCGACTCCCGACTTCCGACTCTCGACTTCCGAATCCCGGCGCCTGTGCGGGGATCCCGGTCGCCGGGTCGCCGGGAGGTCAGATCCGTGCCCGGCGGTTCACCCGTGTGAGGGGCGGAGTTGTCCACAATCGGGCGTTGATCCCCGGGATTCGAGCATGATCATCGCGATCTGCCGAGGTGTCCGATCCTCGTGGCATGGCACTTCGATCACGCTCACGCACTCGATCCGCGACCAGCGGCCCAGGCCGCGGGCCCACTTCGGACGGCCGCGCCCGAACTCGCCCCGGCACCGGCCCTCACCCACGTTCCCGCCCTGGCTCAGCGCCCGCCCGCCGCCGCTCCCGCCACCGTCACGCACCCGCGGAGGAACTCCGCCGACGGGCGGAGATCCTCTTCGCCGAACACGCGGGGAAGCGGCGGGAACCGGGGACGCATGCCGACGAGGGTGCGGCCGAGGCGGATCTCCACGGCGCGGCGGAACCCCGGTACGGGGTGGATCGCCGCGCCGGGGCGGCGTCCGAGTCCGACGTGGATCTCCACGCTGCGGTGGGACCTCGGTCCGGGGTGGATCGCCGCGCCGGGACGGGATCGCAGTCCGGGGTGGATCGCCGCGCCGGGACGGGATCGCAGTCCGGGGTGGATCGCCGCGCCGGGACGGGGACCGAGGAGGTCCGGGCGGCAGGCGTTGACGCCGATGTCGGCGCCGACTCCCCTCGTGCGTCCGGGACTTGGCGGGAGCGCGTCGGACCGGCTTTGCGGGAGCGCATGCCGGTGTGGTTGCAGTCGAGATGCGGTCTGGAGCGCGGGAACGTGGTCGCGCTCACGGTGCTGCTCGTCGTCGCCGCGGGCTTCGCCGTACAGCACTTCTGGACCGGCCGTACCCAGTCCGTGCGGGCACCCGAGGTGGTGCGGGCGACGGCCGCGTACGGGGAACGGGTGCCGGGCGGGCGGACCGATCCTGCCGCCTCGGCCGGCGCGTCGAACACGGCGGGCACCGATGGGAGGGCGGCCACGGCGGACGGACCGGGTGCGGCCGGCGGCGAGATCGTGGTGGACGTCAGCGGCAAGGTCCGTTCCCCGGGGATCCACCGGCTGCCCGCCGGTTCGCGGGTCGTCGACGCACTCCGCGCGGCCGGCGGAGTGCGTCCGGGCACCAGTACCGACGGCCTCAACCGCGCCAGGTTCCTCGTGGACGGGGAGCAGGTGGTCGTCGGCGGTCCCGCACCGGCCGCGGCGGCCGGGACCGGCGCGGGCGGCACCGCCGCCGGCGGGCCGGGTGGTGGCGCCCCGCCCGGAGCACCGGTCTCGCTGAACACCGCCACCGTGGACCAGCTCGACACCCTGCCCGGCGTGGGGCCCGTACTGGCCCGGCACATCCTCGACTACCGCGCGCGGCACGGCGGCTTCCGCTCGGTGGACGAGCTGCGTGAGGTCAACGGCATCGGTGAGCGCCGCTTCGCCGATCTACGCGATCTCGTACGGCCATGAACGCCGTCCCGCGCCCCGGTTCCCGAGGCTCCCCCGCCCACCGCCGAGCCGTGCACGCCGACTCCGGCGCCCGGCTCGGAGCAGCCCACCCACGGCAGGAAGGACCGACGGATCTACGACTGTTGCCACCGGCGCTCGCGGCCTGGGCGACGGCCGCGCTGACGCTGGACGCGGCGCCCGGTCAGGTCATCGGCATCGTGGTCGTGTGCCTGTCCGCGGCCGGCGTCCTCCTGTCGGCACGTGGGCGGGCCGGAGCCGGCCGACGCGACCCCGGGCCGGGCACCTGGCCGCGGGCGACGATCGCCGCCGCGCTGCTCTGCGTCGCCGCGGCGGCCGCCTCGGCCGGGCTGCACGGAGCCGATCTGCGCCGGGGGCCGGTGCCGGGACTGGCCCGGCAGTACGCCACCGTCACCGCCGAGGTCGAGGTCACCTCGGACCCGCGGCTCACCAGGCCGAGGACCGCAGGCGACCGCACGGCTCCGGTCTCCGCGCTGATCGAGGCCGACGTGCGAGGCGTCGAGGAGGCGGGTGGGCTGTCGGCGTCGGCCCGGACACCGGTGTTGCTCATCGTCGACGTGGGCGCCCGGGACCCGGGACCGGATGAACGGGAGCGGCTCGCCGAGGGCGGCCCGGCGGACTCACCCTGGCTGGGGCTGCTGCCGTCGACACGGCTGCGGGTGACCGGGCGGCTGGCTCCGGCGACGGCGGGCGGTGACCGGGTCGCGGCCGTGCTGCGGGTACGGGAGCGGGCGGCGCCGGAGGTGGTGGACGGGCCGTCGGCGGCCCAGCGGTTCGCGGGGCGGTTGAGGGCGGGGCTGCGGGAGGCCACCGACGGGTTGCCCGCCGACGCGCGGGCACTGCTGCCGGGCCTGGTCGTCGGAGACACCTCACGGATCACGCCCGAGCTGGACGAGGCCTTCAAGGACACCGACCTGACGCACACGCTGGCCGTCTCCGGAAGCAACCTGACGATTCTCCTCGCCCTGCTCCTCGGGCCGCCCGGTCTGGCCCAGCACGTCGAGCGGCGCGGCCTGGCACCCCGCCTCGGCATCCCGCTGCGCACGACGGCACTGCTCGGCGGTGCCCTCGCCCTCGCGTTCGTGGTCGTGTGCCGACCCGACCCGAGTGTGCTGCGGGCGGCGGCCTGCGGCACGGTCGCGTTGCTCGCCCTGGCGACGGGCCGCCGCAGATCGCTGATCCCGGCGCTGGCGACGGCGGTCCTGCTGCTGGTGCTGTACGACCCGTGGCTGGCCCGGAGTTACGGTTTCCTGCTCTCCGTGCTGGCCACGGGCGCGCTGCTCACGCTGGCGCCGCGCTGGAGCGCCGCGTTGCGGCGACGCCGGGTGCCGCCGCGACTGTCGGAGGCGTTGGCCGCCGCGGCCGCTGCCCAGGTGCTGTGCGCGCCGGTCGTCGCCGTGTTGTCGGCGCGGGTGAGTCTGGTGGCGGTGCCGTGCAATCTGCTCGCGGAGTTCGCGGTCGCGCCGGCCACGGTGCTGGGCTTCGCGGCGCTGGCGGCGGCGCCGGTGGTGCTGCCGGTGGCCAAGGCGCTCGCCTGGTGCGGGGGTTGGCCCGCCGGCTGGATCGCGGACGTGGCCCGGTTCGGGGCGGCGCTGCCCGGCGGGGGAGTGGACTGGCCCGGCAGCTGGACGGGCGCGCTGCTGCTCGCCCTCGTCACGGCGGTGGTCGTGGGCGCCGGGCGGCCATTGTCGAGGAGGCCCCGGCTGGCCGGTGCCTGCGGGGTGTTGCTGCTGCTCGTGGTGGTGCAGCCACCGCCACTGACCAGGGTGATCACGGGCTGGCCGCCGCCGGGCTGGCGGTTCGCCATGTGTGACGTGGGACAGGGCGACGCGACGGTGCTGGCGGCGGGGAAGGACACCGGCGTGGTGGTGGACGCCGGGCCCGACGCGGCGCTGGTCGACCGGTGTCTGCGCACACTGGGCATCACCAGGGTCCCGCTGCTGGTGCTCACCCACTTCCACGCCGACCATGTGGCCGGACTGCCGGGCGTGCTGCGCGGACGCGCGGTGGGCGCGATCGAGACGACCGGCTTCGCGGAGCCCGTGGAACAGGCTGAGTTCGTGCGGAGGGAGGCCGCTGCCCACGGCGTGCCGCTCACCGTGGCCGCCGCCGGGGAGCAGCGGCGCATCGGTGACCTCTCCTGGGAGGTGCTGTGGCCGGCGCCGCGACCGGTAGCGGCCCCGGACGACCCGAACGACGCCAGTGTCACGATGCTGGTGCGGTCGGGCGGGCTGCGGCTGCTGTTGCTCGGTGACCTCGAACCCCCGGCCCAGCAGGCGCTGTTGCGTTCGACGGTGGCCGGGTCGCTGGGCGGGGTGGACGTGCTCAAGGTGGCCCATCACGGCTCGGCCTACCAGGACCCGGATCTCATACGGGCGGTGTCGCCCCGGCTGGCGCTGATCTCGACAGGCGCGGACAACCGGTACGGACACCCGGCCCCCAGCACGGTCGCGGCGCTGCGCGCAGGGGGAGCGGTGGTGCTGCGGACGGACGTGGACGGGGCGTTGGCGGTGACCGGTGAGGGAGCGGAGTTGCGGGTGTCGGGAGACTGAGGCCACGCCTTCCACCCAGGTCGATGCCCGTCTTTCCGCTGAGATTCAGAGAGCGGGCTGCGGGTGCGGGGTGCGGGCTGCGCAGGATGATCCCGGTGGGGTGTCCGTACAGCCGAGGCGGTGCCGGACGCGGCCGTTTCCCCGGGCGGGGCGGCCGGGGAGGCAGCGGCCGTCGACCTGGACGTGATCCGGGACGGGACGCCCCGGTACCGGGGGCGCACGGAACGCGACCTGGGCGGCGACGAGGAGGTGCTCGCGGTGTACCGGTACTCGTGAACGACCACCGTGCGGTGCCTGCGAGCCGGTCTCCCGGTGGTGCGAGGCGAGGGGGTTCGTGCGGTGCGAGGCGGGAGGAGAGACGGCGCGGTCGGCTCATCGGCGCGGGCCGGGCGGGGCGGGGCAGGGCAGGGGATCGCCAGGTCTCGCCGTGCCGGAGAATGGTTCCGTGAGCGATGTGAGACATGTGCTGGTGCTGCCCGACCGCGATGCCGCGGAGGAGGCGGCGGAGGCGCTCGGGGAGCGGTTCGCACTCGACGAGGAGCCCCAGTTGGTGCGGGACGCGCTGGCCGGTGAGGACGACGCCGAGGACGCGCAGTGGCTTCTGGTCCTGCGGGACGAGACAGGTCGGCTGGATCCGAGGGAGCTGGACGCGTTCGTGGGGGAGTGGGACGGCTGGCGCGAGGAGCCGTAGTCCCGGGGGCGGGGTCGGACGGGCTTCGGCCCCGGCCGCGGGTGGCTCGGGCGGGTGGCTCGGGCGCGTGGCGGCCGGGGGTGTGCGGTGGCTGTCCCGCCTCCGTTGTCAGTGGCCCGTGCCATGCTTGTCCCGATGGCCAGGAAGACTGCGAATGACGACCCTCTCGCCCCCGTGACGCTTGCCGTGGGCCAGGAGGACCTCCTGCTCGACCGTGCCGTGCAGGAGGTGGTGGCCGCCGCGCGGGCCGCCGACGCCGACACGGACGTACGGGATCTGACCTCGGACCAGTTGCAGCCCGGCACGCTCGCCGAGCTGACGAGTCCGTCGCTCTTCGCGGAGCGCAAGGTCGTGGTCGTACGCAATGCGCAGGATCTGTCCGCCGACACGGTCAAGGACGTGAAGGCGTATCTCGGGGCGCCCGCCGAGGAGATCACGCTCGTTCTGCTGCACGCGGGCGGGGCCAAGGGCAAGGGGCTGCTGGACGCCGCGCGCAAGGTGGGGGCGCGGGAGGTGGCGTGCCCCAAGATGACGAAGCCGGCGGACCGGCTGGCGTTCGTGCGGGGCGAGTTCCGCGCGCTGGGCCGGTCGGCCACGCCCGAGGCGTGTCAGACGCTCGTCGAGGCCATCGGCAGCGATCTGCGGGAGCTGGCGTCGGCGGCGGCGCAGTTGGTCGCCGACGTCGAGGGGACGATCGACGAGGCCGTCGTCGGGCGGTATTACACCGGGCGGGCCGAGGCGTCGAGCTTCACGGTGGCCGACCGGGCCGTCGAGGGGCGCGCGGCGGAGGCGTTGGAGGCGCTGCGGTGGTCGCTGGCGACCGGGGTGGCGCCGGTGTTGATCACGAGCGCGCTGGCCCAGGGGGTGCGGGCGATCGGGAAGCTGTCCTCGGCCCGCGGCGGGCGGCCGGCCGATCTGGCGCGGGAGCTGGGGATGCCGCCGTGGAAGATCGACCGGGTGCGGCAGCAGATGCGAGGGTGGACGCCGGACGGGGTCGCCGCGGCCCTGCGGGCGGTGGCCGAGGCCGACGCCGGGGTCAAGGGCGGCGGGGACGATCCGGAGTACGCCCTGGAGAAGGCGGTCGTGACGATCGCCCGCGCGGCACGGTCCAGGGGACGGGCGTAGGACCGCGCGGGGGCCGTGTCCGCGCCTGAGCCCCGGGTGACGCCAAAAGCCCCGGCGCTCGTCCTGGGGAAGGACGGGGCTCCGGGGCCTTGGTTCATGCTGGGAGATCCGCGCCCGCGTGGCGAACGCAGGCCGCGCGCGGATCCATGGGTGCCGGACGGGAGCGGATGAGAGAGGGCCCGCTCTGGGTCCTTCCGGCGGTCAGATCAAAGAAGAGGTTCAGCCCTTGAGGGAAGCGACCTTGGTGGCCAGCGCCGACTTCTTGTTGGCGGCCTGGTTCTTGTGGATGACACCCTTGGCGACGGCCTTGTCGAGCTGACGCGCGGCAGCGCGCTGGTACTCGGTGGCCTTCTCGGTGTCACCCGCGGCAGCAGCCTCGCGGGCCTTGCGGATCGCGGTCTTCAGGGAGGACTTGACGGCCTTGTTGCGCAGCCGAGCCTTCTCGTTGGTCTTGATCCGCTTGATCTGGGACTTGATGTTCGCCACGAATGAGCCTTTGCAGGTTCTGGCACGGGGCCGCTCGGGTCCCGTGCCGATGATTTTCTTGGGGTGTGTCTCGTGCTGAGAGGGCAAGAGACACAGCTACTCACACTACCAGGGGCTGTCCGAGTGGCCCAAACCGGTCCCAGGTCGCCGCGCGTGGGACCATGGAGGCTACGTAACGATCCGACCCGAGACCGCAGACACTGCGGACGCCTCAAGAATCAGGACCCTGCGTGCCCGCGATCCCTAGCCATGTGCCCGAGCCGAGCCGTACCGACCCGGCGCTGATCCGCAACTTCTGCATCATCGCGCACATCGACCACGGCAAGTCCACGCTCGCCGACCGGATGCTCCAGCTGACGGGTGTGGTCGACCAGCGGCAGATGCGCGCTCAGTACCTCGACCGCATGGACATCGAGCGCGAGCGCGGCATCACGATCAAGTCCCAGGCGGTGCGTCTGCCCTGGGCCCCGACCACGGGTCCCGACCAGGGTGCGACGCACATCCTCAACATGATCGACACCCCCGGGCACGTCGACTTCACCTACGAGGTCTCACGGTCGCTGGCCGCCTGTGAGGGGACCGTCCTCCTCGTCGACGCCGCCCAGGGCATCGAGGCGCAGACCCTCGCCAACCTGTACCTGGCGATGGAGAACGACCTTGCCATCGTCCCCGTGCTGAACAAGATCGACCTGCCGGCCGCGCAGCCCGAGAAGTTCGCCGAGGAGCTCGCCAACCTGGTCGGGTGCGATCCCGACGACGTGCTGCGGGTGTCCGCCAAGACCGGCCTCGGTGTGGACGCGCTGCTGGACAAGGTCGTCGCGACGGTTCCGGCGCCGGTCGGGGTCGCCGACGCGCCCGCCCGTGCGATGATCTTCGACTCGGTGTACGACTCCTATCGGGGCGTCGTGACGTACGTACGTGTCATCGACGGCCAGCTCACCAAGCGTGAGCGGATCCGGATGATGTCCACCAACGCCACGCACGAGCTGCTGGAGATCGGCACCAACTCGCCCGAGATGCTGCCGGCCGACGGCCTCGGCGTCGGCGAGGTGGGCTACCTCATCACCGGCGTGAAGGACGTCCGCCAGTCCAAGGTCGGTGACACCATCACCACCCTGCACAAGGGGGCGACCGAGGCGCTCGGCGGGTACAAGGACCCCAAGCCGATGGTGTTCTCCGGGCTCTATCCGCTCGACGGCTCCGACTACCCCGAGCTGCGTGACGCGCTGGACAAGCTCCAGCTCAACGACGCCGCGCTGGTGTACGAGCCGGAGACCTCCGCGGCCCTCGGTTTCGGTTTCCGCGTCGGCTTCCTGGGGCTGCTGCACCTCGACGTGATCCGGGAGCGGCTGGAGCGCGAGTTCGGGCTCGACCTCATCGCCACCGCGCCGAACGTGGTCTACCGCGTCCTCATGGAGGACGGCAGCGAGCACATCGTCACCAACCCGAGCGAGTTCCCCGAGGGGAAGATCAACGACGTGTACGAGCCGGTCGTGCGCGCCACGATCCTCGCGCCGTCCGAGTTCATCGGCTCGATCATGGAGCTGTGCCAGACCCGGCGCGGCACCCTCCTGGGCATGGACTACCTGTCCGAGGACCGGGTCGAGATCCGCTACACCCTCCCGCTCGCCGAGATCGTCTTCGACTTCTTCGACCAGCTGAAGTCCAAGACCCGCGGCTACGCCTCGCTGGACTACGAGCCCACCGGCGAGCAGACCTCCAGCCTGGTCAAGGTCGACATCCTGCTGCACGGTGACAAGGTGGACGCCTTCTCGGCGATCACGCACAAGGACGCGGCGTACGCCTACGGCGTGCGGCTCGTCGCCAAGCTGCGCGAGCTCATCCCGCGGCAGGCCTTCGAGGTGCCCATCCAGGCCGCCGTCGGCTCCCGGGTCATCGCCCGCGAGACCATCCGCGCCATCCGCAAGGACGTCCTCGCCAAGTGCTACGGCGGTGACATCTCCCGTAAGCGGAAGCTGCTGGAGAAGCAGAAGGAGGGCAAGAAGCGAATGAAGATGGTGGGTTCCGTGGAAGTTCCCCAGGAGGCCTTCATCGCCGTGCTCTCCAGCGATGACAGCGCGGGATCGGGCAAGGGCAAGAAGTAACCACGGGTTACCCGCGAGTACATCGCGGAAACGGGCGCAACCGGGGCCCGTCGTACGAAAGTGCGGCGGGCCCCCGTGCGTGCGGGCGGTCGCTCTCTGTACGAAGTGACAGGCCGCGGCCTCTTACGCAGTCGCCGGTCGCGCCTTAGTCTGATCTCTGCTCGCTAGTTACTCGCGAGTTAAACAACAGCCCGAACCACACCCCGTGAGCAGACCCAGCCGCACTGAGCCAGCCGCACCGTCGCGGGCCCCGGAGGATGTCGTGAGCGACACACAGACACTGATCGAGAACCGTCCGCCGTCCGTCGCGGGCCTCTTCCTGGACCGCGTGGCGGCCACCCCGGACGCCGAGGCCTACCGCTATCCGGTGGTCTCGGCCTCGGACCAGGGACCGGACGACTGGAAGTCGCTCACCTGGGCGCAGGCCGCCCAGCGGGTCTACGCGATCGCCGCGGGCCTGATCGAGCTGGGCGTGGGGGCCGAGCAGCGGGTGGCCCTGGCCTCCTCGACCCGCGTCGAGTGGATCCTCGCCGACCTGGGCATCCTGTGCGCCGGCGCCGCCACCACCACGGTCTACCCGCAGACCAACGCCGACGAGTCGGCGTTCATCCTCTCCGACTCCGAGAGCCGGGTGCTGATCGCCGAGGACGCGGCGCAGCTCGCCAAGGTGCGGGAGAAGCGCGCCGGGCTGCCCGAGCTGACCCATGTCGTGGTGATCGACCCGGCCGGCGTCGAGACCGGCGACTGGGTGCTCACCCTCGCCGAGCTGGAACAGCGCGGTGCGGCGTACCTGGAGAAGCACCCCGAGCTGATCAAGGAGCGGGTCGCGGCGATCACCAAGGACCAGCTCGCCACCCTCATCTACACCTCCGGTACCACCGGCCGCCCGAAGGGCGTGCGCCTGCCGCACGACAACTGGTCGTACATGGCGAAGGCGATCGCCTCGACCGGCCTGGTCGGCGCCGACGACGTCCAGTACCTGTGGCTGCCGCTCGCGCACGTCTTCGGCAAGGTGCTCATCTCCGGCCAGATCGAGGTCGGGCACGTCACCGCCGTCGACGGTCGCGTCGACAAGATCATCGAGAACCTTCCGGTGGTCCAGCCGACGTACATGGCCGCTGTGCCGCGCATCTTCGAGAAGGTCTACAACGGGGTCGCGGCCAAGGCGCGGGCCGGTGGCGGCGCCAAGTACAAGATCTTCCAGTGGGCCGCCGAGGTCGCCCGCGAGTACGCCAAGGTCACCCAGGACAACTTCCGGCGCACCGGCAACCGCACGGCGCCCTTCGGGCTGTCCGCCAAGCACAAGGTCGCCGACACGCTCGTCTACGCCAAGATCCGCGAGGCCTTCGGCGGCAACCTGCGCGCCTGTGTCTCGGGCAGCGCGGCGCTCGCGCCCGAGATCGGCTACTTCTTCGCCGGAGCCGGCATCCACATCCTCGAGGGCTACGGGCTCACCGAGTCCTCCGCGGCCTCCTTCGTCAACCCCGGCGAGGCCTACCGCATCGGCACGGTCGGCAAGCCGCTGCCCGGCACGGAGGTGCGCATCGCGGAGGACGGCGAGATCCTGCTGCGCGGCCCCGGCATCATGGAGGGCTACCACGGGCTGCCCGACAAGACCGCCGAGGTGCTGGAGTCGGACGGCTGGTTCCACACCGGTGACATCGGCGAGCTGTCGGCCGACGGCTATCTGCGGATCACCGACCGCAAGAAGGACCTCATCAAGACGTCCGGCGGCAAGTACATCGCGCCCGCCGAGGTCGAGGGCCAGTTCAAGGCGGTGTGCCCGTACGTCTCCAACATCCTCGTGCACGGCGCCGACCGTAACTTCTGCACGGCGCTCATCGCGCTCGACGAGCCGTCGATCCTGGAGTGGGCGAAGGAGAACGGGCTGGCGGACAAGTCGTACGCCGAGGTCGTCGCCGCACCCGTGACGGTCGCCCTCGTCGAGGGGTACGTCAAGGAGCTCAACGAGGGCTTGCAGCGCTGGCAGACCGTCAAGAAGTTCCGGCTGCTGCCGCGGGACCTCGACGTGGAGCACGGCGAGATCACGCCCAGCCTGAAGCTGAAGCGGCCGGTGGTGGAGCGGGAGTACAAGCACCTGATCGACGAGATGTACTCCGGGGCGCGCGAGGCGTAGTGGATGGCGGGGGACCGCTCGCGCGGTTCCCTGCGCCGCCCCTGGACGGTCAGGACGGCGTAGTGGATGGCGGTGGACCGCTCGTGGCTGCGGGAGCGCCGTGGCCGCTCGCGCGGTTCCCCGCGCCGCCCCTGGACGGTCAGGACTCGCGTCCCCTGTCGACCAGCCGCCGTAGCTCCCTGACCCGGGTGCGCAATGTCATGAGGTCAGGAGGGTTGTCGCCGGCCAGCTGCTCCTCGAGGGTCGCCAGTCCCCTGTTCAGCTGTCCGAAGCCGGCCTGCTCCCCGGCCAGCAGCCGCTCCAGCTGGCGGTTCTTGCGGTGCAGGTCGAGGAAGACCGAGACCTTGGCGCGCAGCACCCACGGGTCGAACGGTTTCGTCAGGTAGTCGGCGGCGCCGGTCGCGTAGCCGCGGAAGGCGTAGCCGGAGTCGTCGTCCGCGCCGGTCAGGAAGATGATCGGGACGTCCTTGGTCTGGTCGAGCCGCTTGATGTTGGCGGCGGTCTCGAAGCCGTCCATGCCCGGCATACGGACGTCGAGCAGGACGAGCGCGAACCGCCGGCGCAGCAGTGCCTTCATCGCCTCCTCGCCCGAGCGGGCCCGGACGAGCGGCTGGTTGAGGGACCCCAGGATGGCTTCCAGCGCGATCAGGTTGTCCTCCATGTCGTCGACCAGGAGGATGCCCGCGCGTTCTTCGGCCGTCGCCCCAGCACTCATGATCATGGTGCCTCACTCGATGCGTGTCCCTCCGACTCCTCGGGCTCCGCGGGGTCGGAGGAGTCGGGGTCCAGGAGGGCGCAGACGACGGTCAGCAGCCGGTCCACGTCCACCGGTTTGGGGACGTAGTCGTTGGCGCCCCGCGCGATGGACTTCTCTCGGTCGCCGGGCATCGCCTTGGCCGTCAGGGCGACGATGGGCAGCCCGGTCCAGCGCGGGGTGCGGCGGATCGCGGCGATGGTCTCGTAGCCGTCCATCTCCGGCATCATGATGTCCATCAGGACCAGTTCGACGTCCGGGTTGCGCTCCAGGGTCTCGATGCCCTCGCGGCCGTTCTCCGCGTAGAGGACCGGCATGCCGACCCGGCCCAGGACGTGGGTGAGCGCGAAGACGTTGCGGATGTCGTCGTCCACGATCAGCACCCGCCTGCCGTGCAGCACCTGACCCGCCCGGCCGGACTGCCACGCCTCCAGCTTGGTCGGCAACGGCCAGGAGTCGTCGCTCTCGTGAGCGGTCGGACCGGGCTCGGCGGCCGGCCGCTCGGGGACGGCGACGGCGGCGCGTTCGTCCAGGGCGCGCTCGTCCGCGGCGCGCTCGTCCGTGGCGCGGTCCTGCGGGGCGCGGTCCTGCGGGGCGCGGGCCTGCGTGGCGGGGCCGGTCGCCGAGTGGCCGGGGCTGGCCACGGGGACGTACAGGGTGAAGGTGGAACCCCTGCCGGGCTCGCTCTCCGCGACGATCCGGCCGCCGAGCAGGCCCGCGATCTCCCGGCTGATCGACAGGCCCAGGCCCGTGCCGCCGTACTTGCGGTTGGTCGTGCCGTCGGCCTGCTGGAACGCCTCGAAGATCACCGGGAGTTTCTCGGGGGCGATACCGATACCGGTGTCCGAGACCGCGAACGCGATCACCTCATCGCTGACCTGCACAAAACGGCGTTCGGGGTCCGCCACCCGGCTCACCCGCAGCTCCACCCGGCCGGACGCGGTGAACTTGATCGCGTTGGAGAGCAGGTTGCGCAGGATCTGCTGGAGGCGCTGCTCGTCCGAGTACATCTCGCGCGGCACGGCCTCCCCGACCGACAGCTCGAAGGCGAGGCCCCGGTCCAGGGTGAGCGGGCGGAAGGTGGCGTGGACGTAGTCCAGCAGCTTGATGAGGGGGAGCTTCTTGGGCCGTACGTCCATCCGGCCGGCCTCGATCTTCGACAGGTCCAGGATGTCGTTGATCAGCTGGAGCAGGTCCGAGCCCGAGCGGTGGATCGTCGACGCGAACTGGACCTCCTGGTCGGAGAGATGGCCGTCCGGGTTGTCGGACAGCAGCCGCGCCAGGATCAGCAGGGAGTTCAGCGGGGTGCGCAGCTCGTGCGACATGTTGGCCAGGAACTCCGACTTGTACTGCGAGGACGTCGCCAGGAGCGCCGCCTTCTCCTCCAGTTCGGCGTTCGAGCGCTGCAACTCCGCCTGCTGCTTCTGGAGTTCGTCCGAGCGGTCCTGGAGCTGGGTCGCCAGCCGCTGGGACTCGCCGAGCAGTGACTCCGTACGGGAGTTGGCGATGATCGTGTTGATCGCGACGCCGATGGTGTTCACGAACTGGTCGAAGAACGCCAGGTGCACGTCCGAGAAGCGGGAGAAGGACGCCAGCTCGACCACGCCGAGGAGTTTGTCCTCGAACAGGATCGGGATGATGACGATCGTGGTGGGTGCCGCCTCCCCCAGACCGCTGTTGATCTTGATGTAGTCCGGCGGGGCCTCCTCGACGAGGATCCGCTTCTTCTCCCGGGCCGCCTGCCGGACCAGGCCGTGCACCGGGAGACCGCCCGTCTCGACGGTCGCGCCCTGCGCCGAGCCGTAGCCCGCGATGAAGGCGAGGCCCTTGGCCGGGACGGCGGTGCGCACGCCCGCGTCGTCCTCGGGATCGGCCAGGTAGAACGCGCCGTACTGGGCGTTCACCAGCGGCGTCAGCTCGCGCAGGATCAGGTCGGCGACCTCCATCAGGTCGCGGTGGCCCTGCATCAGGGCGGCCAGCCGGGCGAGGTTCGACTCCAGCCAGTCCTTCGCGCGGGTCGTCTCGCGCAGGTTGGCCACCATCAGGTTGATGTTGTCCTTCAGCTCGGCGACCTCGCCCTGCGTCTCCACCGTGATCGAGCGGGACATGTCGCCCTGCGCCACCGCCGAGGCCACCTCGGCGATCGCCCGGACCTGGGTGGTCAGGTTCAGCGCGAGTTCGTTCACGTTCGTCGTCAGCCGCTTCCAGGTGCCGTACACGCCCTCCACCCGTGCCTGGCCGCCCAGTTGACCCTCGGAGCCGACCTCGCGGGCCACCCGGGTCACCTCGGAGGAGAACGAGGAGAGCGTGTCCACCATCGTGTTGATGGTGGTCTTCAGCTCCAGGATCTCGCCGCGCGCGTCCACGTCGATCTTCTTCGAGAGGTCGCCCTGCGCCACCGCCGTCGCCACCTGGGCGATGTTGCGGACCTGCGAGGTCAGGTTGTCGGCCATGTAGTTGACGTTGTCGGTCAGGTCCCGCCACACCCCCGACACGCCCAGCACCTGGGCGCGCCCGCCCAGCCGCCCGTCGGTGCCGACCTCGCGGGCCACCCGGGTCACCTCGTCGGCGAAGGCGCGCAACTGCTCCACCATCGTGTTGACGGTGTCCTTGAGTTCGAGGATCTCGCCGCGCGCGTCGACGGTGATCTTCTTGGACAGGTCGCCGTTGGCCACGGCCGTGGTCACCTGGGCGATGTTGCGGACCTGCGAGGTCAGGTTCAGCGCCATGAAGTTGACGTTGTCCGTCAGGTCCTTCCAGACGCCCGACACGCCCCGCACCTGCGCCTGGCCGCCGAGGTTGCCCTCGGTGCCGACCTCGCGGGCCACCCGGGTGACCTCGTCGGCGAAGGCGGAGAGCTGGTCGACCATGGTGTTGATGGTCGACTTGAGTTCGAGGATCTCGCCCTTCGCCTCGACGGTGATCTTCTTGCCGAGGTCGCCCTGGGCGACGGCGGTGGACACCAGGGCGATGTTGCGGACCTGCGAGGTCAGGTTGTCCGCCATGAAGTTGACGTTGTCGGTGAGGTCCTTCCAGACGCCGGATACGCCCCGCACCTGGGCCCGCCCGCCGAGGTTGCCTTCCGTGCCGACCTCGCGGGCCACCCGGGTGACCTCGTCGGCGAAGGCGGAGAGCTGGTCGACCATGGTGTTGATGGTCGACTTGAGTTCGAGGATCTC
>NZ_JBHWCC010000027.1:82895-121210 GCF_042735715.1 Streptomyces sp. NPDC059582
GCCCTTCGCGTCGACGGTGATCTTCTGGCTCAGGTCGCCGTTGGCCACCGCCGTGGTCACCTGGGCGATGTTGCGGACCTGCGAGGTCAGGTTCGAGGCCATGAAGTTGACGTTGTCGGTGAGGTCCTTCCAGACCCCGCTGACGCCCCGCACCTGGGCCCGGCCGCCCAACTGGCCCTCGGTGCCGACCTCGCGGGCCACCCGGGTGACCTCGTCGGCGAACGCGGAGAGCTGGTCGACCATCGTGTTCACGGTCAGCTTCAGTTCGAGCAGCTCGCCGGTCGCCTCGACGGTGACCGTGCGGGTCAGGTCGCCGCGGGCCACCGCCGTGGTCACCAGGGCGATGTCGCGCACCTGGGCGGTCAGCCGGGACGCCATCGTGTTGACCGCCTCGGTCACGTCCCGCCAGCTTCCCGACAGGCCCTGCACCTTGGCCCGGCCGCCGAGCCGGCCCTCGGTGCCGACCTCGCGGGCCACCCGGGTCACCTCGCCGGTGAACAGCGACAACTGGTCGACCATCTTGTTCACGGTCCGGCCCAGCCGGCGCAGGTCACCGCGCAACTGCCGGCTGCCGTCGTGCAGGTCGACCCGCTGCGTCAGATCGCCGCCGGCCACCGCGTCCAGCACCCGCGTGGCGTTCGCGGCCGGCGCCACCAGGGCGTCGAGCACCTGGTTCACGTCGTTCACCCGGGACGTCCAGGCGCCCGGACCCGGGCTCGCCGACACCCTCTCGTCGAGCCGGCCGTGCCGGACGAGCTCCCTCTTGACACGCTGCACCTCGGAGTTGAAGTGCGTGCTGCGATCCATGATCTGGTTGAAGTTCGCGATGAGTTCGGCGACCATCCCCTGGCCGGACTCCGGCACCTTGGTGAAGTCGCCGTCCCGTGCCGCGGTCATCGCGGCGAGCAGCGGGCGCAGTTCGGATGCTCGGACTTGGTCAGGTTTCTGTCCGTCTTCGAGCACACGCGTAGCACTGTTCTCACTCATGGCGGCCCACTTCGGTAACTCGGCGCTTATGGGCGTGGTCAGTCTGTCACTCTGTCGGCATCGACCGAGGCGTAATCGTCCGAACCGTTCGGGGAGCTGTCCATGGGGGCCATTCCGACGCAACGGGAGACCCTTCCCCTTGCCTCCGAAGCTTCCGGTGCCTCCGACGTGTGCGCGCCGGAGCGTGCGCAGGTGCGCGCGACCCTGTCCGGAAGCTCCCTCGCGCCCGGCTCCGCCCGCGCCCTCGTGCGCGCCGCGCTCGACGAGTGGGCCGCCCGCGGCCTGCCCGGCACCGCCCACCTCACCGACCTCCTGGCCGACGACGTCACGCTCGTCGTCAGCGAGCTCGTCACCAACGCCGTCGTCCACGCGGGCACCGACATCGGGCTGGTGTGCCGTCTGGAGGAGCCGACGGGCGCCGTTGTCGTGGAGGTCTCCGACCAGCACCCCTCACGCGCCCCCCGCGACGGCGCTGCCGAACCCCCGTACGAGACACCGGAGTACGGGCGCGGCCTGCGCCTGGTGGCCACCCTCGCCGAGGCCTGGGGCGTCACCTACCGCCGGGGCACCAAGACGGTGTGGGCACGGCTGCCCGCCGAGCCGGACGAGGACCCGCAGGCGTACGACCCCGAGCGCGCCCCGGCGTTCGCGCTGGGTGTGGCCGAGATCCTCGCCCCCGAGCCCCATCGCGGCGACCGGGACCGGGACTGGCTGGGCCGCGGCGCCCTGTCCTTCCTCGCCGAGGCCTCCGACCTGCTCGCGGGCCAGCTCGACGAGGACCTGGTCGCCGCGCTCACCGGCCAGCTGATCGTGCCGCGACTGGCCGACTGGTGCGCGGTGTGGCTGGAGGACGAGGCCACCGGCCGGGGCGGCTGGGGCGACGCGGCGGGCGCCGGGCCACGGCTGGCCCGGGTCTGGCACGGCAGCGAGAACGTCATCGAGGAGCTGCGCAGAGCCCTGGAGAAGGACCCGCCACGACCGCCGGACGCGATACGTTCCGGGCCCGTGCCGTTTCCCTGGCCGGGGGTGGCGCCGGGCGGGAGCGTCGCGCGCGGGTCGCGGGGAGCGCACGGTACGGCGCTCGCCTACCGCCTGGTCGCCGGCGGGCGCCCGCTGGGCACCCTGGTCATCGGGCGGGCCGGACTGGCCCGCTTCCCCGACGAGGTCACCGGGCTGGTGGAGGACCTCAGCCGCCGGGTGGCGCTGGCCATCGGCGCCGCCCGCCAGTACGCCCGCCAGGCCACCATCAGTGCCGTCCTCCAGCGCGGACTGCTGCCCGGCGCCGTCGCCGAGATCCCCGGGGTGCGCAGCGCCCTCGTCTACGAGCCCTGCGACAAGGGCGGCCCCAGCGGCGACTTCTACGACCTCTTCCCGGCCGGTGACGGCCGCTGGTGCTTCGCCGTCGGCGACGTCCAGGGCAAGGGCCCCGAGGCGGCCGTCGTGATCGGCCTCGCCCGGCCCTGGCTGCGGCTGCTGGCCCGGGAGGGCTACCGCGTCGCCGACGTCCTCGACCGGCTCAACCAGCTCCTCCTCGACGACGCCACGGAGGCCGCCGACGCCGCCGCCCGCGCCCTCGTGGGCCCCGCCGGCCCGGGCGACGGCCCGCAGACCCGGTTCCTCTCCCTGCTCTACGGCGAGCTCGCCCCCTTCGACGGCGGTGTCCGCTGCACCCTCGCCTCCGCCGGACACCCGCTGCCGCTGCTCCTCGACCCCGACGGCGCTGTCCGTACGGTCGCCCGGCCGCAGACCCTCCTCGGGGTCGTCGAGGACGAGACGTACACCAGCGACACCTTCGAGCTGCGCCCCGGCGACAGCCTGCTCTGCGTCACGGACGGGGTGACCGAGCGGCGCTGCGGTCCGCGCCAGTTCGATGACGGCGACGGCCTCGCCACCGCGTTCGCCGGCTGCGCCGGCCTCGACGCCGAACTGATCGCCGAGCGCATCAGGCGCCTGGTCCACGAGTTCGGCGGCCGGCCACCGGAGGACGACCTGGCCCTGCTGGTACTCCAGGCGGACTAGTGCCGTGGCGGGCAACGTTGGCCCGTGAAGGAGCGGCGTCCGGTGCGGCGAGGGGGCGTGCCGGGCGTCGCGAGGGGGCGTGCCGGGCGTCGCGACGGGGCGAACGTCGCCTGCTGCGGCACTAGCCACGGGGCGTCCCGCCGCGGCTGCGCGGTCACGGTCGTACGGGGCTGGGAGCGGGGGCGCACGTGCGGGGCCGCGATCCGCCTGGCCGGGGGCCCGCGCGGCGGATCGCGCGGCCGTACGGCGGCGAGGAGCGGCCGCAGCGGCGAGGTCCGCCACAGTCGCGAGGGCCGCCCGCGGACGGCGTGGCCTTCGGACATCGTGGGGGAGCGGGGGCCCGCCGAACCCGTGGGACCGGGGATCTTCCGAGCGTGCTGGACAATGGGGGACATGCCTTCCGCACTCCCCGACGGCGAGCCCGTCCCCGGTGACGGCGCGCTCCCCGCGTCCGCGCTCGCCGGAGCCGCCGACCGCCCCCTCGGGTTCTACCTGCACGTCCCCTACTGCGCGACCCGCTGCGGCTACTGCGACTTCAACACCTACACCGCGACCGAGCTGCGTGGCACCGGCGGCGTCCTCGCCTCCCGCGAGAACTACGCCGACACCCTGATCGACGAGATCCGCCTGGCCCGCAAGGTCCTCGGCGACGACCCGCGCGAGGTCCGCACGGTCTTCGTCGGCGGCGGCACGCCCACCCTGCTGGCCGCGGACGATCTCGTCCGGATGCTGGGCGCGATCCGCGACGAGTTCGGGCTGGCGGCGGACGCCGAGATCACGACGGAGGCGAACCCGGAGTCGGTGGACCCCGCCTACCTCGCCACCCTCCGGCACGGAGGCTTCAACCGGATCTCCTTCGGCATGCAGAGCGCCAGGCAGCACGTCCTGAAGATCCTCGACCGCACCCACACCCCCGGCCGCCCGGAGGCGTGTGTCGCCGAGGCGCGGGCGGCGGGCTTCGCACACGTCAACCTGGACCTGATCTACGGCACACCCGGCGAGTCGGACGACGACTGGCGGGCGTCGCTGGACGCGGCGCTGGGCGCCGGCCCCGACCACATCAGCGCGTACGCCCTGATCGTCGAGGAGGGCACCCAGCTCGCCCGCCGTATCCGGCGCGGGGAGGTCCCCATGACGGACGACGACGTCCACGCCGACCGGTACCTGATCGCGGACGAGGCGCTGTCGGCGGCGGGCTTCGGCTGGTACGAGGTGTCGAACTGGGCGACCTCCGAGGCGGGCCGCTGCCTGCACAACGAGCTGTACTGGCGCGGAGCCGACTGGTGGGGCGCGGGCCCCGGCGCGCACAGCCACGTCGGCGGGGTGCGCTGGTGGAACGTGAAGCACCCGGGTGCGTACGCGGCGGCGCTGGCGGGCGGCCGCTCACCGGGCGCCGGGCGGGAGATCCTCTCCGACGAGGACCGGCGGGTGGAGCGGATCCTGCTGGAGCTGCGGCTGCGGGAGGGCGTACCGCTGGACCTGCTCCACGAGGCCGGCCGCACGGCCGCGCGACGGGCCCTGTCGGACGGGCTGTTGCAGCCGGAGCCGTACGAGGCGGGGCACGCGGTCCTCACCCTGCGCGGGCGCCTGCTGGCCGACGCGGTGGTGCGAGACCTGGTGGACTGAGCCGCCGGCCGCGGGGGTTGGTGGACTGAGGCGGTGGCGCGGGGCTCGGCGGACTGAGGCGCTGGTGCGGGGCCTCCTGGGCCGGGTGCGCCCGCGGCCGGCCCGCCGTCGGACCCGCCGGACCCGTCAGACCGTCACGAAGTCGATCAGTTCCTCGACCCGCCCCAGCAGCGCCGGCTCCAGATCCTTGTACGACCGCACGCGTGACAGGATCGCCTGCCACGCCGCACCCGTGTTCTCCGGCCACCCCAGCGCCCGGCACACGCCGGTCTTCCAGTCCTGCCCGTGCGGGATCCGGGGCCAGGCCTCGATGCCCAGCGACGACGGCTTCACCGCCTCCCAGATGTCGATGTACGGGTGGCCCACCACCAGTGCGTGCTCGCTCGTGACCGAGGCGGCGATCCGGGACTCCTTGGAGCCCGGCACCAGGTGGTCCACCAGCACGCCCAGACGGGCGTCCGGGCCGGGGGAGAAGTCCGCCACGATCGACGGCAGGTCGTCGACGCCCTCCAGGTACTCCACGACCACGCCCTCGATGCGCAGGTCGTCGCCCCACACCTTCTCGACCAGCTCGGCGTCGTGCCGGCCCTCCACGTAGATGCGCCCGGCGCGGGCCACCCGGGCCCGTGCGCCGGGCACGGCGACCGAGCCGGACGCCGTACGGGTGGGGCGCGGCGGCCCGCCCGCGGCCGGCCGGACCAGCGTCACCACCCTGCCCTCCAGGAGGAAGCCCCGCGGCTCCAGCGGGAAAACCCGGTGCTTGCCGAAGCGGTCCTCCAGCGTCACCGTGCCCGCCTCGCAGCGGATCACCGCCCCGCAGAAGCCCGTCCCGGGCTCCTCGACCACCAGACCGGGCTCGGCGGGGACCTCCGGCACCGGCTTGGGCTTCTTCCACGGCGGAGTCAGGTCGGGTGAGTACTGGCGCATTCGGATGACGATAGGAGAAGCCGTCGGCGAGGGCTCACGACACGCCGAAACGCTCCGCGAGCGCGTCCCGCTGCGCCCGTACGAAGGCCGCGTCCACCACCGCCCCGTGACCGGGCACGTACAGCGCGTCCTCGCCGCCCAGTGCCAGCAGCCGGTCCAGCGCCGCGGGCCAGCGCGACGGTACGGCGTCGGGGCCCGCCTGCGGTGCGCCGGACTCCTCGACGAGGTCGCCGCAGAACACCACCGCCGGGTCGCCCGGCACCACGACCGCGAGGTCCCGCGCGGAGTGCCCCGGGCCCACGTCGGCCAGCACGACCCGCGGGCCGCCGGCCGGTTCCAGGCTCAGACGGCCCCGGACGCCGCGGTGCGGCCGTACGAGGGCGTCGGCCGCCTCCCGCGCGGCCGTGGCGTCGAGACCGTTGCGCACCGCGTCCGCGCGCATCTCCTCGCGCCCGTCCCCGAAGGCGTCGCCCGCGACGGCGTCCGCGTCCGCGCCCGCCGCCGCCAGAACCGTTGCGTCCGCGAACGCCGCCGCCCCGAAGACGTGGTCGAAGTGCGGGTGGGTGAGTGCGAGAAAGCGCACACGGCACCCGGCGATCGCCTCCGCCTGCTCCCGCAGCCGGGCACCCTCCGCCAGGCTCGAACCGGCGTCGACCAGCACCGCGGAACCGGCCCCCACGACCAGCCCCACCGTGCAGTCCCACACCGGCAGACGGCACCGGCCGACCCCCTCGGCCAGCCGCTCCCACCCCAGCTCTTCCCAAGTCACCGTCATGCGGCGACGCTAGCGGTAGGAGCGGGCCCGCCACGACTTCGCAGGCCCGGCCTTGCCCGGGGCGTACCCCACGGCCGTACACTGGCTCGGGGAACGCTGGCACTCGCACGGACAGAGTGCCAGGAAGACAGCCGAGGCGACGACATGCTGGAGGTGTGCGCGAGATGCTGAGCGAACGCAGGCTCCAGGTGCTGCGCGCCATCGTCCAGGACTACGTCGGCACCGAGGAGCCGGTGGGCTCCAAGGCGCTCACCGAGCGGCACAGCCTCGGCGTCTCGCCGGCCACCGTGCGCAACGACATGGCGGCCCTGGAGGACGAGGGGTACATCGCCCAGCCGCACACCAGCGCCGGGCGCATCCCCACCGACAAGGGCTACCGGCTGTTCGTGGACAAGCTCGCGGGCGTGAAACCGATGACGGCCCCCGAGCGGCGCGCGATCCAGAACTTCCTCGACGGGGCCGTCGACCTCGACGACGTGGTGGCCCGCACCGTGCGGCTGCTCGCGCAGCTGACGCGGCAGGTCGCCGTCGTGCAGTATCCGTCGCTGACCCGCTCCACGGTGCGGCACGTGGAGCTGCTGTCGCTGGCCCCGGCGCGCGTGATGCTGGTGCTGATCACCGACACCGGCCGGGTCGAGCAGCGGGTGGTCGACTGCCCGGCGCCGTTCGGCGACACCTCCCTGGCGGATCTGCGGGCCCGGCTGAACAGCAGGGTCGCGGGGCGCCGGTTCGCGGACGTGCCGCGGCTGCTGGAGGACCTGCCGGACGCCTTCGAGGCGGAGGACCGCGGCACGGTCTCGACGGTGCTCTCCACCCTGCTGGAGACGCTCGTCGAGGAGAACGAGGAGCGGCTGATGATCGGCGGCACCGCCAATCTGACCCGCTTCGGACATGACTTCCCTCTCACGATCCGCCCGGTGCTCGAGGCGCTGGAGGAGCAGGTCGTGCTCCTGAAGTTGCTTGGCGAGGCGGGGGATTCGGGCATGACCGTACGCATCGGTCACGAGAACGCCTATGAGGGACTCAACTCCACTTCCGTGGTCTCGGTCGGCTACGGTTCGGGCAACGAGGCGGTCGCCAAGCTCGGTGTGGTGGGACCGACCCGCATGGATTACCCGGGAACGATGGGAGCGGTACGCGCAGTGGCACGGTACGTCGGACAGATCCTGGCGGAGTCGTAGGTGGCCACGGACTACTACGCCGTTCTCGGCGTGCGCCGCGACGCGTCGCAGGAAGAGATCAAGAAGGCCTTCCGGCGGCTCGCGCGCGAGCTGCATCCGGACGTCAACCCCGATCCGAAGACCCAGGAGCGGTTCAAGGAGATCAACGCCGCTTACGAGGTGTTGTCGGACCCGCAGAAGAAGCAGGTCTACGACCTCGGCGGCGACCCGCTCTCCCAGGCCGGCGGCGCCGGCGCGGGCGGTTTCGGCGCCGGTGGCTTCGGCAACTTCTCGGACATCATGGACGCCTTCTTCGGCACGGCGTCGCAGCGCGGACCGCGCTCGCGCACGCGCCGCGGCCAGGACGCGATGATCCGGCTCGAGATCGAGCTGGACGAGGCGGCCTTCGGCACGACGAAGGACATCCAGGTCGACACGGCGATCGTCTGCTCCACCTGCAACGGTGAGGGCGCGGCGCCGGGGACGAGTGCCCAGACGTGTGACATGTGCCGCGGTCGCGGCGAGGTGTCGCAGGTCACGCGGTCCTTCCTGGGCCAGGTCATGACGTCCCGCCCCTGCCCCCAGTGCCAGGGCTTCGGGACCGTCGTCCCGACGCCGTGCCCGGAGTGCGCGGGCGACGGCCGGGTGCGCTCCCGTCGGACGCTGACCGTGAAGATCCCGGCCGGTGTCGACAACGGCACGCGGATCCAGCTGGCCGGTGAGGGCGAGGTCGGGCCCGGCGGCGGTCCGGCCGGAGACCTGTACGTCGAGATCCACGAGATGCCGCACGCGATGTTCCAGCGGCGTGGGGACGACCTGCACTGCACGGTGACCCTCCCGATGACGGCGGCGTCCCTCGGCACGAAGGTGCCGCTGGAGACGCTGGACGGCATGGAGGAGGTCGACATCCGGCCCGGCACCCAGTCCGGCCAGTCGATCCCGCTGCACGGCCGGGGCGTCACACACCTCAGGGGCGGCGGCCGGGGCGACCTCATCGTCCACGTCGAGGTCCAGACCCCGAACAAGCTCGACCCCGAGCAGGAGCGCCTGCTGCGGGAACTGGCCAAGCTGCGCGGGGAGGAACGCCCGCAGGGGCAGTTCCAGCCGGGGCAGCAGGGGCTGTTCTCCCGGCTGAAGGACGCCTTCAACGGTCGTTGACGGCTGGTCCGCAACCGGCGTCGGTCCGCGACCGACGCCGGTGCGCCCCCAAGCGCCGGACGGGCTGAGATCAGCTCCGCGCCGCGTCGAAGGCCCGATTCGGACTTGTTCGAAGGACGTGACAACATGCCGTCATGTCCTCCGCACTGACCGATCTCTGCGCCCGTCCGATCGTGCAGGCCCCCATGGCGGGCGGTGTCTCCGTGCCGCGGCTCGCCGCCGCCGTCTGTGAGGCGGGCGGCCTCGGGTTCCTGGCCGCCGGGTACAAGACCGCCGACGGCATGTACCAGGAGATCAAGGAGCTGCGGAGCCTCACGGCCCGCCCCTTCGGCGTGAATCTCTTCATGCCGCAGCCGGAGTACGCCGAGACCGGCGCCGTCGAGGTCTACGCCCACCAGCTGGCCGGCGAGGCCGCCTGGTACGACACGGAACTCGGCGACCCGGAGAGCGGCCGGGACGACGGATACGACGCCAAGCTCGCGGTGCTGCTGGACAACCCGGTGCCGGTGGTGTCCTTCCACTTCGGCGTCCCGAGCCGCGACGTGCTGGACTCGCTGCGCCGGTCCGGCACCTTCACCCTGGTCACCGCCACCACGGCCGAGGAGGCCCTCGCCGTGGAGCGGGCGGGCGCCGACGCGGTCATCGTGCAGGGCGTGGAGGCGGGCGGCCACCAGGGCACCCACCGTGACCTCCAGGAGCACGACGGCTCCGGCGTCGGACTGCTCGCGCTCCTCGCGCAGATCCGCGAGACGGTGAGCCTGCCGCTGGTCGCCGCCGGTGGCATCATGCGCGGCGGCCAGATCGCCGCCGTGCTCGCGGCCGGTGCCGCCGCGGCCCAGCTCGGCACGGCGTTCCTCGCCACCCCCGAGTCGGGCGCGGCCGCCGTGCACAAGCAGGCGCTCACCAACCCGCTGTTCGTGCGCACGGAGCTGACCCGGGCCTTCTCCGGACGTCCGGCCCGCGGCCTGGTCAACCGCTTCCTGCGCGAGCACGGGCCGTACGCGCCCGCCGCCTACCCGGAGGTCCACCACCTCACCTCGCCGCTGCGCAAGGCCGCCGCCAAGGCCGGTGACGCCCAGGGCATGGCTCTGTGGGCGGGCCAGGGCCACCGCATGGCCCGCGAACTGCCCGCCGGACAGCTGGTCGAGGTGCTGGCCGCCGAACTGGACGCGGCGACGGCAGCATTGTCGGCGTTGTCGGTGTTTCCCCCGGCGGGTGCCTGATGACCGCGCCGGTGTTCGTGGTCGAGCACTTCGACGCGGGCGGCGGCGGACGGTACGTCCTCGACGGCCCCGAGGGGCGGCACGCGGTCTCGGTGAAGCGGCTGCGGCCGGGGGAGGACGTGATCCTCACCGACGGCGCCGGGCGCTGGGCGGACTGCGTCGTGCTGGACACCGAGGGCAAGGACCGGCTGATCGTCCAGCTGGACGGCGTGACGGAGGAACCGGCCCGGGAGCCCCGCATCACCGTCGTACAGGCGCTGCCCAAGGGCGACCGGGGCGAGGTCGCCGTCGAGACCATGACCGAGGTCGGAGTCGACGCGATCGTGCCGTGGGCTGCCTCCCGCTGCATCACGCAGTGGAAGGGCGAGCGAGGACTCAAGGCGCTCGGCAAGTGGCGGGCCACCGCCCGCGAGGCCGGCAAGCAGTCCCGGCGGGTGCGGTTCCCCGAGGTCGCGGACGCCCGGTCGACCAAACAGGTGGGCGCGCTGCTGGCCGGGGCCGACTTCGCCGCCGTGCTCCACGAGAGCGGTGACGCTCCGCTGGCCGCCGCCGAACTGCCCGCCGAGGGCGAGATCGTGCTCGTGGTCGGGCCCGAGGGCGGGGTCTCGCCCGAGGAACTGGCGCTGTTCGAGGAGGCGGGGGCGCGGCCGTACCGCCTCGGCCCCAGTGTGCTGCGCACCTCCACCGCGGGGACCGCTGCCGCCGCCCTGCTTCTCGGCCGCACCGGCCGCTGGTCCTGACCGCCGGGAGGACACCGTGGAACTCGCCCAGGTCCGCCTGCTCGTCACCGACTTCGCCGCCTGCTACCGGTTCTACGCCGACGTCCTCGGCCTGAAACCGCAGTCGGGGGCGACGAACGGGCCGTACGAGAAGTTCAGCCCAGCCGCCGGAGCCGCGGGCATCGCCCTCCAGGACCGGGCGACGATGGCGCGCGTGCTGGGCGAGCTGGGCGACCCGGCGACGGGCCACCGTTCGCTGGTGGTGCTGCGCGTCGACGACCTGGACACCTACTGCGCGCGGATCGTCTCCCGGGGCGCGACCCTGTTGCACGGGCCGTCCGCCATGACCGAGCGGATGCGGGTGGCCCACCTGAAGGACCCGGAGGGCAATCTGGTGGAGCTTCAGGAGTGGCTGCTGCTGCGCTGCTGACGGCGACGAACAGCCCCCAGCCGTAAGCCTCGACGGGCCTCGCCCGGGGTGCCGCGGCACCCGCCCGCGGTGGATCCGCGTCCACTTGTGACCGCACGCGGTCTACCGCCGCACGCCCAGGAGTGGCACGCTGCCGTCCATGGGGGTATTGAGACGGATTTGGGCCCACCCGCGCGGGACGCGGGCGATGGCCGTGGCGGTGCTCGCGGTGACCACCGTGGCCGGTGTCGTGGCGTGTGATCCGGGTGGGCTGGGCTCCGCCTCGGTGGCGTACACGACCGACCAGACCGCGACGAAGGAACTCCAGCGGCGGCAGGTGGACGTGCAGTGGCTGACCTGTACCGCCGACTTCGGCGACACGGCGGCCACGGCCAGCGCGAACACCGTCGCCACCGTCGACTGCCAGGGCCGGACGGACGACGGCCGGGACATCACCGTCACCGGGAAGGTCACCCGGGCCGTCGACGGTGCCTGCGTGCGCGGAGACCTGACCGCCCGGGTGGGCGGCAAGGAGGTGTTCCGGGTCAGCGGCCTCGGCGACTGCGACGCCACGCCCTCGCCCGTCGGCGGAGGCCCCGGGGGTCAGCAGGGGCGGCCCACGGTGACCGTCACCAGGACCATCTGGTGCGTGGACGATCCGCAGTGCCGGCCCGTCGAGGGCAAGTGAACGTTCCCCCGGCATGCTCGCGTGTCCCGTTCCCCCGTCCCGTTCCCCTGTCCGGTTCCTCTGTCCGTGGGCGGCGCCGCTGCATAGGGTGATCGTGTGACCCAGCCTGCTGCCTCCGCCCCCACGTCGGCGTACCTCCGTTTCCCGCACCTGCACGGCGAGTTGGTCGCCTTCACCGCCGAGGACGATGTGTGGCTCGCGCCCCTCGACGGCGGACGGCCCTGGCGGGTCAGTGCCGACAACGTGCCCGTGACGCTGCCGCGGATCTCACCCGACGGCACCACCGTCGCCTGGACCTCCACCCGGGACGGCGCACCCGAGGTGCACATCGCCCCGGTCGACGGCGGCCCCGCCAAACGGCTGACGCACTGGGGCAGTTGGATGACCAGGGTGCGCGGCTGGACCCCGGACGGCGAGGTCCTCGCCACCAGCACCCAGGGGCAGGCCAGCCTGCGCCGCAGCTGGGCGCACGCCGTCCCGCTCGACGGCGGACCGGCGACCGTCCTGCCGTACGGGCCCGTCGGTGACGTGGCGTTCGGGCCGCAGACCGTGCTGCTGTCCGCGCTGGGACGCGAGGCCGCCTCCTGGAAGCGCTACCGGGGCGGCACGGCGGGCAAGTTGTGGATCGACCGCGGCGGCGACGGCGAGTTCACGCGGCTGCACGAGGAGCTGGACGGCAACCTGGAGTTCCCGGTCTGGGCGGGGAAGCGTATCGCCTTCCTCTGCGACCACGAGGGCACCGGCGCGCTGTACTCCTCCCTCGCCGACGGCTCCGACCTGCGCCGGCACACCCCTGAGGGAGAGGGGTTCTACGCCCGGCACGCCGCGAGCGACGGCCGCCGGGTCGTGTACGTCTCCGCCGGTGAACTGTGGTTGCTCGACGACCTCGAAGGGGCCGAGCCGCGCCGGCTCGACATCCGGCTCGGCGGGCAGCGCGTCGACCGGCAGCCCCGCCCGGTGAACGCCGCCCGCTGGTTCGGCTTCGCCTCCCCCGACCACACCGGGCGCGGCAGCGCGGTCGCGGTGCGCGGCGCCGTCCACTGGGTCACCCACCGCGCGGGACCGGCCCGCGCGCTGGCAGCCCGGCCCGGCGTACGGGCCCGGCTGCCGCGCGCCTTCCGCACGGAGGGCGAGGAGTGGGCGGTGTGGGTGACGGACGCCGAGGGCGACGACGCCCTGGAGTTCGCGCCCTCGACCGGCCTCGCCCCCGGCGCGACGCCGCGCCGGATCGCCGCCGGACGGCTCGGCCGCGTCCTCGACCTGGCCATGGCGCCCGACGGCAGCCGCGCCGCCGTCGCCGCGCACGACGGGCGGCTGCTGCTCGTCGAGCGGGAGACCGGCGAGGTGCGCGAGGTCGACCGCAGCGAGCACGGCGACGTGGAGGGCCTCACCTTCTCGCCGGACTCCGCCTGGCTCGCCTGGTCGCACCCCGGCCCGTATCCGCTGACCCAGCTCAGGCTCGCCAACACCACCGACCTGTCGGTGACCGAGGCGACGCCGCTGCGCTTCCAGGACTACGCCCCGGCGTTCACCCTCGATGGCAAGCACCTCGCCTTCCTGTCGAGCCGCTCCTTCGACCCGGTCTACGACGAGCACGTCTTCGACCTGGCGTTCGTGGAGGGTGCCCGGCCGCACCTGATCACGCTCGCCGCGACCACGCCGTCGCCGTTCGGGCCGCAGCGCCACGGCCGCCCCTTCGAGAGCCCCGACAAGGACGAGACGCCCGACAGCGAGGGCACCCCGGCGACCAGGATCGACCTCGAAGGGCTCGCCGACCGGATCGTGCCCTTCCCGGTCGAGGCCGCCCGCTACTCCACCCTGCGCGCCGCCAAGGACGGCGTGCTGTGGCTGCGACACCCCGTGCGCGGCGTCCTCGGCGCCTCCCGCGCCACCCCCGACGCCCCCGACCCCAAGACCGAGCTGGAGCGCTACGACCTGGCCCAGCAGCGCATCGAGCACCTGGCCGTCGACGTCGACGACTTCGACGTCACCGGCGACGGCAAGCGGCTGCTGCTGTGGACCGACGGCCGACTCAAGGTCGTCCCCAGCGACCGGCGGGCGCCCGGTGACGACGACAGCGAGTCCAACATCACCGTCGACCTCACCCGGGTGCGGCAGACCGTCGACCCGGCGGCCGAGTGGCGGCAGATGTACGAGGAGACCGGCCGCGTCATGCGGGACAACTTCTGGCGGCCGGACCTGGGCGGGACCGACTGGGACGGCGTCCTGGACCGCTACCGCCCGGTCCTCGACCGCCTCGCCACCCACGACGACCTGGTCGACCTGCTGTGGGAGGTGCAGGGCGAACTCGGCACCTCGCACGCGTACGTCACCCCGAACGGCGGCTACGGCCGCGGTGCCCGCCAGGGTCTGCTCGGCGCCGACATCTCCCGGCACCCGGACGGCACCTGGCGCATCGACCGCGTGCTGCCCTCGGAGACCTCCGACCCGAAGGCCCGTTCCCCGCTGGCCGCGCCCGGTGTCGCGGTGCGCGCGGGAGACGCGATCGTCGCGGTCGCCGGACATCCGGTGGACCCGGTGACCGGCCCAGGACCGCTGCTCGTCGGCACCGCGGGCAAGGCGGTGGAACTGACGGTCTCCCCGGCCGGCGGCGGCGATCCGCGGCACGCGGTGGTCGTCCCGACCGCGGACGAGGAACCGCTGCGCTACCACGCCTGGGTCGCCGACCGGCGGGCCTTCGTGCACGAGCGTTCGGGCGGCCGGCTCGGTTATCTGCACATCCCCGACATGCAGGCCCCCGGCTGGGCGCAGATCCACCGCGACCTGCGTGTCGAGGTGATCCGGGAGGGCCTCGTCGTGGACGTCCGGGAGAACCGGGGCGGCCACACCTCCCAGCTGATCGTGGAGAAGCTGGCCCGGCGGATCGTCGGCTGGAACCTGCCGCGGGACATGCGGCCCATGAGCTATCCGCGCGACGCGCCCCGCGGCCCGGTCGTCGCCGTCGCCAACGAGTTCTCCGGCTCCGACGGCGACATCGTCAACGCGGCGATCAAGGCACTCGGCATCGGGCCGGTCGTCGGCACCCGCACCTGGGGCGGTGTCATCGGTATCGACAGCCGCTACCGCCTGGTCGACGACACCCTCATCACCCAGCCCAAGTACGCCTACTGGCTGGAGGGTTACGGGTGGGGCGTGGAGAACCACGGCGTGGATCCCGACGTGGAGGTGGTGCAGCGCCCGCAGGACCACGCGGCCGGCCGGGACGTCCAGTTGGAGGAGGCGGTCCGGATCGCGCTGGAGGCGCTGGAGGAGACGCCCGCCAAGACCCCGCCGAGCCTGCCGGGCCTGGAGTGACACACCGGGCTCGCTACGATGCTCCGGTACGACGTCAACCGCGCGAGGAGGGCACACGTATGGCAGGGGAGCCGCAGGACGACTGCCTGTTCTGCAAGATCGTTGCGGGACAGATCCCGGCGACGATCGTCCGCGAGACGGAGACGACCGTCGCGTTCCGGGACATCAACCCCCAGGCGCCCACGCACGTCCTGGTGATCCCCAGGGCGCACCACGCGAACGCGGCCGAGCTCGCCGCCGCCGACCCGGCGCTGACCGCGGACGTGCTGCGCGAGACGAAGGCGGTAGCGCAGGAGGAGAAGCTGGACAGCTACCGCGTCGTCTTCAACACCGGTGCCGGCGCGGGCCAGACGGTCTTCCACGCCCACGCGCACGTCCTCGGCGGGCGCGGCATGCACTGGCCCCCCGGATAGGCCACCGTGTCCGTACGCGAACTGGTGGTCCTCGGCACCGCCAGCCAGGTCCCCACCCGGCACCGCAACCACAACGGCTACCTGCTGCGCTGGGACGGCGAGGGGCTCCTCTTCGATCCCGGCGAGGGCACCCAGCGCCAGATGCTGCGTGCCGGGGTCGCCGCCCACGACCTGAACCGGATCTGCGTCACCCACTTCCACGGCGACCACTGCCTGGGCCTGCCCGGTGTGATCCAGCGCATCAACCTCGACAGGGTGCCGCACCCGGTGACCGCGCACTACCCCCGCTCCGGGCAGCGCTTCTTCGACCGGCTGCGGTACGCGACCGCCTACCGGGAGTCGGTCGGGCTCACCGAGGCACCGGTGGACGCCGACGGACACCTCGCCGTGACCCCGTCGTACACGCTGGAGGCGCGGAAGCTGTCGCATCCCGTCGAGTCGTACGGCTACCGGCTCGTCGAGCCCGACGGCCGCCGGATGCTGCCCGAGCGGCTCGCGGCCCACGGGATCAAGGGCCCGGACGTGGGCCGGATCCAGCGGGAGGCCGCGATCGGAGCCGTCACGCTGGACGACGTCAGCGAGGCGCGGCGCGGCCAGCGGTTCGCGTTCGTCATGGACACCCGGCTGTGCGACGGCGTGTACGCGCTGGCCGAGGGCTGCGACCTGCTCGTCATCGAGTCGACCTTCCTCGACGAGGACACCGACCTCGCCGTCGAGCACGGCCACCTGACCGCAGGGCAGGCGGCCCGGGTCGCGCGCGAGACGGGCGTACGGCACCTCGTGCTCACGCACTTCAGCCAGCGCTACGACGATCCCGACGAGTTCGAACGGCAGGCACGGGCGGCCGGCTTCGAGGGAGAGCTGACCGTCGCGCACGATCTGCTGCGAGTACCGGTTCCGAAACGACGGTAAAACACCCGTACGATACTTCGATGCCCCTCCCCAAAGCTGAACTGCACCTCCATATCGAAGGCACCCTCGAACCTGAGCTGGCGTTCGCGCTCGCCGCGCGCAACGGGGTCACCCTGCCGTACGCCGACGAGGAGGAGCTCCGCACGGCGTACCGGTTCGATGATCTCCAGTCCTTTCTGAACCTGTACTACGAGCTCATGGCCGTGCTGCGCACCGAGCGGGACTTCGAGGACCTGGCCAACGCCTACCTGGCCCGCGCCGCCGCGCAGGGCGTGCGGCACGCGGAGATCTTCTTCGACCCGCAGGCGCACCTCGCCCGGGGGCTGGCGATGGGCACGGTCGTCGAGGGGCTGTGGCGTGCGCTCGGCCGCAGTGCGGAGAACCACGGCGTCTCCACCCGGCTGATCCTGTGCTTCCTGCGCGACGACTCCGCCGAGTCGGCCCTGGAGACCCTGGAGGCGGCCAAGCCGTACCTGGACCGGATCACGGGCGTCGGCCTGGACTCGGCCGAGGTCGGCCACCCGCCGGTGAAGTTCCGCGAGGTGTACGAGGCCGCCGCCGCTCTCGGGCTGCGGCGCGTGGCGCACGCCGGTGAGGAGGGCCCGCCGCAGTACATCACCGAGGCCCTGGACGTGCTCGGCGTCGAGCGCGTCGACCACGGCCTGCGCTGCATGGAGGACCCGGAGCTGGTCGAGCGGCTGGTGCGCGAGCGCGTCCCGCTGACCCTGTGCCCCCTGTCGAACGTCCGGCTGCGCACGGTGGACGTCCTCACGGACCATCCGCTGCCCGCCATGCTGGACGCCGGCCTGCTCTGCACGGTCAACTCCGACGACCCCGCCTACTTCGGCGGCTACGCGGGCGACAACTTCGACGCCGTGCGCTCCGCCCTCGGCCTGACCGAGGACCGGCTGCGCGAACTGGCCCGCAACTCCTTCCTCGCCTCCTTCCTGGAGGACGACGAGGAGCTGCGGGCGCGCTACCTCGCCGAGGTGGAGGCGTACACGTTCTCGTAGGTCCCGCGTTCCCGCGCGCCGGTCACCGAGCCCTCCCGCGGCGCCTCGGCGGCCGTGTCGTAGGCGCCCCGGGCGGGAACGGCGAGGGAGTCCACCGTCACCTCGACGACGGGCAGGGTGACGCCGCCCCGCCGCCGGACCGCGCTCGGCAGCAGCGGGCGCCCGGCGGTGTGCAGGGCGACCGCGGTCATCGGCACGGCGACGGCGAGCAGCCCGACGGCGAGAACCGCCCCCATGCCGGGGAACCCGGCCCGCGCCGACAGCAGACTCCCGGTCAGCGGACCGGCCGCCGTGCCCAGCGAGGACGCCGACCCGACGAGCACCGCCCAGCGGCCGCGCGGGTCCAGGGAGGCGGCGAGGCCGATGAGGTACGAGAGCACGACCGGGTAGACCGCGTTCCAGGCGATCTCGCCCGTCGCGAAGGTCGTCAGGTCGGTCGCTGACGCGCTGACCACGACACAGCCGGCGATCAGCGCGGTGCCCGCCCCGATCGGCAGCGCCCGCCCGAGCCGGGGCCCGAGCGCCCCCGCGCCCAGGACCCCGAGCAGCCCGGTCCCCAGCGCGACGGCGAAGACGACACCGACGGTGGCCTCGGTGAGGTGCGCCTGGGTCAGCCCGATCCGGCCGCTGACCCCCCACAGGGAGTTCTGGACGAGGGACCAGCAGGGCATGGCCGCGGCCAGGACGAGCCCGGCGCGGAGGTGGGGGAGCCGGACCCGTTCGCGTCGGGCCGGCTGTGGGACCGTACGGCCCGGGAGGCGGCCCGTCAGGGGCCAGACGGCGAGCGCGGTCAGGGCGATCGCGGCCAGCGGCTGCCCGTGCCCGGGACCGAGGTGCGGCACCGTCAGATAGACGACGCCCGCGAGCGCGGAGACACCGAGCAGCCCGAGTGTCGAGGCACGGTGCGGGTCGCGTTCGGCGGCGATCCGGGTCGCGGCGACCGCGGTGACCGTACCGGAGCCGAACCCACCCACCAGCGCGCCGAGGACGACGGCCGGTACGGCACCGGTGAGGGCGGCGCCGCCGTAGCCGAGCACGGCGAGGACGATGCCGACGCGAGCCAGCCGGCGTGCCCCGATCCGCTCCACGCGGGACGCGAGGACGAAACCGGCCGCCGCCGAACTCAGCAGCAGGGCACTGCCGACGGCTCCCGCCTGGGTGGCCGACAGCGGCAGCCCCGAGTCCAGCCTGCCGACGGTGGTGGGCAGCAGATACGGGGCGAGGTACCCGGCCGTGAAAAGGGCGACGAGGGGCCAGGGAGTGGTGCGAGGGGCGAACACGGGCGTTCCCGGGGCATGCGAAGGGGGCGGCTCAAGAAAGGGGGGTTGGGCGCCGACCGTCGACGGACAGGAACGCGCGGGCAATTTGTATCAAGCACGCGGTTCGAGCAGAAGGGTGGGGGGTGTGATGTGGACCACGTTGTGTTTGGGGCGGGGGAGGCCGGGTATGAGGAGCCGCCCGCGACGGGGTGGAGGGGGCGGCTACCGCCAGCTCACCGCGCCTCGCGCGCCCGCTCCCGGCACCACCGTCTCGATCTTCGCCCGGGTCTCCCGCATCACCGCGACGATCCGCTCCTCGTGCTCCGGCGTGAGCCGGGCCACCGGCACCGAGCAGCTGATCGCGTCCTGTGCGGGCACGTCGTAACGCAGGGCGAAGCCGAAGCCGGTGATGCCCAGGACGCCCTCCTCGCGGTCGACGGAGTAGCCGCGGGCCCGCACCTCGGCGAGGTCGGCGGCCAGCGAGTCGCGGGTCGTGCGGGTGTGCGGGGTGAGGGCCTCGTAGGGGCCCTCGGGGAGATCCCCGTCGGGCCGTTCCGCCAGCAGCGCCTTGCCGAGCGCGCCCACGTGCGCGGGCAGCCGACGTCCCACCCGGCTGATGGTGCGCAGGTATTCGTGCGACTCGCGCGTCGCCAGATAGGCCACGTCACGGCCGTCCAGCCGCCCGAGGTGGATCGTCTCGCCGAGCGCCTCCGAGGCCTCGTCGAGGTAGGGGTGGACGAGCCGGACGCGCGGGTCGGAGTCGAGATAGCTGGTGCCGGTGAGCAGGGCGTGGATGCCGATGCCGTAGAGCGAGCCGGTGTCGTCGGTGCGGACCCAGCCGCGTGAGATCAGCGTCTGGAGCAGCGCGTACATCGAGCTGCGTGGCACCCCGAGCGCGTCCGCCAGTTCCTGGAGCCGGGCCGGCCGGTCGCCGCGCGCCGCGAGCAGTTCCAGCAGCTCGACCGTCCGCGCCGCGGACTTCACCTCGCGCACGCCCCCTGTCTCCGACATGCGCCGATGGTAATCCGGCCCGGCCGGTCACAGCCGGGACCATTGACTGCCCTCGTTCGCCTATCTAACCTCCATCTCCATACGTAGATAACGTCCACATAGGGAGATGACTGACGGTGAGTCCCGACACCGGTACGGAGGCCGCGGACGTGACCCGACGGCTGGAGACGGGGATGGCGCGCGGCGTGCTGTCCTTCCCGCTGACCAGCTTCCACGAGGACGGCTCCCTCGACCCCGACGGATTCCGCGCCCATCTCGCGACCCAGCTCGCGGCCGGACCCGGTGCCCTCTTCCCCGCCTGCGGCACCGGCGAGTTCTTCTCGCTCGACGAGGACGAGTACCGCCAGGTCGTCACCCTCGCCGTCGAGGAGGCGGCCGGCCGCACGCCCGTCGTCGCCGGGATCGGCTACGGCTGGGCCCAGGCCGTCCGGTTCGCCCGGATCGCCGAGGAAGCGGGCGCCGACGCCCTGCTCGTCCTGCCGCACTACCTCGTCGCGGCCCCGCAGGACGGCCTCGTCGCCCAGCTCGAACAGATCGCGGCCCGCACCCGGCTCCCGCTCATCGTCTACCAGCGCGGCCAGGTCGCCTTCACCCCCGCCTCCCTGCGGCGCGTCGCCGCCCTTCCCTCCGTGATCGGGCTCAAGGACGGCCACAGCGACCTCGACCGCCTCCAGCGGCTCACCCTCGCCGCCCCCGACGGTTTCCTCTTCTTCAACGGCGCCGCCACCGCCGAGATCCAGGCCCGCGCCTACGCCACCGTCGGCGTCCCCGCCTACTCCTCCGCCGTCCACGCCTTCGCGCCCGAGATCGCCGACACCTTCTTCGCCGCCCTGCGCGACGGCGACGACAAGACCGTCCACCGGCTGCTGCGCGACTTCTACGTCCCCTTCGTCGAACTGCGCGACCGGGTGCCCGGCTACGCCGTGTCCCTGGTCAAGGCCGCGGCGCGGCTGCGCGGCCGTCCCGTCGGACCCGTCCGCGCCCCGCTCACCGACCCCTCGGCCACCGACCTGGCCGAGCTCCGCACCCTGCTCACCACCGGACTCGACCTCGTAGGAGCCACGCTGTGACCCGCGACCTGACCATCACCGAGGTACGACTCACCCCGATCCTGGTGGCCGACCCGCCGCTGCTGAACACCCAGGGCGTGCACCAGCCGTACACCCCGCGACTGATCGTCGAGATCGTCACCGCCGACGGGGTCACCGGACTCGGCGAGACCTACGGCGACACCAAGTACCTGGAGCTCGCCCGGCCCTTCGCCGACCGGCTCGTCGGCCGTCAGGTCAGCGACCTCAACGCGCTGTTCGTCCTCGCGGACGAGGTCGCCGTCGACGGCTCCCGCGTCTCCGGGCAGGTCGACGTCGGCGGCCTGCGCGGCGTGCAGACCGCCGACAAGCTGCGCCTGTCCGTCGTCTCCGCCTTCGAGGTGGCCTGCCTCGACGCCCTCGGCAAGGCCCTCGGCCTGCCCGTGCACGCGCTGCTCGGCGGGAAGGTCCGCGACACGGTCGAGTACAGCGCGTACCTGTTCTACAAGTGGGCCGACCACCCCGAGGGCGTGGCCTGCGAACAGGACGACTGGGGCGCCGCCGTCGACCCGGCCGGGATCGTCGAACAGGCCCGCCGGTTCACCGAGCGGTACGGCTTCACCTCCTTCAAGCTCAAGGGCGGCGTCTTCCCGCCGGATGAGGAGATCGCCGCCGTACGCGCCCTCGCGGAGGCGTTCCCCGGGCATCCGCTCCGGCTGGACCCCAACGGCGCCTGGAGCGTGGAGACCTCGCTGAAGGTGGCGGAGGAGCTGGGCGACGTCCTCGAGTACCTGGAGGACCCGGCGCTCGGCACCCCGGCCATGGCCGAGGTGGCCGCCGGGACCGACGTGCCGCTCGCCACCAACATGTGCGTGACGACCTTCGCCGAGATCCAGGAGGCGTTCACCAAGGGCGCCGTGCAGGTCGTCCTCTCAGACCACCACTACTGGGGCGGCCTGCGCAACACCCGGCAACTCGCCGCCATCTGCCGCACCTTCGGCGTCGGCATCTCCATGCACTCCAACACCCATCTGGGCATCAGCCTGGCCGCCATGACCCAGGTCGCGGCCACCGTCGCCGACCTCCACCACGCCTGCGACTCCCACTACCCCTGGCAGTCGGAGGACGTGCTCACCGAGCGCCTCACCTTCGACGGCGGCGAGGTCACCGTCTCGGACGCCCCCGGCCTCGGCGTCGAACTCGACCGCGAGCGCCTGGACTTCCTCCACCGGCGCTGGCTCGAAGCCGACAGCGCGCTGCGCGATCGCGACGACGCGGCCGCGATGCGCGTCGCCGACCCGCACTGGGTCACCCCGTCCGTCCCACGCTGGTAACGCCCCCCGCCGCGCCGGGGAGCGCGCCGAGGACGAGGTCGCCTTCCTGGACGGACGCCCGCCGCCTCTCCCCACCCGGACCCGCTCCCCGGACCGGCCCGAGCGGTGACTCCCTCCCGGTGGCGGACGTGATGCGCGGTGTGTCGTCAGTGCCGTGGTGCACACTGGCCAGATCCGCACCATGTCAGGGAGCGCCTCGTGCCCGGAGAGGGACCGCAGCACCGTCACGCCCACGTCGATCCCCTGTCCGCCCTGCGCGCACCGGGCGACCCGCCCTGGGACGTGTATCTGACGGGCACCGTGTTCCTGGACATCATCTTCACCGGGCTCGACTCCGCCCCGGTGCGCGGGACGGAGTCCTGGGCCCGCGGCATGGGGTCGAGCCCCGGAGGCGTCGCCAACATGGCGACCGCGCTCGCCCGCCTCGGCTTGAAGACGTCCCTCGCGGCGGCCTTCGGCGACGACCACTACGGGGAGTACTGCTGGGACGCCCTGGCACAGGGCGAGGGCATCGACCTCTCACCGTCCCGCACGGTCCCCGGCTGGCACTCCTCGGTCACCGTCTCCATGGCGTACGAGGGGGAGCGCACGATGGTCTCCCACGGCCACGAGCCGCCCCCCGAGGAGACCGCCCCCGAGCACGCCCCCCGCGCGCGTGCCGCCGTCGCCTCGCTCACGCCGGGCCGCAGCGCCCACTGGATCGCCCAGGCCGCCCGTGAGGGCACCCGCATCTTCGCCGACGTCGGCTGGGACGACACCGGCGCCTGGGACCTGGCGGCCCTGGCCGACCTCCGGCACTGCGAGGCGTTCCTGCCGAACGCGGAAGAAGCCATGCGCTACACCGGCGCCGGCTGCCCCCGCGCCGCCGCCCACGCCCTCACCGCGCACGTACCGCTCGCCGTCGTCACGCTCGGTGCGGACGGCGCCTACGCGGTGGACCGGCGCACCGGCGAGAGCGCCGAGGTCCCGGCGATCGCCGTGGAGGCCCTCGACCCGACCGGCGCAGGCGACGTCTTCGTGGCCGGCTTCGTCACCGGCACCCTGGCGGGCTGGCCGCTGGCCGACCGGCTGGCCTTCGCGGGCCTCACCGCCGCCCTCTCCGTCCAGGAGTTCGGCGGCTCCCTGTCCGCCCCCGGCTGGGCGGAGATCGCGGCCTGGTGGCGCCGGGTGCAGTCGGTCGAGGGGCAGGATCCGGCCGCGCTGCGCCGGTACGCGTTCCTGGACGGCCTCATCCCGGACGAGGAGCCGGTCAGACCGTGGCCGCTGCGCAGAGCGGTGCCGACGATCGGTTTCGGACGGTCCGCGTGACCGGCGGGGCGTGAGCACCCGGGCATGCACGCATGCCCGGACGGTGTGCGCGGCCGGGCATGCGCGCGAGGGCGCCCCCCGGCACAGCCCGCCCAGATACGGACGGTGCAGGCGCGGCCCCGGTGTCGAAAAGCCCTACGGCGTTGTCAGCCCACCGTCGTACTCTTGGAAACGCGAGGCCGCCCTCAGCTACGCGGCCGTGACGAGGAGGAACCGCAGGCCTACAGCGCCGGCCCATGACTCAGACACCCACAGCTCACACCCCTGCACAGCCGCAGGCGAGAGCACAGTTCACCGTCCCCGCCCAGCACCCCATGGTGACCGTACTGGGATCAGGCGACTCCCTCCTGCGCGTGATCGAGACGGCCTTCCCGGCGGCCGACATCCACGTCCGGGGCAATGAGATCAGCGCCGTCGGCGACCAGCGGGAAGTCGCCCTCATCCAGCGCCTGTTCGACGAGATGATGCTGGTGCTCCGCACCGGGCAGCCGATGACGGAGGACGCAGTGGAACGCTCGATCGCGATGTTGAGGGCGAGCGAGAACGGGACGAGTGACGGCCAGGAGACCCCGGCCGAGGTACTGACGCAGAACATCCTGTCCTCGCGAGGCCGCACGATCCGCCCCAAGACCCTCAACCAGAAGCGGTACGTCGACGCGATCGACAAGCACACCATCGTCTTCGGCATCGGTCCCGCGGGCACCGGCAAGACCTACCTCGCCATGGCCAAGGCGGTGCAGGCCCTGCAGTCCAAGCAGGTCAACCGCATCATCCTGACCCGCCCGGCGGTGGAGGCGGGCGAGCGTCTCGGCTTCCTGCCCGGCACGCTGTACGAGAAGATCGACCCGTACCTGCGCCCCCTGTACGACGCGCTGCACGACATGCTCGACCCCGACTCGATCCCACGCCTGATGGCGGCGGGCACGATAGAGGTGGCACCGCTGGCCTATATGCGCGGTCGCACGCTCAATGACGCCTTCATCATCCTGGACGAGGCACAGAACACCAGCCCCGAGCAGATGAAGATGTTCCTCACCCGGCTCGGCTTCGAGTCGAAGATAGTGATCACGGGTGACGTGACGCAGGTGGACCTTCCGAACGGCACGAAGTCCGGGCTCCGCCAGGTGCAGGACATCCTGGAAGGGCTGGACGACGTCCACTTCTCCCGGCTGTCGTCCCAGGATGTCGTCCGGCACAAGCTGGTCGGCCGTATCGTCGACGCGTACGAGAAGTACGACAGCGAGAACGGTACGGAGAACGGCACCCACAAGGGCGGCCGTAACAAGCGGAAGTAGACAAGCCAGCACCATGTCGATCGACGTCAACAACGAGTCCGGAACCGAGGTCGACGAGCAGGCGATCCTCGACATCGCCCGTTACGCGCTCGCGCGGATGCGCATCCACCCGCTCTCCGAGCTCTCGGTGATCGCCGTGGACGCCGACGCCATGGAGCAGCTGCACATCCAGTGGATGGACCTGCCGGGGCCCACGGACGTCATGTCCTTCCCGATGGACGAACTGCGTCCGCCGTCGAAGGACGACGACGAGCCCCCGCAGGGCCTCCTCGGCGACATCGTGCTGTGCCCCGAGGTCGCCGAACGGCAGGGCGGGGAAGCGGCCACGCAGCACTCCATGGACGAGGAGCTCCAGCTGCTCACCGTCCACGGTGTGCTGCACCTGCTGGGCTACGACCACGAGGAGCCCGACGAGAAGGCCGAGATGTTCGGCCTGCAGGCCGCCATCGTGGACGGCTGGCGCGCGGAGAAGGGCCTGACCGGCCCGTCCCCGGCTCCGACCGTCTCATGAGTGCGCAACTCGTCGTCGGCGCGATCGCCCTGGTCGTCGTCGCCTGGCTCGCCGCCTGCGCGGAGGCGGGCCTCGCGCGCGTCTCCAGCTTCCGCGCCGAGGAGGCGGTCAAGTCCGGCCGCCGCGGCAGCGCGAAGCTGGCCCAGATCGCCGCCGACCCGACCCGCTATCTCAACGTGGCGCTGCTGGTCCGCGTCGCCTGCGAGATGGCGGCGGCCGCGCTGGTCACCTACGCCTGTCTGAAGGAGTTCGACGGCACCGCCGAGGCCCTCCTGGTCGCCATCGCGGTCATGGTCCTCGTGTCGTACGTCGCCGTCGGCGTCTCCCCGCGCACCATCGGCCGCCAGCACCCCCTGAACACGGCGACGGCGGCGGCGTACGTCCTGCTGCCGCTGGCGCGGATCATGGGCCCGATCCCCTCGCTGCTCATCCTCATCGGCAACGCGCTCACCCCGGGCAAGGGCTTCCGCCGGGGTCCGTTCGCCTCCGAGGCGGAGCTGCGGGCACTGGTGGACCTGGCCGAGAAGGAGTCCCTGATCGAGGACGACGAGCGCCGTATGGTGCACTCGGTCTTCGAGCTGGGCGACACGCTCGTGCGGGAGGTGATGGTCCCGCGCACCGACCTCGTGGTCATCGAGCGCTACAAGACCATCCGCCAGGCCCTCACCCTGGCCCTGCGGTCCGGTTTCTCGCGCATCCCCGTCACGGGCGAGAGCGAGGACGACGTCGTCGGGATCGTGTATCTGAAGGACCTGGTCCGCAAGACGCACATCAGCCGGGACGCGGAGAGCGAGCTGGTGTCGACGGCCATGCGGCCGGCCGCCTTCGTGCCCGACACCAAGAACGCGGGCGACCTGCTGCGCGAGATGCAGCAGGACCGCAACCACGTCGCCGTCGTCATCGACGAGTACGGCGGCACTGCCGGCATCGTCACCATCGAGGACATCCTCGAGGAGATCGTCGGCGAGATCACCGACGAGTACGACCGTGAGATCCCGCCGGTGGTGGAGCTGGCCGACGACCGCTACCGGGTCACCGCCCGTCTCGACATCACCGACCTCGGCGAGCTGTACGGGCTGGAGGAGTACGACGACGAGGACGTGGAGACCGTCGGCGGGCTGCTCGCGAAGGCGCTGGGCCGTGTACCCATCGCCGGGGCGTCGTCCGTGGTGGAACTCCCCGACGGGCGGGAGCTGCGCCTGACCGCGGAGGCGTCCGCCGGCCGCCGGAACAAGATCGTGACGGTACTGGTGGAGCCGGTCGGCCCGGCCGGTCAGCCGGACGACGAGGAGACGAGACCGGAGTGACCCCCAAGGAGCTGCGCGCCCTGTGCCTGTCCTTCAACGCGGCCGTGGAGGACTTCCCGTTCAACCCGGAGACGTCCGTCTTCAAGGTCCTGGGCAAGCTCTTCGCCCTGTCGGACCTGGACGCGCGGCCCCTGACGGTCAACCTCAAGTGCGACCCCGACAACGCGGTCCGGCTGCGCGGCGAGCACCCCGGTCTGGTCGTCCCGGGCTACCACATGAACAAGCGCCACTGGAACACCGTCACGGTCGGCGGCGAGCTCCCCGACCGGCTCGTCCGGGAGCTCGTCGAGGACTCGTACGACCTGGTGGTGGCCGGGCTGCCGAGGGCGGAGCGGCTACGGCTGGACCGGCCGTGACCTCCCCGGCCGACGCCGTCACGTGCGCTCACGCGGACCCTCGGCCGGGCCCCGCGCGGTTCTTCGTATGCTCGGGGCATGACTGACAGCAACGCGCTCGACCCCGAGGACCGCAAGATCGTCACCCTGGCCCGGTCCGCCCGCGCCCGCAACGGCGTGCCCGAGGGAGCGGCCGTACGGGACGAGACCGGACGTACGTACGTGGCCGGTACCGTCGCCCTCGACTCGCTGAAGCTGAGCGCCCTCCAGACAGCGGTGGCCATGGCGGTGGCGTCCGGCGCGAAGTCGCTGGAGGCGGCGGCCGTGGTGACCGAGGCGGAGTCCGCGTCCGCGGCGGACCGGGCGGCGGTACGGGATCTGGGCGGACCGGCCACGCCGGTACTGGTGGCCTCGCCGGACGGGACGGTCCGGGGGACGGTCACGGCGGGCTGAGGAGCAGTCCGGAATTCATCCTTGCCCTTCCCCGCCTCTCGCGCATCAATGGAACCGATGGTTCCGACGAACCGTCAGATCTGAAGGCCGCGCAGTGTGTCCGCACCCACCTGCCCGGGACGGTCGCGTCGGAGCATCTCCCGTCCATCCCCACATGGCATTCCCGGAACAGGGAAGGGACCAGGATCCACATGACAGGAAAGCGCATACGCACGGGTGCGGCACTGGCGGTCGGGGCCCTCGCGGTCACCGGGCTCGCGTTCGCGCCCAGCGCCGCCGCGGTCACCCCGCAGACGGCGACGATCACCGCGAACTGCGGTCTCTTCGGCGGCGGCGCGGCGACGCTCACGGCCACCCAGAGCGGCACCGCCGCCACCATCACCCTGACGTCCTCCGCGATCAAGGCGCCGATCGCGATCGCACAGGACTCGATCACCACCGTTCTCACCCTGCGGGGCGGGGCGTCCGGCAGCACCGACTTCACCGGTACGCGGAACCCGGCGATGGCCGCCGGGGACGACATCACCGTCGGTCCGCTCGACGGGACCGTGGCCCCCGGCGACAGCCTGGAGGCGTACGGCGGCCAGGTCCGGATGACGATCTTCGGGATCAATGTCACCTGTACGGCGACCGGCGCACAGTCGCCGGGGCCGTTCGTCTTCGACTGAGCGCGAACCGGGCACAGTGGCAGGGAAACTGATGGATCGTCAGTTTCCCTGCCGCATCTCCATTGACTTCTCACGTCGGCTGCACATCAATGGCCCCCTGTCGGCGCAGACGAGCCGCTGCGCCCGCATCCCTCAGAGGGGGCAAGCATGGGTCCGACACCCCGAAGATCCCGATGGCGCCGGTGGGCGTCGCTGCTCGGGGCGACCGCGCTCGCGGTCACCGCGGGGGGCGCGCTGGCCTGTCCGGCCGGAGCCGCGTCCACGAACGTGGACTTCGCCACGCACTGCATCCCGCCCGCGATCGCGGGCATCCCGCCGATCGACGGCACCACCACCGCGAAGGTCGCGGTGGACAACGCCAGCCCCAAGGTCGGCGACACCGTCACCGTGACCTACACGGTGGTCACACCCGCCGCGAGCAACCCCACCGACCTCGCCCTGCCGGCCGACATCATGACGCCGACCGGGAAGGTCACCCTGGGCGGGGCGCAGACGGGCAGCGTCACGGTCACGGGCCCGAAGAAGAACGACCCGGTGCCGGGACGGGGTGCCTTCCCGTCGTTCTCCATGACCGGCACGTTCACGGTCACCGCGGCCGGCGCGATCACGCTCTCGCCCGGCGACTACAACATCCACACCAGCTACATCCTGGAACTGGACACCCCCTGCACGGTCATCACCCCGCCCGCGCCGGTCTCCGAGACCGTCACCGCGACGGACGTGACCCAGCCCAACACCCGGTCCATCAGCCTGGCTTCGGCCTCCGGCAACCCCGGTGACAGCGTCACGGTCAGCGGCGGCCACTTCACGCCGGGGGCGACCGTCACCCTGGCCGGCCGGGCCGGAAGCGCCCAGACCGCGGACACCGCGACCGTGACCGCCGACGCCCAGGGCGCCTTCAGCGGCTCACTCGTCGTCAACGACAGGACGACCACCGGGGTCGTCGCGTACGAGGGCGGCGCGTGGAGTCCGGACAAGGGCGCGGGGCCCGCCGCCTACGTCGTCATCGACGACACCCCCGTACCCGAGGGCAGTCAGAAGCTGACCGCCACCGTGAACGCGGGGACGCTCTCCATGTCCCAGGCCGGGGACGCCGTGCAGCTGACGGCGGTCGACTTCGGCAAGGGCGGGGCCTCGACCGGGTCCCTGCGGACGGTGACCGTCAAGGACTTCCGCGGCGGCCCCGCGGGCTGGTCCCTGACCGGCAAGGTCACCGACTTCACCGGTCCCGGCGCCTCGATCGACGCCGGCAAGCTGAGCTGGACCCCCGCCTGCGCCACCAAGGCGGGCAGCCCGAGCACCTGCCAGGCCGGTTCGGCGGGCACGGTGGGCGCCTCGGGAGCGACGCTGGCCGGTACCCCCGACGGCACACTCACCGGCGGCGAGTTCACCGTCGACGCACAACTGTCGCTGAACGTACCTGAGTTCACCCCGCCGGGCGCGTACTCCGGCATCCTCACGCTCACGCTCACCTGACCGCACACCCGCGGTGGCCGGGCGCCCGCACCACAGGTCCGCACCCGCCCGTCCACCTGGGTCTCGTCACGTCCGTACGTCCGTGGGGAGTCCGCACTCATGCCCGCACCCGTGCCCGTACCCATGCCCGCGTCCGCACCCATGACCGCACCCCTGCGCAAGCCGTACCCGCGACGCCTCCCCTTCGCCGCCCGCCCGCCCTTTTCCCGCCGCCCCTCCCTCCTCCTCCTGCTTCCCCTTGTGCTGGGCCTCCTCCTCGTCTGCCCGGCCGCGCCCGCGCACGCCGCCGACAACGGCAGCTGGTCCGTCTACCCCGCCTCGTCGGCCGTCGCCGCGCGCCCCTACTTCTACCTGTCCGCCGACCCGGGCCAGACGATCGAGGACGAGGTCGTCGTCGCCAACAAGACCGGAGCGCCCCTGACCTTCCGCCTCTACGCGGCCGACGCCTACAACACCGCACGGGACGGAGGGTTCGCCGTGCGGACGGTGAAGGAGACGATGCGGGGCGTCGGCGCCTGGGCGAAGCCCGCGCGCTCCCGGGTCACCGTCCCCGCCCACGGGTCGGTCACCGTGCCGGTCACGCTCCGGGTGCCGAGGGACGCCGAACCGGGTGACCACCCAGGGGCCGTCGTGGCGCTCGACGAGCGCGTCGACACCGGCGGCGGATCGGTCGCCGTCGGGGTGCGGCGGGCCGTCGGCGCCCGCGTCTACCTGCGGGTGAGCGGCCCCACGCTGCCCGCGATCTCCGTGGAGGACGTCCGCGTCACGCACCACCAGCCGCTCGTGCCCGGCTTCGGCGACAGCACGGCGAGGATCTCCTACACCCTGCACAACACCGGCAACGTCACCCTCGACCCGAAGGTGGAACTCAGGGCGCAGGGACTGTTCGGCCGCACGCTCCTGTCCCGCGGGCTGACGAAGATCCCGGCCGAGCTGCTGCCCGGGCAGCGCGTCCGGCTCAGCGAGTCCTGGCTCCGAGCGCCGCAGCTCGACCGGGGAGACGTCACGCTGACGGCCAGCGCGCAGGGCACGCGGGAGTCGGCGAGCGCGTCGTTCCTCGCGCTGCCGTGGCTGCTGGTGGCGGTGGCGTCCGCCGTGGCGGTGGCGGGTGGAGTGCTGCTGGTCAGAGCGCGTCGGGGCCGCGCTCGTCGGTCCGTACCCGTACGACCGTCTCGACCGGCACCGACCACACCTTCCCGTCCCCGATCTTCCCCGTCCGCGCGGCGCTGACGATCGCGTCGATGACGGCGTCCGAGTCGGCGTCCTCCACCACGACCTCGATCCGGACCTTGGGCACCAGGTCGACCTGGTACTCGGCGCCGCGGTACACCTCGGTGTGGCCACGCTGACGGCCGTAGCCGCTGGCCTCGCTGACGGTCAGACCGTGCACGCCGAGCTCCTGAAGTGCGGTCTTGACCTCGTCGAGGCGGAACGGCTTGACGATCGCGGTGATGAGCTTCATGCCTGCGGCTCGACCTTCTGGGCGGAGGGGACGGCTAGTGCCGCAGCAGGCGACGTTCGCCCCGTCGCGACGCCCGGCACGCCCTCTCGCCGCACCGGCCGAAAGCCCACGTACGTCCGGTACGAGGACTCCCGGCCGGCACGCCGAGAGCACGCACCGGACGCCGCTCCTTCACGGGCAAACCTTGCCTGCCACGGCACTAGGCCGACCGGGGCGCCGTGGCCCGGGCCCCGTGATCGTAAGCCGTCGCGACGTGCACCGTGAGGTCCCGGCCGGTGTGCCCGCGCGGGTCACTCGCGCGCGACCCGCGAAGGCTCGCGGAACCCCGCCGCCGGCGGCGATCCGCGCTGCGTGCAGCGGGGGCTCGTGGATCAGGGACAATGGGCGCCATGAGCGTTCGTACCGAGTCATCCGAACAGCCGGCCGAGGCCCCCCACCGCGCCGGCTTCGCCTGCTTCGTGGGCCGTCCCAACGCGGGCAAGTCCACCCTCACGAATGCTCTGGTCGGCCAGAAGGTGGCGATCACGGCGAACCAGCCGCAGACCACGCGGCACACCGTGCGGGGCATCGTGCACCGGCCCGACGCCCAGCTGATCCTGGTGGACACCCCCGGGCTGCACAAGCCGCGCACGCTGCTCGGCGAGCGGCTCAACGACGTCGTCCGCACGACGTGGGCCGAGGTCGACGTGATCGGCTTCTGTCTGCCGGCGAACGAGAAGCTCGGTCCGGGAGACCGTTTCATCGCGAAGGAACTGGCGTCGATCAAGAAGACGCCGAAGATCGCGATCGTCACGAAGACCGACCTGGTGGACGGCAAGACACTGGCCGAGCAGCTCATCGCGATCGACCAGCTCGGCACGGAGCTCGGCTTCGAGTGGGCCGAGATCATTCCCGTGTCGGCGGTCGCGGACCAGCAGGTCGACCTGCTCGCCGACCTCATCGTCCCGCTGCTGCCGGAGGGGCCCGCGCTCTACCCCGAGGGCGATCTGACGGACGAGCCCGAGCAGGTGATGGTGGCGGAGCTGATCCGCGAGGCGGCGCTGGAAGGGGTGCGCGACGAGCTGCCGCACTCCATCGCGGTCGTGGTGGAGGAGATGCTCCCGCGCGAGGACCGCCCCGCCGACAAGCCGCTCCTCGACATCCACGCCTTCGTCTACATCGAGCGGCCCAGCCAGAAGGGGATCATCATCGGCCCCAAGGGCAAGCGGCTCAAGGAGGTCGGCATCAAGTCCCGCAAGCAGATCGAGGCACTGCTGGGCACGCCGGTCTTCCTGGACCTGCATGTGAAGGTCGCCAAGGACTGGCAGCGCGACCCGAGGCAGCTGCGCAAGCTCGGCTTCTGAGCGCGCGGGCCACGGCTCGGTGTGCGGGCCCGCGGCTCGGTGTGCGGGCTCCGGCCGCTCGGGCCGGCCCCGGTCAGTCCACCCCCCGGATCCGCCGCACCAGCACCGCCCCCGCCAACCCGATCGCCGCCGCCACCAGGTACAACACCCGGTAGCCACCGAGATACGTCACGATCGGTGCGGCCAGGGCTGGGGCCGCGACCTGGGGGAGGGCGTTGGCGATGTTGATCACGCCCAGGTCCTTGCCCCGGTTCAGGGCCTCGGGCAGCACGTCGGTCATCAGGGCGAAGTCGACGGAGGTGAACACGCCGAAGCCGACGCCCAGGACCGCCGCCGCGACGATCGCGCCCGGCCAGGTCTGCCAGACGGCCAGCGCCGCCGTGGCCACCGCCATCAGGACGCCCGACCAGACCACGAAGGGCTTGCGGCGGCCGACCCGGTCCGACCAGACACCGCCGACGACGACCGTCGCGAGCAGCGTCAGGGCGTTGACCGCCGTCAGGATCAGGACGCCCTCGTCGGGGTCGGCGCGGTGCAGGCGGTCCCGCAGGTAGTACAGCAGGTACAGCAGCACCAGCGCGTTGCTCAGATTGATCAGGAAGCGGGTCAGCCAGGCCCAGGCCAGGTCCGGATGACGGCGCGGGCTCAGCCAGAAGCCGGCCAGGAAGGCGCGCGGCGACCAGGCCGGGCGCTGCGCGGGGGACAGGCGCAGATCGTCGTGGCACAGGACGTACGGCAGGACGCCCACCGCGGTGAACAGCGCGCACGCCGCGTAGCCCGTCCCGATGCCGCCCGCCGCCGTCGCCAGGCCGGTGCCGCCGACCACGCCCAGGATCTGGGCCGCCCCCAGCCAGCCGCCCACGGCGCCCCGTTGCGGCCGGGGTACGCGGTCGGGGACCGCCGCCGTGATCGCCGCGAAGGCCGCGTTGAGGGTCAGCTGGACCAGGCACCAGGACGCCGTCATCGTCCACACGCCGTCCGCGCCCGCGAGCAGCAGCAGCGACAGAGCGCCGCCCGCCGCGCCGGCCACGATCCACGGCGTACGGCGGCCCCGGCGGGCCGTGGTGCGGTCCGACAGGGCGCCGAACAGCGGGTTGGCGACCAGGGACACGACCGCGCCCACGCCGGTTATCCAGGCCAGCATCGCCTCCTTCGACAGGCCGGAGCCGGGCGCGAAGTCCTCGGTCTGGGAGGCCAGCAGGATCTGGAGCGGGCCGAACCAGCCCACCCAGATGGCCCCGTTGGCGAGCGCGAGGGCCGAGGTCCAGCCCCGGCCGACCCGTTCGACGGGCTCGGCGAGCGCCCCCGAGGGCCGGGTGTCCGTCATCTCTGGGACCGCAGCATGTCCCGGAACCAGGCGTAGGACGCCTTCGGGGTCCTCGTCAGGGCCGCGGGATCCTCGAAGTCGACGTGGACGAGGCCGAAGCGGCGCGCGTAGCCCTCCGCCCACTCGAAGTTGTCCAGCAGCGACCACACGAAGTAGCCCCGTACGTCGACGCCCGCCTCCACCGCCCGGTGCAGCGCGCGCAGATGGCCGTCCAGGTAGGCGATCCGGTCCTGGTCGTCGAGGCCCTCGTAGGAGCAGCCGTTCTCGGTGATGACGACGGGCGGGAGCCGGTCGCCGTAGCGCTCGTGGAACGTGGTGAGCACTTCCGTCAGGCCCTCCGGGACCACCGGCCAGCCGAAGTCCGTCACGGGCCTGCCCTCGATCTGCCGGACGGAGAAGGGGAGTTCGGCCGGCATGACCACGCCGCCGAACTCGATCTCCGTGCCCTGTGGGGCGCCGACCTTCGTCGGGGCGTAGTAGTTGACGCCGTACCAGTCGACGGGTTCCGCGATGACCTTCAGGTCCGACTCCACGTCCCCGGGCATCAACTCGCCCAGTCCCTCGGGGTACCGGCCCAGCAGCAGCGGTTCCGCGAAGAGGCGGTTCAGCAGGAGGTCGTAGAAGGCGGCGGCCTCCAGATCGGCCGGCTCCCGCGAGGCGGGCCACACCGGGCCGTGCGAGTTGGCGATGCCGATGTCCGTGGCGCCGGCCGCGCGCAGCGCCCGTACGGCCAGACCGTGGGCCAGCAGTTGGTGGTGGGCGACCGGCAGGGCGTCGAACAGCAGCTTCCGGCCGGGCGCGTGGACGCCGAGGGCGTGGCCCAGGAGGGTGTGCTCCGCGGGCTCGTTGAGGGTGATCCACTTGCCGACGCGGTCGCCGAGCCGGTCGGCGACCCGTGCCACATGGTCGGCGAAGCGGGCCGCGGTGTCCCGGTCGAGCCAGTCCAGGCCGGCCGGGAGGTCCCAGTGGAAGAGGGTGGGTACGGGCCGGACGCCAGCCGCGCACAGCTCGTCCACCAGACGGTCGTAGAAGTCCAGGCCGCTGCCGTCGCCGAAGCGGACCCGCGGCCAGGAGACGGAGAAGCGGTACGCGTCCACGCCCAGGCCGGCCAGCAGCGCCACGTCCTCGCCGTAGCGGTGGTAGTGGTCGCAGGCCACCGCGGCCGTCGAGCCGTCCTTCACCCGCCCCGGCTCGGCCGTGAACGCGTCCCAGACGGACGGCTCACGTTCGTCGACCGCCCCTTCGATCTGGTGGGCCGAGGTCGACACACCCCACAGGAAGCCGGCCGGGAAGCGGGGGATCGGATGCGCCGCGTCGCGCGATTCAGTCGCCATGCGCCGGATCATCCGTACCGTCGGTAACGGAAGTCAACGGGCAGGCGTGAACAAGCAGTTACGCGCCCTCCTTCAGCACGCGGGAGATCAGCGTCCGCTGTTCCTCGGTCAGCCGGGGGTCGGCCGCGTACACCGTCCGGCCGTCGACCGTGATCTCGTAGCCGAAGCCGTCCGGTACCCCGGTCGGTGGCGTGCCCCGGCCCGCGGCCAGTGCCTTCTCGGCCAGGGTCTGCCACTCGTGCGCGTCGGGCCGCCCCGAGGTGTCGACCTCGGCGTGCCGCTCGATGCCCGCGAATCCGCCCGTGCGCCTGATCTGAATACGCATGGGTCCGTGTCTAGTACGGAACTACAGCGTGCGCACCCCCACCTGCTCCCAGGCCTTCAGCACCGCCTGGAGCTCCTCGCCCTCGCCGTACCGCGCCCGTGCGGCGGACACCGTGAGCGTGCCGAAGTCGGCGAACAGCGCGTCCTCCTTCAGTTCGCCGCCGGTCAGCACGTCGTACCAGACCTGGCCCGCCCGTTCCCAGGCGTGGCCGCCGAGCGCGGTGGCGGCGAGGTAGAAAGCGTGGTTGGGGATGCCGGAGTTGATGTGGACACCGCCGTTGTCGCGGCCGGTGCGCACGAAGCCGTCCATCGTCGCGGGCTGCGGGTCCTTGCCGAGGACGTCGTCGTCGTACGCCGTGCCCGGCTCCTTCATCGAGCGCAGCGCGGTGCCGGTGACGCGCGGGGCGAGCAGGCCCGCGCCGATCAGCCAGTCGGCCTCGGCGGCGGTCTGGCCGAGCGTGTACTGCTTGATGAGCGAGCCGAAGACGTCGGACAGCGACTCGTTGAGGGCGCCGGGCTGGCCGAAGTAGGTGAGGTTCGCCGTGTACTGCGTGACGCCGTGGGTGAGTTCGTGTCCGATGACGTCCACCGGGAGGGTGAAGTCGAGGAAGATCTCGCCGTCGCCGTCGCCGAACACCATCTGCTCGCCGTTCCAGAAGGCGTTGTTGTAGTCGCGGTCGTAGTGCACGGTCGCGTCCAGCGGCAGACCGGCGCCGTCGATCGAGTTGCGCCCGTACGCGCTCAGGTACAGCTCGAAGGTGGCGCCCAGGCCCGCGTAGGCGCGGTTGACCGTGGCGTCCTTGATGGGTTCGGCGCCCTCGCCGCGGACCTTCTCGCCGGGCAGGTCGGTGTGGTGGCGGGCGTCGTACAGGGTGCGCTGCGGCTGGTCGGGCGCGACCGCCGGGGCGACCGCCGGGGCGCCCACGACGGTGGTCAGCCGGCGGTGGGTGCGCTCGAAGGCGTCGCGCTCCAGGGAGCGGCGGGCGGGACCGGACAGCGCGGGGTCCTCGTGCTGGGCGAGCTTGTCGAGGACGTGGGGCGGGACGATCGTGCAGAAGACGGGCTCGGAGCCCCCGTGTGTCGTCATGCCCGGCACCTTTGCACTGCGTTATGCCGCTGTCACTACCCGCAACCATGATTGGTGAAATACGGGGACAAAGGGTCCTGGTGGAGGTCACGGAGTGGTATGGAGCACTCTTTGTCTCTTTTGTTCGCTATGTTCCGCCGGTCCCGCATACTGGAACAGGCCCGCACATCAGGTGCGGCTCGGCTAGGCTGCGGAGCATCATGCGTTTCGGGCTGCTTCTCCTTAGCTGCCGCGGCGAGGGCCTGTAGTCGAGGCCGACCCCCTCCCCGCGGAGCTTGGCGTTGCGTCGTCGGCCGTCCTGTCGGACACCTTCTCGAGGAGCCCACGCAATCATGGCCAACCGCCAGCAGCCCAGTTCCCTGCCGATCCACAAGTACGGCCGTTACGAGCAGGTCGAGATCCCGGACCGCACCTGGCCGGACCAGCGGCTCACCGTAGCCCCCCGGTGGCTCTCCACCGACCTGCGGGACGGCAACCAGGCCCTGATCGACCCGATGTCGCCCGAGCGCAAGCGCCGGATGTTCGACCAGCTGGTCAGGATGGGCTACAAGGAGATCGAGGTCGGCTTCCCGGCCTCCGGCCAGACCGACTTCGACTTCGTGCGCTCGATCATCGAGGAAGAGGGCGCGATCCCGGACGACGTGACGATCTCCGTACTGACCCAGGCCCGCGAGGACCTGATCGAGCGGACGGTGGAGTCCCTGAAGGGCGCCCGCCGCGCCACCGTCCACCTGTACAACGCCACCGCGCCGGTCTTCCGCCGGGTCGTCTTCCGCGGCTCCAAGGACGAGATCAAGCAGATCGCCGTCGACGGCACCCGGCTGGTCGTGGAGTACGCCGAGAAGCTGCTGGGCCCCGAGGCTGATGGGACGACGTTCGGCTACCAGTACAGCCCCGAGATCTTCACCGACACCGAGCTGGACTTCGCCCTGGAGGTCTGCGAGGCGGTCATGGACGTCTGGCAGCCCGGCCCGGGCCGCGAGATCATCCTGAACCTGCCCGCGACGGTCGAGCGTTCGACCCCCTCCACGCACGCGGACCGCTTCGAGTGGATGCACCGCAACCTGTCCCGCCGCGAGCACGTCTGCCTCTCCATCCACCCGCACAACGACCGCGGTACGGCCGTCGCCGCGGCCGAGCTGGCGCTGATGGCCGGCGCCGACCGCGTCGAGGGCTGTCTGTTCGGGCAGGGCGAGCGCACCGGCAACGTCGACCTGGTCACCCTGGGCATGAACCTCTTCTCCCAGGGCGTCGACCCGCAGATCGACTTCTCCGACATCGACGAGATCCGTCGTACGTGGGAGTACTGCAACCAGATGGAGGTCCACCCGCGCCACCCGTACGTGGGCGACCTGGTCTACACGTCCTTCTCCGGCTCCCACCAGGACGCCATCAAGAAGGGCTTCGACGCGATGGAGGCCGAGGCGGCCGCCAAGGGCGTCACCGTCGACGACATCGAGTGGGCCGTCCCGTACCTGCCGATCGACCCGAAGGACGTCGGCCGCTCCTACGAGGCCGTCATCCGGGTCAACTCGCAGTCCGGCAAGGGCGGTATCGCGTACGTCCTGAAGAACGACCACAAGCTGGACCTGCCGCGCCGGATGCAGATCGAGTTCTCGAAGCTCATCCAGGCGAAGACGGACGCCGAGGGCGGCGAGGTCACCCCGAAGGACATCTGGGGGACCTTCGAGGACGAGTACCTGCCGAACCCGGAGAATCCCTGGGGCCGCATCCAGGTCCGCACGGGCCAGTCGACCACCGACACCGACGGCGTGGACACCCTCACCGTCGAGGCGACCGTCGACGGCGAGGACACGGTCCTCTCGGGCTCCGGCAACGGTCCGATCTCGGCCTTCTTCAACGCCCTGGAGTCGATCGGCGTCGACGTACGCCTGCTGGACTACCAGGAGCACACGATGAGCGAGGGCGCCTCCGCGCAGGCCGCCTCGTACATCGAGTGCGCGATCGGCGACAAGGTGCTCTGGGGCATCGGCATCGACGCGAACACGACGCGTGCGTCGCTGAAGGCGGTCGTCTCGGCCGTCAACCGCGCGACCCGCTGACAACACCTCCGACCGGCCATTTCAGGGCCCCGGCCGCCTGTACGGG
>NZ_JBHWCC010000028.1:0-119756 GCF_042735715.1 Streptomyces sp. NPDC059582
GGTGCCGAGGCGGTGAGCAGTTCACGGACCGGGTGACGGGCCAGGACCGCGTCCACCTCCGGCGTCAACGCCGCCGCCAGCCGGGACGCGGCCGGGCGCTCCTCGTCGCGGAGGGCGGCCGTGGCGGCGCGCAGGACGGACCGTTTCCCGGCGCCCTTCGGCACTCCGGCGAGCGCCCGCTCGTACAGCCGCGCGCCCTCCTCCAGGACCAGGTCGGTGTCGATCCCGGCCGGGATCTTGACGCGTGCGTGGTGCCGCCAGGTGGTGACGGGGTCGGACCACGCCTCCACGGTGTAGGTCCAGTGGCCGGCTTCGCCGGCGGTGACGGTGGCTCCCCAGCGGTCGGTGCCCGGGGCGAGTTCACGCATCGGCGTCCACGGGCCGGCCCGGCCCTCGGGGTCCCTCAGCACGACGTTGGCGGCGACGGCGTCGTGACCCTCACGGAACACGGTGGCCGAGATCTCGAACGACTCGCCGGTCACGGCCTTGGCGGGCCGGCGTCCGAGCTGGACCATCGGCCGGACGTCCAGAACGGGTATGCGCCCGACGGCGGTCGCGTCGCCCGCGGAGGGTGGCTCCGGGACCGGCGGACCTGTGTCTGCGGGGCGCACGGGAGGTGCGTCGGTACGGGGTGTCGGGGGTGCTGACGAGTGGTGCGTGGCGGGCATGACCGCTCCTGTCCGCGTCAACGTGGGTGGGCGGATGGCTGTGGGGAGGTGGGTCCTGCGGTGGTCCGTCCGGGGGGTCTACCCGCATGGCCCACCTGCGTGGTGTACCCGAGGGTGTACCGAGGAAGCCTTCCCACCCTATTCGAGTGGGCAATCCGGCACTTTGTTAACTACTCACGCGTATGTCTACACACAAGACCGGCCCCGTTCGAGAGGAACGGGACCGGTGTCGGGACTCTGCCACGACGAGCCCGGGACTCTGCCAGGACCGGTCCCGGACTCTGTCATCAAGTGGCCGGAACCTGAAGGATTCTGTCCGGCGAACCGGGCCCCCGGCCGGACACCCTGCCGATCGCCGCCTGCGTCACCAGCGCCCTGGCGACCTGCGCGGGGGTGGCTTTCGGATGGTCGGCCAGGTAGAGCGCGGCCGCGCCCGCCGCGTGCGGCGCCGCCATCGACGTACCGGAGTACGTCGCCCTGGCGGTGTCGCTCGTGCGGGACGCCGACGTGATCGACACGCCGGGCGCGAACAGGTCCAGTGCCGAACCGTAGTTGGAGAAGGACGCGCGGGCGTCCCTCCGGTCGCTCGCGCCGACCGTGACGGCCTCCGTGACGTCCGCGGGCGAGTACAGGGCGGCCGCGAGACCGTCGTTGCCCGCCGCGACCGTATACGTGACGCCGGAGGCGATGGAGGCGCGTACGGCCGCGTCCAGCTGGGCGTTGTGGGTGCCGCCCAGGCTGAGGTTGGCGACCGCGGGCTTCCTCGCGTTCCGGGTGACCCAGTCGATGCCCGCGATGACCTGGGCCGTGGTGCCGGCCCCGGCGTTGTCGAGGACCCGTACGGCGACCACCCTGGCCTTCTTGGCGACGCCGTAGGAGGTGCCCGCGACGGTCCCGGCGATGTGCGTGCCGTGACCGTTGCCGTCCGCGGCCGTGCGGTCGCCGCCCACGAAGTCCCAGCCGTAGCTCGCGCGTCCGCCGAAGTCCCGGTGCGTGATCCGGATGCCGGTGTCGATGACGTACACCGTCACCCCGGCCCCCGCCGACTCCGGCGAGGTGTAGCTCCGGTCCAGCGACGGGTTCGGCCGGTCGATGCGGTCCAGGCCCCAGGACGGCGGGCTCTTCTGGGTGCGCTCCAGGCTCACCCGGGTGTCCTGGACGACCGAGGCGACGCGGGAGTCCGCCGCGAGGCGTCTCGCCTGTCTCTCGTCGGCCCGGATGGCGTAGCCGTTCAGAACCGTGCCGTAGGTGTGGCTGATTCTCACTCCGTACTTGGCGGCGAGGTCCTTGCCGGCCGCCGACGGAGCCTTCGTTCCCCCCTTCAGTGCCACCAGGTAGCTTCCGCTGACGGAGCCGGGCTCGCCGGCGCCGGCTATCCGCCCCTCCGGGGCGGCGTGCGCGGGCAGGGTGATGGCCGAAAGCACCGCGGCCGTGGTGACCGCGGTCAGGCCCGCCGCCCAGCGCAGACGCCGTGTACGCGTCCGTGCCATGGTCCGAGTTCCCCTCCTCGACTCGGCGCACGGCAGCCACCACGCCCGGGTACCACGACGTCGGCGGCCGGTACGCCGGGAGCAGCCTTTCGCGCGGAGCCAATCACCACAAGAGTGCCTGCGGGCCCGGAATCGGTCACAGGGCGCCGTAATGCCGTAAAGCCCGTTCCGTGTCACGCGGGGCGCCGGGCCACTCTTCCGGCTCAGCCGGGGCGCAGAGTCTCCCGGTGTCCCTCGGGTCGGCCCCGCCGGTACAGGCCCAGCGACTACCGTCGACAGTGACGACGAGGCGCACACCGCCGTGCGCCTCTCCTTACGCACGCCGAGGTGGAATGTGAAGGCGATCCGTCGATTCACCGTCCGTCCCGTTCTCCCCGAATCCCTGCGCCCGCTCAGCGATCTGGCCCGTAATCTGCGCTGGTCCTGGCATGCGGAGACCCGCGACCTCTTCCAGTCCGTCGACCCCGAGTGCTGGGCCGCCTCCGGCGGTGACCCGGTACGCCTGCTGGGCAGTGTGCCGCCCGCGCGGCTCGCGGCGCTGGCCGGGGACCGCCGCTTCCTGCGCCGTCTGCGGGCGGCCGCCGACGATCTGAACGACTATGTGACCGGAGACCGCTGGTACCAGACGCAGTCCGCGGAACTCCCCACCGCCGTCGCCTACTTCTCCCCGGAGTTCGGCGTCACGGCCGCCCTGCCCCAGTACTCGGGCGGCCTCGGCATCCTCGCCGGTGACCACCTCAAGGCGGCCAGCGACCTCGGCGTACCCCTGATCGGGGTCGGGCTGCTCTACCGGCACGGCTACTTCCGCCAGACCCTCTCCCGGGACGGCTGGCAACAGGAGCACTACCCGGTGCTCGACCCGCACGAGCTGCCGGTCGCCCAGCTGAAGGAGGCCGACGGCACCGCGGCGCAGGTCTCCCTCGCGCTGCCCGGCGGCAGGTCGCTGCGCGCCCGGATCTGGCTGGCACAGGTCGGCCGGGTCCCGCTGCTGATGCTCGACTCGGACGTCGAGGAGAACGACCTCGGCGAACGCGGCGTGACCGACCGGCTCTACGGCGGCGGCAGCGAGCACCGGCTGCTCCAGGAGATGCTCCTCGGTATAGGAGGTGTCCGGGCGGTCCGCACGTACTGCCGCCTGACCGGCCACCCGGAGCCGGAGGTGTTCCACACCAACGAGGGGCACGCCGGCTTCCTCGGCCTGGAGCGCATCGCGGAGCTGGGCGAGCGGGGGCTGGACTTCGACGCGGCCCTGGAGGCGGTCCGCGCGGGGACGGTGTTCACCACGCACACGCCGGTGCCGGCCGGCATCGACCGCTTCGACCGCGAGCTGATCGCCCGCCACTTCGGCGCCGAGGCCGAACTCCCGCACATCGATGTCGAGCGGGTCCTGCGGCTCGGCATGGAGACCTATCCCGGCGGGGAGCCCAACCTCTTCAACATGGCCGTGATGGGGCTGCGCCTGGCCCAGCGCGCCAACGGCGTGTCGCTGCTGCACGGCCAGGTCAGCCGGGGGATGTTCGCCGGTCTGTGGCCGGGATTCGACCCCGAGGAGGTGCCGATCACCTCCGTGACGAACGGGGTGCACGCCCCGACCTGGGTCGCCCCCGAGGTGCTGCGGCTGGGCGCCCGCCAGATCGGCGCCCAGCGCGCCGAGGACGCGCTGACCGTCGGCGGCTCGGAGCGCTGGGACGCGGTCGGCGACATCCCGGACCAGGAGGTCTGGGACCTGCGCCGGGACCTGCGCGAACAGCTGGTGGTGGAGGTGCGCGAACGGCTGCACGCCTCCTGGCGGCAGCGCGGTGCCGGTGCGGCCGAACTCGGCTGGATCGACGGGGTGCTCGACCCGGACGTCCTCACCATCGGCTTCGCGCGCCGGGTCCCGTCGTACAAGCGGCTGACGCTGATGCTGCGCGACCGCGACCGTCTGATGGACCTGCTCCTGCACCCCGAGCACCCCATCCAGATCGTGGTGGCGGGCAAGGCGCACCCGGCGGACGACGGCGGCAAGCGGCTCGTGCAGGAACTGGTGCGGTTCGCCGACGACCCGCGGGTGCGCCACCGGATCGTGTTCCTGCCCGACTACGGCATGGCGATGGCGCAGAAGCTCTACCCGGGCTGCGACATCTGGCTCAACAACCCGCTGCGCCCGCTGGAGGCGTGCGGTACCTCGGGCATGAAGGCGGCCCTCAACGGCTGCCTCAACCTCTCCGTACTGGACGGCTGGTGGGACGAGTGGTTCCAGCCGGACTTCGGCTGGGCGATCCCCACGGCGGACGGGTCCGGCACGGACCCCGACCACCGTGACGACATCGAGGCGGCCGCCCTCTACGACCTCCTCGAACAGCGGGTGGCACCCCGCTTCTACGAACGGGGCCAGCACGGTCTGCCCGACCGCTGGATCGAGATGGTCCGCCAGACGCTCACCCTGCTCGGCCCGAAGGTGCTGGCGGGCCGCATGGTGCGCGAGTACGTCGACCGCCTCTACACCCCCGCCTCCCACGCCCACCGCGCGATGACCCCGGCCGCCGCCGGTGAACTCGCCGTCTGGAAGGCCCGGGTGCGTGCCGCCTGGCACGGGGTGACCGTCGACCACGTGGAGACGGCCTCCGCCACGGCCACCGCGGAGCTCGGCACCACGCTCGTCCTGCGGGTGCGTGTCGGCCTGGGCGGCCTCGGCCCCGACGACGTCGAGGTACAGGCGGTCTCGGGCCGCGTGGACTCCGAGGACCGCATCACGGACGCGGCGACGGTCCCGCTGAAGCCGACGGGCGGCCCCGACCTGGAGGGCCGGTGGGTCTACGAGGGCCCGCTCTCACTGGACCGCACGGGTCCCTACGGCTACACGGTGCGCATCCTCCCGAACCACCGGCTCCTGGCGTCCGGAGCGGAGCTGGGGCTGCTGGCGGTTCCTTCGCAGGAGCTGGCGGAGGGGGCGGGGGTGTTGATGCGGTAGTCCGCTCGACGTGTCGCGCCGGTTGCGGAACCGGCGTGGGCGGGACCGGCGGCCCGGACAAGAGGGTCCGGTCCTTCCGGTACGCGGGTGAAGACCGCGGGCGGCAGTTCCTCGAGGCGGATCGGCCGGGCGCGGTCGGCGGCGGGGACTGACGGCGGGCAGGACGCACAGGGGCCCCATCGGAACTCCTCCGATGGGGCCGCTGTCGCCTCCGAGGGCCGGCGCGCATGACCGCAGGTCACTCCGTCGAGTACCCCGCGCACAGCTTTCGCAGCGCAGCCCCGCACCGTCGCGCATAGGCATGCTGCAACCCCCGTGTGGCCGGGCCGCCCGCGCGGGAGTACCACCTCGCGGGGCGGCTGAAGGCGGAGATGGTGAGCCAGACCGTGCCGTCGCCGGTGCGGTCGACGACGAAGGACTCCTCGCCGCTCTCGGGGTGGCCGGGCAGCGTGCCGTAGGCCCACCCGGCGCGGCGGTGGTCCTCGACCGTCCAGACCACGCGGCAGGGCGCCTTTATCAGGCCGGCGAGGGTGATGGTGACGTCGACGTCGGGGGCCGCCCGGTCGGCGGTGACGTCGAGGCCGACGCCCAGCTCGCGGTGCATCTCCCAGGTGAGGACGGCCTCGGCCGCCCGGCGGAAGAGTTCCTCGCCCTCGCCGAGCCGGGTGCGTACGTGCAGGGGGTGGAAGCCGGGGGGACAGAAACCGGCGTTCTCGCGGGTCGCGCCGACGTCCGCGTACGTGAAGGACATGGGAAGCAAGGGTAGGGCGGTACCCGGAACGTCCGCGTCCCGGGTACCGCCCTTGTTCCGCTGCCCTGGGGTCAGCTCACGTTGACGGCGGTCCAGGCCGCCGCCACCGCGTTGTACTCGGTGCTGCCGGAGCCGTACAGCGCCGCCGCCGCCGACAGGGTGCCGGTGCGGGCCGACTTGTAGTTGGTCGTCGACGTGAAGTACGTCGTCAGCGCCTTGTACCAGATCTGGAGCGCCTTGGCGCGGCCGATGCCGGTGACCGTGGAGCCGCTGTACGTCGGCGAGTTGTAGGAGACGCCGTTGATGGTCTTGGCGCCGCTGCCCTCCGAGAGGAGGTAGAAGAAGTGGTTCGCGACGCCGGACGAGTAGTGCACGTCCTTGTTGCCGACCGTGGAGGACCAGTAGTCCGACGAGCCGCCGTCCTTGCTGGGCTTGTCCATGTAGCGCAGCGGGGTGCCGTCGCCGTTGATGTTGATCTTCTCGCCGATGAGGTAGTCACCGACGTCGGAGGAGTTCGCCGCGTAGAACTCGACGCCGGTGCCGAAGATGTCGGAGGTGGCCTCGTTCAGGCCACCGGACTCACCGGAGTAGTTGAGGCCCGCGGTGTTGGAGGTGACACCGTGGCTCATCTCGTGGCCCGCGACGTCCAGCGAGGTGAGCGGGTGCGTGTTGCCCGACCCGTCGCCGTACGTCATGCAGAAGCAGCTGTCGTCCCAGAACGCGTTGACGTACGAGCTGCCGTAGTGGACCCGGGAGTAGGCGCCCACGCCGTTGTTCTTGATGCCGCTGCGGCCGAAGGTGTTCTTGTAGAAGTCCCAGGTCTCCTGGGCCCCGTAGGCGGCGTCCGCGGCGGCCGTCTGGTCCGTGGTGGAGCTGGAGGCGGTGCCGGTGCCCCACACGTCGTCGGCGTCGGTGAACAGCGTGCCGGTGCCCGACGTGCCGTGCTTGAGGTTGTACGTCTTGTGGCCGCCGCGCGTGCCGTCCGTCAGGTTGTACGTCGAGCCCGACTTGGTGGTGCTGAGCGTGACGGTGCCCGAGTAGAGGCTCTTGCCGGTGCCGGTCTCGATGCCCTGGTACTCGTAGAGCTTCTTGCCGGTGGCCGCGTCGGTGATGACGTGCAGCTCGTTCGGGGTGCCGTCGTCCTGGAGGCCGCCGACGACGGTCTCGTAGGCGAGGACCGGCGTGCCGTTGCCCGCCCAGATCACCTTGCGGGGCGCGGAGTCGGCCGCGGTCTTCGCCGAGCCGGCGGCCTGGGCCGCGGTCAGCGCCTGCTTCTCCGCCTTGGCGGCGGTGACCTGCGGCTTCACCGAGGCGACCTTGATGTCCGCCTTGAGGGCCTTGGTCACGCTTCTGGTCGCGCCGGAGGCCGACTGGTGGACGACCAGGTCGCCGCCGAGCACCGGCAGGCCCGCGTAGGTGCGCTCGTAGCGGGTGTGGACCGCGCCGTCGACGTCCTTGACGACGTCCTTGACGACCAGCTTCTCCTTGGCGCCGAGGCCTATCGCCGTGGCGGTCTCGGACGCGTCGGCCTGCTGCTGCTGGATGAGCGTGGTGCGGGCGGCCGAGGACAGCTGGAGGGGGGCCGCCGCGAGGGGGGCGACCGTCCTGCCGGAGTCGGTGGGGGTCTGAGCGGCAGCGGTACCGGTGGTCAGGCCGGTGGCGAGCAGGGCTCCGGCCGCGACGGCGGTGGCGATGGCCAGAGTGGTGCGCTGGTGACGCGCGTAGAGGGGGCTCACGCAAAGCTCCTTTGTGGGGGAGTCCGGACAGCGTGGGGTACTGACCGGAGGTGATGTGAAGTAGCTGTGCTGCGGCGGTTGGAGGAAGCCTGGCACCAAGGGCGCGTACATGTCAGGACCCCGAAGTGATGTTGGCTCAAAGTCGACTACCGGATGAACATTGCGGGAATGTAAACGGACTTGACCTGGGTCAAGGGCCGACCAGGGGTGCGCCTGCACATGGCAAAAAGGGGCACCGCCCCGGGGAGTCGAACCACCGGGGCGGCGCCCTGTCCGTGAACGCCCGTGTCGGGCGACGGGGCTACGGGAAGGTGATCTTCCAGCTGTTGATGTAGCCGGTGTCCTGGGCCGCCTGGTCCTGGACCCTCAACTTCCAGGCACCGTTGGCGACTTCGGAGGACGCGTTGACCGTGTAGGTCGCGACCACGTTGTCCGCCGAGTCGGAGGAGCTGAAGTTCTTCAGGCGGTACGCCGTCCCGTCCGGGGCCAGCAGGTCGATCACGAGGTCACCGCGCCAGGTGTGCACGATGTCGACCGAGACCTGGAGGTTCGTCGGGGCGTTGCCGGTCCGCCCGGAGACGGTGATCGACGACGTGACGGCCGCGCCGTTGTCCGGAATCGATACGTCGGCGGTGTTCTCGAAGGAGGTGCCGCCACCGCCGCCACCGGAGCGCGAGCCGACCGCGACGGCCGCCCAGGCGTCCTGCACGGCCTTGTACTCGGCGCTCGTCGTGCCGTACAGCTCACCCGCCGCCGCGAGGCTGCCGGTGCGGGCCGCCGCGTAGTTGGTGGTCGAGGTGAACTTCGTGGTGAGGGCGCGGAACCAGATCTTCTCCGCCTTGGCGCGGCCGATGCCGGTGACCGGAAGGCCGTCGGAGGTCGGCGAGTTGTAGCTGACGCCGTTGATGACCTTGGCGCCGCTGCCCTCGCTCAGCAGGTAGAAGAAGTGGTTCGCCGGGCCCGAGGAGTAGTGCACGTCGACCGAGCCGATGCCGGAGTACCAGCTGTCCTTGGACGCGCCGTCCTTGCTGGGCTTGTCCATGTAGCGCAGCGGCGTGCCGTTGCCGTTGATGTCGATCTCCTCGCCGATGAGGTAGTCACCGACGTCGGAGGGGTTCGCCGCGTAGAACTCGACCGCCGTGCCGAAGATGTCCGAGGTGGCCTCGTTCAGGCCGCCGGACTCGCCCGAGTAGTTCAGGCCCGCGGTGTTGGAGGTGACGCCGTGCGTCATCTCGTGGCCGGCCACGTCGATCGCCGTGAGCGGGTGGGTGTTGCCGGAGCCGTCGCCGTAGGTCATGCAGAAGCAGCTGTCGTCCCAGAAGGCGTTGACGTAGTTGTTGCCGTAGTGGACGCGCGAGTACGCGCCCACGCCGTCGCCGCGGATGCCGGAGCGCCCCTGCACGTTCTTGTAGTAGTCCCACGTCAGCGCCGCGCCGTAGTGCGCGTCGGCGCCGGCGGTCTCCAGGTTGGACGCGCTTCCGTTGCCCCAGGTGTCGTCGGGGCCCGAGAAGAGGGTGCCGGTGCCGGAGGTGCCGTGGTTCAGGTTGTTCGTCCGGTGTCCGCCGCGGGTGCCGTCGGTCAGGTTGTACGTCGACCCCGACTGCGTGCTGCCGAGCGTGACCGTGCCGCTGTACATCGTGTTGCCGGTGCCGGTCTCGATGCCCTGGTACTCGTAGAGCTTCTTGCCGGTGGCCGCGTCCGTGATCACGTGCAGCTCGTTCGGGGTGCCGTCCTCCTGGAGGCCGCCGACGACGGTCTCGTAGGCGAGGACCGGCGTGCCGTTCGCGGCCCACACGACCTTGCGCGGCGCCCGGTCGGTGGCGGCCTTGTCGGCGCCTGCGGACCGGGCGAGGGAGAGGGCCTGTGCCTCCGCCTGGGTGGCGGGGACGGCCGCCGTGAGCGAGGCGACCTTGATGGCGGACCGGGTGGCCTTGGTGACGGCCGTGGTGTCACCGGACTTGGCGGTGTCGACGACCAGGTCGCCGCCGAGGACCGGGAGGCCGTCGTAGGTGCGCTCGTAGCGGGTGTGGACGGTGCCGTCGGCGTCCTTGAGGACGTCACGGACGACCAGCTTCTCCTTGGCGCCCAGGCCCAGGTCCTTGGCGGTGTCCGCCTTGGCGGCGTCCGCCGCGTGGATCAGCTCGGCGCGCTGGGCGGGGGTGAGCCGCACCGACTCGGCGCCCGGCCTGGCCTGGCCCGAGGCCGACGGCACCTGGTCGGGGGCGGCGGACGCGGCACCGGACTGCACGGCGGCGGCGATCAGCGCCGAGACGCCGACGAGGGCGACGGCGGCGGCCTTGCGGTACGGGGTGTGGGAGGTGCGTCTGCGAGAGGAACTGCTGCTCACACTGACTCCTTCTGCGTGGCCGCGGATCGCACGGCCAGGGGAGACCGGGCGGCGGGTCGGCCGTCCGGGCAGAACAAGGCGGTACGCAGAACCACGTGCATGAGAGCTACGGCCGGACACAGCGGCAAAGCTGTGGGGTTGCTGTGAGGCGGCCGTGAGAAGGGTGACAGGAGATTGCGCTCTCTGTCAGGGGCGCGTCAGGAAGTTGGCCGGAAACGGTCCGTTGTCCGGGAGTTCGTGTTCGATATACGGATTGTTGAGTCTGCTGCCCGGCGCCTGGTGGCGCGTGTGCTGCCGGGGACGGAGCGGCGAATGTGTCTCCAGGGACGGCTTGTCGAGTGAGCTGCCGGGGAGCGAGTGGCGCGAGTGCTGCCGGGGACGTCGCGCCGCGTCGTCCGGGACGTCAGGCAGCCGGGTCCGCCGGGTCTCCGTGCCAGGTCCGCCACAGCGCGGCGTACGCCCCGCCCGCCGCCACCAGCTCCTCGTGCGTGCCGAGTTCGGTGAGGCGGCCGTCCTCCATCACGGCCACGCGGTCGGCGTCGTGCGCGGTGTGCAGCCGGTGCGCGATCGCGATGACCGTACGGCCCTCCAGTACGGCGGCCAGCGCACGTTCGGTGTGGCGGGCGGTGGCCGGATCGAGCAGCGCCGTGGCCTCGTCGAGGATCAGCGTGTGCGGGTCGGCCAGTACCACCCGGGCCAGGGCGAGTTGCTGCGCCTGTGCGCCGTCCGTGTCGCAACCGCCTTCCCCCAGCTCGGTGTCGAGGCCTCCCGGCAGCTCGCGCACCCACGTCTCGGCGCCGACCGCTCCGAGCGCGGCCCACAACTGCGCGTCCGTGGCGGACGGTTCCGCGATCCGCAGATTGTCGCGGACCGTGCCGAGGAAGACATGGTGCTCCTGGGTGACCAGCACGACCTGGCGGCGCAGCCGCTCCGGACCGAGCCCGGCGACCGGCACCCCGCCCACCGTCACCGAGCCGGCGTCCGGCGCGTCCACGCCCGCCAGCAGCCGGCTCAGCGTGGTCTTGCCCGCGCCGGAGGGGCCGACCACCGCCAGCCGCTCCCCGGGCCGTACGGTCAGATCGACGCCGCGCAGCACCTCGCCGCCGCGTTCGTAGGCGTAGCGCACGCCGGTCACGTCGATGCGGTCGTCCGCCGGCACCGCCGAGTCCCCGGCGCCGCCCGCCCGCGGGACCCGCGCGAGCCCCTCCACCCGTGCGAACGACGCGCCGCTGCTCTGCAGTTGCTCCACCCGCATCAGGACCTCGTCCAGCGGGGTGCCGAGCTGCCTCAGGTACAGCGCGACCGCCACCACCGACCCCAGGCTCATCTCCCCGTGCCCGTGCAGCACCCCGCCGACCAGGAGCACGCCCGCCACCGGCAGGACGTAGGACACCTCCACCGTCGGGAAGAACACCGTCCGCAGGAACAGCGTGTACAGCCGGCTGCGCCGGGAGACCTCCAGCGCCTCGCGGCTCGCCGCGATCCGCCGCGGCCCGAGACGGAACGCCTCGACGGTACGCGCCCCGGACGCGGTCGACCCGAGGATCTCCGCGACCTCCGAGCCCGCGGCCCCCTCCGCCAGATAGCCGTCCCGGGCCCGGCGCAGATACCAGCGCAGTGCCACCCCGATCGGGGCCAGACAGCACACCCCCACCGCGCCGAGCAGCGGGTCGAGCGCGAAGACCGCGCCCAGCAGGAACAGCGCCTGCACGGAGTTGATCAGCAGCTCGGGCCCGGCGTCGCGCAGAGTGGTGCCGACGATCGTCACGTCGGCCGTGCCGCGCGCCGTCAGATCGCCGGGCCCGGCCCGCTCCACCACGTTGGCGGGCAGCGCCAGCGCCCGGTCGACGAACTCCTCGCGCACCCGCGCCAGCGTCCGCTCCCCGAACCGGTGCCCCGCGTACCGCGCCCAGCGCGCCAGCAGCAGCTGAACCAGCGCGCACAGGGCGATGACGGCCGCCAGCCGGTCCACCGCCCCGACACCGCTCCCGGCCCGCACCTCGTCGACGATCCGTCCCAGCAGCCACGGCGCGGCGAGTCCGGCCGCGGCGGCCGCCGCGTTCAGGCCCAGCACGGCCCAGAACCCCCGCCCGTCGGCCCGGACCAGCCGCACCGCGGCCCGTCGCACGTCGACGCGTCCGGCGACGGGAAGCTGCCCCCGGCTCATGCCACGACCTCCTCGGTGTCCGCGTCCGTGTCGGCGCTGCGCGCCACCAGTGCCCGGTAGCCGGGCTGTTCCGCCAGCAGCCCCCGGTGGGTGCCGGTGGCCGCGACCTTGCCGTCCGCCAGGTAGTGAACGGTGTCGGCGTGGTCGAGCACGAGCGGGGAGGTGCTGGTCAGCACGGTCGTACGACCGCTGCGCGCGAGCCGCAGCCGGGCGGCCACCGCCGCCTCGGTGTGCGCGTCGAGCGCCGACGTCGGTTCCACCGCCAGCAGCACCTCGGGGTCGCACAGCAGCGCCCGCACCAGCCGGACCCGCTGCCGCTGACCGCCGGAGAGGTTGCGGGCCTGGGCGTCGATCGCCGAGTCCAGCCCGTCCGGCAGGCCCTGCACGATGTCGTCGGCCACGGCCGAGTGCACCGCGCGCCAGATGTCCCGCTCGGCCGGCTCCCGGTGTCCGCCGATCAGCTCGCGCAACGTCCCGGCGAACAGGTCGGCCTCGTGGTCGGCGACCAGGATCCGGGCCCGGACCTGCGGCAGCGGGATCTCGTCCAGCCGCGTCCGGCCCCAGGTGGCCGCCGACGGCGCGTACCGGCCCAGGCGGTCGAGGACGGCGGCCGTGTCGGCGTGCCGCGCCCCGGCCAGCACGGTCAGCCGCCCCGGCGTCACCCGGACCCCGGACTCCGGGTCGTGCAGCACCGCCGGTTCGGCCGGAGCCGCGCACGGGCCGTCGTCCGGCTCGGGCTCCAGCCGCAGCAGCCGTACCACCCGCCGGGCGGCCACCACACCCCGGCCGAGCTGGTAGCCGCACTCGACGAGGAACGCCACCGGGACCACCAGGACCGCGACATAGCCGTACACCGCCACCAGCTCGCCGACGCTGATGTCCCCCTGGGCGGCCAGCCGCGCCCCGAGCCAGGTCACCACGGCGAGGAACAGTGTCGGCAGCCCCATCCCGAGCGCCTGCATCCAGCTCGTCACCGCACCGACCCGGTACCCCTGCTCCCGCAGCCGCCCCGAGTCCCGGCGGAAGGCGTCCGCGAACAGCTGCTTGCCGCCGAGGCCGTTGAGGACCCGCAGGCCGCCCGCCAGATCGCCGACGCGCGCGGTCAGCACACCCTGCCGCTGCCGGTACTCCGACTCCACCCGCTGCAACCGCCCCATCAGCGGCCCGACGAGCACGACGAGCACCGGCACCCCGAGCAGCACCACGGCGGCCAGCCGGGCCGACACCGACAGCAGCAGTCCGGCGACCACGCCGTAGGCGACGATCGCGCCGACGCCGGGCCCGACCGCCGTCAGGGACGTGCTGATCGTCTGCACGTCGCCCACGCCGATCGTGACCACCTCACCGGCCCCGACCCGGCGCGGCAGCGCGGCCCCCAGCCGCACCGCGTGCCCGACGACCACCTTGACCGTGCGGAAGTTGGCGTCCATCCGCACCCGGGTCATCGTGCGGTGCCGCATGATCCCCAGCCAGGCGTTGAACGCCCCGACCGCGACCAGCACGGCCGTCCACCCGGCCAGCGCGCCCAGGTCGCCCGGCTCCAGACCGTCGTCGATCGCCCGGGACATCAGATACGGCGTCGCCGCCCCCAGCACCATCCAGACACTGGCGATCACCGCGCCCGCGACGGACCGCCCCGGCTGCCGGGTCACCAGCCACCACAGATACCGCCCGCCGCCGCGGTGGTCGGGCGTGCCGGGGTCCTCGTACGCGTCGATCATCCTTCGGGCTCCCCCGCTCAGACCAGACTGTCCCGCCAGGCGCGGTGCAGGTCCGAGAACCTGCCGCTGCCCGCGGTCAGCTCGGCCGGACTGCCGTCCTCCACGATCCGTCCGTGCTCCATGACCAGCACCCGGTCGGCGATCTCGACGGTCGACAGCCGGTGCGCGATCACGACCGCGGTACGGCCGCGCAGCACCGTCGACATCGCGCGCTGTACGGCCCGCTCCCCGGGGATGTCCAGCGAACTCGTCGCCTCGTCGAGGATCAGCACCGCCGGATCGGCGAGCAGCGCCCGCGCGAAGGCGACGAGCTGACGCTGCCCGGCGGAGATCCGGCCGCCCCGCTTGCGGACGTCCGTGTCGTAGCCGTCGGGCAGGGCGCTGATGAACTCGTGCGCGCCGATCGCCTTCGCCGCCCGCTCGATCTCCTCCCGGCTCGCGTCCGGGCGGCCGATGGCGATGTTCTCGGCGACCGTGCCGGAGAACAGGAACGCCTCCTGCGTCACCATGACCACCCCGCGCCGCAGTTCGGGCAGCGCGAGCTCGCGCAGGTCGACCCCGTCCAGCAGGACCCGGCCGGCGGTGGGGTCGTAGAAGCGGGCGAGCAGCTTGGCCAGGGTGGACTTGCCGGCGCCGGTCGAGCCGACCACGGCGACGGTCTGTCCGGCCGGGAGGGTCAGGTCGAAGCGGGGGAGGATCTCGCCGCCGGTGCGGTAGCCGAAACGGACGCCGTCGAAGACGACCGCGCGGCCGGGGTGCTCGCCCTTGAGAGCCGGAAGCTCCACGGGCGTCGCCGCCTCCGGCACGGACGGCGTCTGGGCCAGCAGCCCCGCGATCTTCTCCAGCGAGGCGGCCGCCGACTGGTAGGAGTTGAGGAACATGCCGAGCCGGTCGATGGGGTCGTACAGCCGCCGCAGGTACAGCACCGCCGCCGCGAGCACACCCAGCTCCAGCGAGCCGTCCGCCACCCGGCGGGCCCCCCACAGCACGGTCACCGCGAGCGCCGTGTTGGACACCAGCCGGGAGTTGACGACATAGCGGGCCATCTCCAGCAGGGCGTCGCCGTTCGTGCGCTCGTGCCGTCGGTTGAGGACGGCGAACTCGGCGTCGTTGGCGGCCTCGCGGCGGAAGGAGCGCACCGGCCGGATGCCGTTCATCGTCTCCACGAACTTCACGATCACGGCCGCGATCGCCGTGGACCGCTCCCGGTACACCTCGCCCGCCCGCCGCTGGTACAGCCGCACCAGCAGGTACAGCGGCATCGCCGAGGCCACCGCGACCGCGCCGATGCCCAGGTCCAGCCAGAGCAGCATCGCCGAGATGTACACGAACGACAGCAGGACGGTCACCAGCTCCTGGAGCCCCTCGTTGAGCAGCTCGCGCAGCGACTCGACGTCCGTCGTGGAGCGGGAGATCAGCCGGCCCGAGGTGTAGCGCTCGTGGAAGTCGACGCTGAGCGCCTGCGCATGGCGGAAGATCCGGCCGCGCAGGTCGAGCAGCACGTCCTGGTTCACCCGGGCGGAGACCACGGTGAACGCGTACTGCAGCACGCCCGAGCCCAGCGCGCACAGCAGATAGGCGACGGCCACCGCGAACAGCGGTCCGTGGTCGTCGTCCCGGAACGCCGGTACGGCCCGGTCGATGGCGTACGCCACCAGCAGCGGACCCGCCTGCACCGCGGCCTGCTGGAGCAGCAGCAGGACCGTGGTCAGCACCACCCGCCGCTTCATCGGGGCCAGCAGCGAGCGCAGCAGCGCGGCCGTGGCGCCGGGCGGGGTGGGCAGAACGTCACGGTCGAAGGGGTCGCCGGCGTCCTCGCGGCGGGGCAGTTCCTCCTCCCCGTCGGTGGGGGGAGCGGACGTCGTGGCGGCGGTCATCGGTCGCTCTCCTCGTGGCCGGACGGTTCCCCGGTCTCGTCCCCGGACATCAGCCGGGCGTACTCCGCGTTCGTGCGCAGCAGTTCCTGGTGGGTGCCGACCGCCGCGATCCGGCCGTCGCGCAGCAGCGCGACCCGGTCGGCGAGCAGGACCGTGGACGGGCGGTGGGCGACGATCAGGGCCGTGGTGTCCGCCAGCACCCGGCGCAGCGCGGCCTCCACGGCGGCCTCCGTGTGGACGTCCAGGGCCGACAGCGGGTCGTCGAGGACCAGGAACCGCGGCCGGCCGACCACCGCTCGCGCCAGCGCCAGCCGTTGCCGCTGGCCGCCGGACAGGCTCAGGCCCTGTTCGCCGACCTGGGTCTCGGTGCCCTGCGGCAGCGCGTGCACGAAGTCGGCCTGGGCGACGGCCAGCGCCCGTTCCAGCTCCGGTACGCCGGCCTCGCCGTCGGCGCCCATCAGGACGTTGTCCCCGACGCTCGCGGAGAACAGCGTGGGTTCCTCGAAGGCGACGGCGACCTTGGCGCGCAGCTGCGCCCGGGACATCGCGGTGATGTCCTCGCCGTCCAGCGTGATCCGCCCGGACGTCACCTCGTGCAGCCGGGGGACCAGCGCGGTGAGCGTGGTCTTGCCGCTTCCGGTGGCCCCGACCAGGGCCATCGACTCACCGGGGCGGATGTGCAGCTCGATGTGGTCGAGCAGGGGCGGGGAGTCCGGCGGGGCGTCGGGGTAGCGGAAGCGGACGTCGTGGAAGCGCAGTCCTCGGTCCTCGGTCCGCGCGACGGAGCCGTCCGCCGCGGACGACTCCGGCTGTTCGTCCATCACCTCGAAGTACCGCTCGGTCGCCGTCGACGCCTCCTGGCTCATCGCCAGCAGGAAGCCGATGGACTCCACCGGCCAGCGCAGCGCCAGCGCGGTCGACAGGAAGGCCACCAGCGTGCCCGCCGACAGGCTCCCGTCCGCGACCTGCACCGACCCGACCACCAGCGCCGCCCCGATGGCCAGCTCCGGCAGGGTCACGATGACCGCCCAGATCGCCGCCAGCAGCCGCGCCTTGCGCAGTTCCGTGCCGCGCAGCGTCCACGACAGCTCCCGGAACGCCCGCGCCTGACTGCGGTGCCGCCCGAACCCCTTGATGATGCGGATGCCGAGCACGCTCTCCTCGACGACCGTGGTCAGATCGCCGACCTGGTCCTGCGCCAGCCGCGCCACCTCGGCGTACCGTCTCTCGAAGACCACGCACATGATCATCACGGGCACCGCCGGGCCGAGGATCACCAGACCCAGCGTCCAGTCCTGAAGCAGCATGATGCCCACGCCGATCAGGATCGTCACGCCGTTGACCAGCAGGAATGTCAGCGGGAAGGCGAGGAACATCCGCACCAGCATCAGGTCGGTGGTCGCCCGGGACAGCAACTGCCCCGACGCCCACCGGTCGTGGAAGGCCACCGGCAGCCGCTGGAGGTGCCGGTACAGCCGGGCCCGCATCGACGCCTCGACGTGCGACAGCGGCCGCGCGACCAGCCACCGCCGCAGCCCGAACAGCAGCGCCTCGGCGAGCCCGAGCAGCAGCAGGTACAGCGCGCCCAGCCACACGCCCCCGGAGTCCCGGTCGGCGACCGGTCCGTCCACCATCCACTTCAGCACCAGCGGGATCACCAGCCCCACGCAGGAGGCCAGGATCGCCACGAGCGCGGCGGTGAACAGCCGACCTCGCACCGGGCGCACGTAGGGCCACAGGCGCAGCAGGGCGCGTACGGCGGAGCGGTTTTTGGTGGTGGCACGTGTCGTGGGCATCAGGAGCGAGCCTACGGATCGCCACTGACAACGCCCACCGAGTTTTGGCCGGACCCGGGTCGGGCGTTGGTCCTACGACCTGGCGCGGGATCCCCGGCCGACCGGCGCGCGAGCGCGCTCAGCCCACCCGCAGCAGCAGCACGGCCCGGGCCGGCACCGTGATCGCCGTCCCCGCCCGGTGCACCTCCTCCGGGGCCTCCTCCTGCTCCTCCCGTGACGTGTCGACGACCACCTCGTACCGCTCCGCCCACGGCGCCCCCGGCAGCACGAAGCTCACCGGGCGGTCCCCGGCGTGCAGCACGGCCAGAAAGCTGTCGTCGACGATCGGCGCGCCGCGCTCGTCGCGGCCCGGGATGTCCCGCCCGGACAGATACATGCCGAGGGTGGCGGCGGGCGCGTACCAGTCCCGTTCCGTCATCTCCGAGCCCCGCGCGGTGAACCAGGCCAGGTCCCGCAAGCCGTCCGCCGAGTGCGCCCGCCCGGAGAAGAACGCCCGGCGCCGCAGCACCGGATGCCGGTGGCGCAGCGCGATCAGCCGCGACGTCAGGTCGAACAGGGCGCGCCAGCCGGGGTCGTCCAGCAGGCTCCAGTCCAGCCAGCTGATCTCGTTGTCCTGGCAGTAGGCGTTGTTGTTGCCGCGCTGGGTGCGCCCCAGCTCGTCGCCCGCGACCAGCATCGGCACGCCCGTCGACAGCAGCAGGGTGGTCAGCAGGTTGCGCAGCTGCCGGCGCCGCAGCGCCCGCACCCGCGCGTCGTCGCTGCCGCCCTCGGTCCCGCCGTTCCACGACCGGTTGTCGTCCGTGCCGTCCCGGTTGCCCTCGCCGTTCGCCTCGTTGTGCTTGCGCTCGTACGACACCAGGTCACGCAGGGTGAATCCGTCGTGCGCGGTGACGAAGTTGACGGAGGCGTACGGCCGCCGCCCGCCCCAGGCGTACAGGTCGCTCGACCCCGACAGCCGGTAGCCCATCTCGCGGACGTCCGGCAGGGCGTGCCGCCAGAAGTCCCGTACGGCGTTGCGGTAGCGGTCGTTCCACTCCGTCCACAGCGGCGGGAACGCCCCCACCTGGTAGCCGCCCGAGCCGACGTCCCACGGCTCGGCGATGAGCTTCACCCGCCGCAGCACCGGGTCCTGGGCGATGACGGCCAGGAACGGGGAGAGCATGTCGACGTCGTGCATCGAGCGGGCCAGTGCGGCAGCCAGGTCGAAGCGGAAGCCGTCGACGCCCATCTCCGACACCCAGTAGCGCAGCGAGTCGGTGATCAGACGCAGCACGTGCGGCTGGACCACGTGCAGCGTGTTGCCGCAGCCGGTGTAGTCGGCGTAGCGGCGGGCGTCCGACTGGAGCCGGTAGTAGCCGCGATTGTCGATGCCCTTCAGGGACAGCGTCGGGCCGAGCTCGCCCGCCTCCGCCGTGTGGTTGTAGACCACGTCGAGGATCACCTCGATGCCGGCCGCGTGCAGCGCCCGGACCATGCTCTTGAACTCGCCGACCTGCTGTCCCGTCGTACCGGAGGCGGCGTAGCCCGCGTGCGGGGCGAAGTAGCCGATCGAGTTGTAGCCCCAGTAGTTGCGCAGTCCCCGCCGCAGCAGATGGTCCTCGTGCGCGAACTGGTGCACCGGCAGCAGTTCCACGGCCGTCACGCCCAGCCGCACCAGATGGTCGATCGCCGCCGGGTGCGCGAGGCCCGCGTAGGTGCCGCGCAGCTCCTCGGGGATGCCGGGGTGCAGCTTGGTGAACCCCCTGACATGCAGTTCGTAGATCACCGAGTCGGCCCAGGGCGTCTTCGGACGGCGGTCGTCCGCCCACTCGTCGTCGGGAGCGTCGTCGTGCACGACGACACCCTTGGGGACGTACGGCGCCGAGTCACGGTCGTCGCGCACGGTGTCCGCGACCTGCTGCTGGGGCCAGTCGCGCACATGTCCGTACACCTCCGGCGGCAGCCCGAAGTCGCCGTCCACCGCCCGCGCGTACGGGTCCAGGAGCAGCTTCGCCGGGTTCCAGCGGGCGCCGGTCCACGGGTCCCAGCGGCCGTGCACCCGAAAGCCGTAACGCTGGCCGGGCATCACACCCGGCACGAAGCCGTGCCAGATCTCGTGCGTCAGTTCGGTGAGGCGGGTGCGGGTCTCCCGGCTGTCCGGACCGCGTCCGTCGAACAGACACAGCTCGACCGCCTCCGCCCCGCCCGCCCACAGCGCGAAGTTGGTGCCCGCCACCCCGTCCGGGCCGACCCGGAACCGGGCGCCCAGCGGCATCGGCGCGCCCGGCCACACGGGCACGCCCGGCGTCCTGCGCTGCGCGCCGTTCGCGGCGGCGGCCGGGCGTCCGTCCTCGGTGGCGCGCTCTTCCGCCACCGCCTCCTGCTCGGCTGCGCTGGACACGGTTCGGCCTCCCGCGGCTCATGACACGTCGTGGAACACGAGGAAACGGGCGTGCGGCGTCCCGGCCGCGGCTCCCCGTCGCGTCGTCCTCCCCACTGTTCTGCCCAGCTCGTGCCTCGCACTCACGTTTCCCCGGGGCGGGCCGGTCGTTGGGGTCGGTGTGAGGCATGTACAAAGGCGCGCACGGCGCGCGGGGGCCGCGCTGGCCGCCGTACTGACATGGGCAGGGCTGCTTGCGGGCGCCGTCGGCTGCGACGCGGACCCGACGGGAGGGATCGATGTCGGAGGGCTGTTCGGCAAGCCCCCGGCGGCCGAGGACGTCATCCGGATCTCGCCGGGTGACGCCACCAAGGGGGTGCGCACCCAGGATCCGTTGCGGATCCGGGTGACCAGCGGCCGGCTGGAGTCGGTGAAGGTCGTCAAGTCGCAGGACGCCCAGCGGACCCCGGTGCCCGGCCGGGTCTCCTCGGACGGACTGCGCTGGGAACCCGGGGAGAAACTGGCGCTGGCCGCCGAGTACACCGTCGACGTGGTGGCCAGCGACGAGGGCGGCCACCGCTCCGCCCGGCACGCGACGTTCACGACGTACGTCCCCCCGGAGCGGTTCATCGGCTACGTCACGCCGGAGAATCGTTCCACGGTCGGCACCGGCATGATCGTGTCGGTGGCGTTCAGCCGTGAGATCGAGAACCGGGCCGCCGTCGAACGCGCCGTCCGGGTCACCGCGAAACCGGCCGTCGAGATCCGCCCGCACTGGTTCGGCAAGGACCGCCTCGACTTCCGCCCCCGGGACTACTGGAAGCCCGGCACCCAGGTCACCGTCGAGGTGCGCCTGCGGGACGTAGAGGGAGCGCGCGGGGTCTACGGGCTGCAGTACCGGACGACCTCCTTCACGATCGGCCGCAGCCAGGTCTCGCTGGTGGACGCGGCGAAGCACACGATGCAGGTGCGGCGCGACGGACAACTGCTGGCGACCGTGCCCATCACCGCGGGCGCCCCGAAGACCACCACCTACAACGGCAAGATGGTGGTGCTGGAGATGCTCGACGTCACCCGCATGAACGGCAGCACGGTCGGCTTCGGCGGCGAGTACGACATCCCCGACGTCCCGCACGCCATGCGCCTGACCGATTCCGGCACCTTCCTGCACGGCAACTACTGGTCGCCGGACGCCCCGGGCAGCGTCAACGTCAGCCACGGCTGCGTGGGCCTGCGGGACGTCAAGGGCGGCAGCCCGGACACGCCCGCGGGCTGGTTCTACGACCGCAGCCTGATCGGTGACGTCATCGAGGTCGTCCACAGCAATGACAAAACGGTCTCTCCCGGCAACGGGCTCGGAGGATGGAACATGGGGTGGAAGGAGTGGAAAGCGGGCGGCGCGGACAAGTAGCCAGGTGAGACGCGGGGCCCGGGGGCCCGGGGAAGCGGCGGGAGTTGGGACGGAACAGTGACAATCGCCAAGCTCCGGCCGCCCTGATCATGTGGTTAATATGCGCCAATGTGCGCGTGGGACGCGCTGGGGTGCGGGCTGGGCCGGGGCCCGGCGAGGGGAGAAGAAGTGAACGTGCGACCGATATCGGGGGCGTCGGTTGACGCGCGCGAGGGTCTGACGCAGGGGCGGGGCCGCGGGGGGCTGCGGGCGCTGGCACTCGGCGTGCTGCTGGTCACCGTCACCGCCTGCGGCGGAGGCGGCGGGTCGGACTCCGGGTCAGGCGACGGCAAGGACAAGGGCGACGGCTCGGCCGCGGCGCAGAGCGCGCAGTCGGAGGCGGTCGTCACCATCGTGCCCAAGGCCGGTGCCAAGGAGGTCGACACCAGCGGCGTCCTCAAGGTCACCGCCGCCAAGGGCAAGCTGACCGAGGTCTCGGTCAAGGACGCCAAGGGCACGCAGGTCGACGGCGCGATCTCGGCGGACGGCACCGGCTGGACGCCCGCCACGCACCTGGCGGCGTCCACCAAGTACGAGGTGCACGCGGTCGCCAAGGACGCCAAGGGCCGCACGGCCGCCGAGGACTCCTCCTTCACCACGCTCAGCCCGCAGAACACCTTCGTCGGCAACTTCACGCCCGAGGACGGCTCCACCGTCGGTGTCGGGATGCCGTTCTCGGTCCGCTTCACGCGCGGCATCACCAAGCCGGCGGACGTGGAGAAGGCCATCGAGATCAAGACCGAGCCGGCGGTCGACGTCGAGGGCCACTGGTTCGGCAACGACCGCCTGGACTTCCGGCCCGAGACGTACTGGCAGTCCGGCACCAAGGTCACGGTGAAGCTGAACCTCGACGGCGTCGAGGGCCGCAAGGGCGTCTACGGCAAGCAGTCCAAGACCGTCTCCTTCACCATCGGCCGCAACCAGGTGTCCGTCGTGGACGCCAAGAAGCACACGATGAAGGTCACGCAGGACGGCAAGGTCGTCAAGACCATCCCGGTCACCACCGGCAAGCCGGGCTACGCCACCTGGAACGGCCAGATGGTCATCAGCGAGAAGTTCACGGTGACCCGGATGAACGGCGACACCGTCGGCTACGACGGCGAGTACGACATCAAGGACGTGCCGCACGCCATGCGCCTGACCAACTCCGGCACCTTCGTGCACGGCAACTACTGGGGCGGCGGCGCCTTCGGCAACTACAACGCCAGCCACGGCTGCATCGGCCTGCGGGACGTGCGCGGCGGCTACGACAGCGGAGTGCCGGCCGCCTGGTTCTTCAACCACTCGATCGTCGGCGACGTGGTGGAGGTCAAGAACTCCACCGACCCGACGGTCGACCCGGCCAACGGCTTCAACGGCTGGAACATGTCGTGGGACAAGTGGAAGGCCTGAGCGGCGACCGCAGGCCCTGAGCGGCGAGCATGGGTACGGCCCCGGTGTGAGGTACGGCACCGGGGCCGTACGCCGTTAGTCCCCGTTAACCTGCTGGCATGACTGTGCATCTTGAAGTCGCCGAGGGCGTGGGGACCATCCGCCTGGACCGTCCGCCCATGAACGCGCTGGACGTGGCCGTCCAGGACCGTCTCAGGGAACTGGCCGAGGAGGCCACCCGCCGCGAGGACGTGCGCGCGGTGGTGCTGTACGGCGGGGAGAAGGTGTTCGCGGCGGGCGCGGACATCAAGGAGATGCAGGCGATGGACCACACGGCGATGGTCCTGCGCTCGCGCGGCCTGCAGGACTCGTTCACCGCGGTGGCCCGTATCCCCAAGCCGGTGGTCGCGGCCGTCACCGGCTATGCGCTGGGCGGCGGCTGCGAACTGGCCCTGTGCGCGGACTACCGGATCGCGGCGGACGACGCCAAGCTCGGCCAGCCGGAGATCCTGCTCGGCCTGATCCCGGGCGCGGGCGGCACCCAGCGCCTGGCCCGGCTGATCGGACCCTCCAGGGCGAAGGACCTGATCTTCACGGGCCGCATGGTGAAGGCGGAGGAGGCGCTGGCGCTCGGCCTGGTGGACCGTGTGGTCCCGGCCGCCGAGGTCTACCCGGCCGCCCACGCCTGGGCGGCGAAGCTGGCTCAGGGCCCGGCGCTCGCGCTGCGCGCGGCGAAGGAGTCGATCGACACGGGTCTGGAGACGGACATCGAGACCGGCCTGACCGTGGAACGCAACTGGTTCGCCGGGCTGTTCGCGACGGAGGACCGCGAGCGTGGGATGCGCAGCTTCGTTCAGGAGGGCCCGGGCAAGGCCAAGTTCCTCTGAAACCCGGCCGGTGAATCTTCCCCGAACCACTTGCAATTGACGCGGTGTCTGATCCGGGTCCCTCGATGGGGCTGTTTATGGGAGCCTTAAGGCGACCTTAAGTCTGCCTTGTCGAGGGAGCCTGTCGATTGCCGTCGATCGAGCCGTCGCCGCAGGTCGGAGGGGCCATGAAGGCCGCTGAACTGCCAACGGCATATGCCGATCGAATCGAGCGGAACGCTGCGTTCCGGGGGGCGTATTCCTCCAGAACGGCCCCGGAGGCGTCCTCGGGCCGCCATGATGGGGGCATGGCGGGGCTGGAGGGCATCGAACAGCCGCGGGGACACGGCCGTCCGACCGCGGCGCGCTGGTCGCCTGCGGTCGAGGACGAGCGGGCCCTCAAGGCGCTCGAGTTGTGCGGCAATCCGACCGAGGCGGAGGTCCAGTTGCCGTCCCGCCCGGAGTCCGCGGCCACCGCGCGCCGGCTGGCCCAGGTGGTGGTCCTGCGTCATTGGGGCCTGACCCCCAAGATGACGGAGGACGCGGTCCTCCTGGTCTCCGAACTCGTCGGCAACGCCGTACGCCACACCGGGGCCCGGGTCTTCGGCCTCCGGATGCGCCGCCGCCGGGGCTGGATCCGCGTCGAGGTCCGCGACCCCTCCAGGGGGCTGCCCTGTCTGATGCCGGTGCAGGAGCTGGACATCAGCGGCCGGGGCCTGTTCCTCGTCGACAAGCTCTCCGACCGGTGGGGGGTCGACCTGCTGCCGCGGGGGAAGACGACCTGGTTCGAGATGAGGGTGACGGACCGCTGACGCCGGCGCCGTCACCCACCCCGCACCGACCCCGCCCCCGCGTCGCCCTCGCCCTCGCCTTCCACGGCCGGGGCGCCCCGGCCGACGCGCGCCTCTCCGCACCGAGGCCGGGCAGCGCCCGCCGCACTGCTACCGAACCCTGAGCAGCGCCCGCCGCACCGCTCCGAATGCCGAGCCGCGTCCGCCGCACCGCTCCGAGGCCGGGCCGGGCCCGCCGCTCCGCTCCGTACGCCGGGCCGCGTCCTCCGCTCCGCTCCGTACGCCGGGCCGCGTCCTCCGCTCCGCTCCGTACGCCGGGCCGCGTCCGCCACTCCGCTCCGAATGCCGGGCCGCGCCCGCCACTCCGCTCCGAATGCCGGGCCGCGCCCGCCACTCCGCTCCGTACGCCGGGCCGCGTCCGCCGCACTGCTACCGAACCCTGAGCAGCACCCGCCGCACCGCTCCGAATGCCGGGCCGCGCCCGCCGCACCGCTACCGAACGCTGAGCAGCGCCTCCGACCCCACCGGAAGGTAACCGGCCGCCTGGAACGCCCGCAGGCTGCGGGCGTTCCCCGGCGAGATCTGGGCCCACACCGGTTCGCCCCCGCCCAGGTGCCGGGCCGCCGTCATCAGCCGCCGTCCCAGCCCCCGGTGCCGTAGGTCCTCGGCCACCTCGACCGCGACCTCCAGCCGCCCCGCGACCCCGCGCCCCAGCACCAGCACTCCGCCCTCGACGGTCCACACCCGTACGTCGTCCCGCCGCCGGCGTGAGCTGACGACCCGTGGATGATTCGGGTCCGCCAGTTCCGTCAGGGGCAGCGGCGGTGCGCCCGGCAGTGGGGAGCCGACCACGAGCAGGTCGATCGTGTCGCTCGCGCGCCCCGTGCGGTCCAGCAAGGCCGTCAGGAACCGGGGGTTCATGGCCGCCGCGAGCGGGTCGCAGTCCGCCGCCCGCAGTGCCTGCCGTATCCACCGCGGGTCCTCGTCCGTGAAGACGACGGAGTGCGCGGTGAAGGCGATGACCCCGGCGTCGCGCCGGCCGTGCTGGGGCACGACGGTCGTTCCGCCGTCCGCCGGCGGGAAGACGCCCCGGGCCGCCGCGTCGAGAATGTCCCGCAGGGTCTGCGCCATCCCGGCCCGTCTCCTCGCTTGAGTCTCCACCCACTGGAAGGCCCAGACTCGCAGACATGATCGAAGACGGCACCGGACTTCTCACCATCGGGGAACTGGCCCGGGCGACCGGTCTGACCGTGCGTACCATCCGCTACTGGTCCGACGAGGGCGCCCTGCCCCCGGTGGGCCGTTCCGCGGGCGGCTACCGCCTCTACGACGCCGCGTCCGTCGCCCGCCTGGAACTGGTCCGCACCCTGCGCGAACTGGGTCTCGGCCTGGGGGACGTCCGCAAGGTGCTGGCCGGCGAGACGACGGTCGCGGAGGTCGCGGCCGCGCACGTGAAGGCGCTGGACGCGCAGATCGGTGCGCTGCGGGTGACCCGTGCGGTGCTGTCGACCGTGGCGCGACGCGGTTCGACCGCGGAGGAGATGACCCTGATGAACAAGCTGGCCCGGCTGTCGACCGCCGAGCGCAGGCGGATCGTCGACGACTTCATGACGGAGATCTTCGAGGGGATCGACACGGCGGACCCCGACATCCGCCACCGGATGCGGTTCGCCGCCGCGAGCCTGCCCGACGACCCCACTCCCGAGCAGGTGGACGCCTGGGTGGAACTCGCCGAGCTGATCCAGGACCCGGAGTTCCGGGCCCTGATGCGGCGGATGATCGAGTTCAACGCGGCAGACCGCGGACCCGACGTCCCGCCGGGCACCTCGCTGTGGTTCATGAGTCGGCTGATCCAGCTCGCCGGCGAGGCACTGCGGCAGGGCCTCGCCCCCGAGGCGCCGGAGGCCGAGGATCTGCTGCGCCGGTTGCTGGGGGACGCGGACCGGGCCGCCGTACTGGAACGGCTGACCGCGGCCTCGAACGTCCGGGTCGCCCGCTACCGCGAGTTGTCGGGCGTTCTGAAGGGCCTCGGACCCCAGTCCGCGTACGAGGAGGAGTTCGCCTGGGTGGTCGCTGCGCTGCGCGTCCGGGCAGGCCGTTAATCTGACCTGCGTCAGCACGACAGCAAGGTACGACGAAAAGGGGCGGATCGATGGCCGACATCGAGGAAGCACGCAAGCACTTCCAGCGGATCGACACGGACGGTGACGGCTTCATCACCTCCGCCGAGTTCAAGAGCGCCCTGGCTCAGGGGGGCGACTGGAACGTCACGGAGTCGGTCGCGGAGGCCATCATCAAGACCCGTGACCTCAACGGCGACAAGGTTCTGTCGTTCGACGAGTTCTGGACCTACCTGAGCAAGTGACGCTCGGGGAAGGGGCGCCCGGCCGTCATGGCGGCGGGCGCCTCTGCCGCATCCTCACCCGTTCGGAGCACACTCCGGAATAGCCCGCGGGGAAGGGGAGTTGGTGCTGGCCAAGCACAGGCTGTGCCAGCACACCAACCCGAAAAAGGCGAGTCATGAAGATCGGCATCATCGGCGCCGGCAACATCGGCGGCAACCTCACCCGGCGGCTCACCGCGATCGGCCACGACGTGTTCGTGGCCAACTCCCGCGGCCCGCAGACGCTCACCGAACTCGCCAGGGAGACCGGCGCCACCCCGGTTCCGGTCGAGGAAGCGGCCCGCTCCGCCGAGATCGTCGTGGTCACCGTCCCGATGAAAGCGGTCCCGGCCCTCCCGTCCGGTCTGCTGGACGGCGCCGCGGCGGACGTCGCCGTGATCGACACCGGCAACTACTACCCCCGGGAGCGGGACGGACGGATCGACGCGATCGAGGACGGGGGCCTCACCGAGAGCCGCTGGACGGAACGGCAGATCGGCCACCCCGTGATCAAGGCCTTCAATGGCACCTTCGCCCAGGACATCCTGGACCGCCCGCGCCCGGTCGGCGACCCCGACCGGATGGCGCTGCCGGTGGCCGGCGACGACGAGGCGGCCAAGCGGAAGGTGCGCGAACTGATCGACGAGCTCGGCTTCGACACCGTGGACGCGGGCGGCATCGACGACTCCTGGCGCCAGCAGCCCGGCACCCCCGTCTACGGACTGCGGGCCGGTACCGAAGCGGTCACCGAGGCCCTGGGCGAGGCGTCACGCGACCGCAAGCCGGAGTTCCGCGCCTAAGGGCTGTCCCGTAACCCCCGGCGGGCGCACGACGACAGCTACGGCACCTCGCCGCGTTGTCGGATCGCCCGCATACGCCCAGTATGCGGACGGTCCTCCGCCTTGCGATGCACCGCATCTGACGCCGCGCGCTGTTCCACCGGGGATTAACGGGACAGCCCTTAGAGCGAAACGCGCCCTGGTCCTCCCGCCCCGCTCGGACGGTTCCCGACAGCGGGTGCGGCCGTCCGACGGCCCGGGGCCGATGGACTCCCCGGGCCGTCGGGCGGCCGTTCGGGCGGCCGTGCGGGCCACCTGCCGGCGCTCAGTCCACGGTCGCCCACTCCCGCAGGGCGGCCTTGCTCGCGAAGTTCGCCACGTCCTTGTCCAGCGGTTCGTCGGTGTACTGGTGGAAGCGCCACGTCGCCTTGATGCGCGGCTTGCCGGCGGTGACGTAGTCCGCGATCCAGAGGCCGTCGCCCGCGTACGAGGTCGTGTCGATGTTGAGCCAGAAGTTCCGGTTCGTGTACAGGACGACCCGGTTGCGGGGCCGCAGTTCCTTCACCTTCCGGATGAACCGGTCCTTGTCCGCGTTGCTCGCGTGCGTGCCCTCGCCGGTCGTCTCCCAGTCGACGGCGAGGATCTCGCCCGCCTTCTCGGGGGCCTTGCTCACGAAGTACTCCGCCTGCGCGGTGATGTTGCCGGGCCACAGGAAGTGGTAGTAGCCGACGACCAGACCGGCGTCGCGGCCGTGCTTCGTCTGGGCGGTGAGTCTGGGGTTGACGTACGAACGGCCCTCCGACGCCTTGATGAAGACGAAGGAGAGACCGTCCGTGTCGTACGCGGAGGGCTGATACGCGCTCACGTCTATGCCGCGCAGCATATGAGGGGCTCCTTTGACTGTCGGTGGGGGGACAGGAGTCGGAGTGGGTGTATGCCCACCCTGGCACGGGTGATTCGTCGACGTGGGCGAATCCCTTTTCTCTGTTCACTCGGCATTCGCTCTGAGTTTTCCGGAATATCGGTGCGTCGGGCTTGATGTACACCGGACGACTCGAATGCAGTGAGAGAACACCGCGGAAGACAACCGTCCGCCCGAGACGGCTGTCTGTCACAGCGTCGATTCCGCACGACCCACGCAAGGAAACACAGTGCAGACGCCCCTCCACGACGTCCCCGCCGTCCGGCCCGCAGACACTGCGGCACCCGCCGTGCGGCACCCTGTACGCCTCGACATCCAGGGACTTCGCGCCCTGGCGGTGTCCCTCGTCGTCGTCGCCCACGCCGGCGTGCGGCAGTTCAGCGGTGGTTATGTCGGCGTCGATGTCTTTTTCGTCATCTCGGGCTTTCTCATCACTTCGCTGCTGCTTCGCGAATTGTCCACGACGCACGCCATATCGATCAGGAAGTTCTACGCCCGCCGGGCACTGCGGCTGCTTCCGGCATCGACTTGCGTCGTCGTCACCACCTTGATCGGTTCCTGGCTGTTCCTGTCGAAGGTCCGCTTCGAGGAGTACGTGGGCGACGCGGTGAGCAGCGCCCTCTACGCGGTGAACCTCCGGCTGGCCGCCAACGGCACCGACTACCTCGCCGAGGGCAGTCCGCCGTCCCCGTTCCAGCACTTCTGGTCGCTGGCCGTGGAGGAGCAGTTCTATCTGCTCTGGCCACTGCTGCTGCTGGTCAGCTGGCGGCTGCTGCGCCGCCGCGCCGTGCTCGCGGTGCCGCTCGCCGCGCTCTGCGCGGGTTCGTTCTGGCTGAGCGTCACGGTGACCGAAGGCTCGGCGTCCTGGGGGTACTTCGGCTCGCACACCCGGTTCTGGGAACTCGGCGTCGGCGCGCTGCTCGCCCTGTCCGCCGAGCGGCTCGACCGGCTGCCCGCCTGGATCGCCGCGCCGATGACCTGGACCGGCCTGGCCTGTGTCCTGCTGGCCGCCGTCCGCTACGACAACGACACCCCCTTCCCCGGATACCACGCCCTCCTGCCGGTCCTCGGGGCCGCGCTCGTGCTGGCCGGCGGCTGCTCACCCGCGCCGTACGACGCCGGGTTGCTGCTCGCCCGGCGGCCGGCGGTCTGGCTCGGCGGGCTGTCGTACAGCTGGTATCTGTGGCACTGGCCGTTGCTCGTCATCGGGCCCATGGCGGTGGGCAGGACCGGCGGGGTCCGGCTGGCGCTGGCGTTCGCCCTGCTCGCTCTGCCACTGGCCTGGGCGACCCTGCACCTGGTGGAGAACCCCGTACGCTTCCACACCGTGTTCCGTGGCCGGCCGAACCGCGCGCTCGCGCTCGGGGCCGCCCTGTCGGCGGGCACCGCGGTGATCGCCCTGACGGCGTCCCTCGTGCCGCCGCCGATCGACTCCGGCCGGGCGGCGCCGGACGTACGGCACGAACTCGCGAGCGCGGCGGACCCGGCACAGCGCGTGGAACAGCTCCTGGAGACGTCCGGCACGAGCCTGCCGAGCAATCTCGCACCGGCCCTGACCGAGATCAAGGCGGTCCGGTCCCCGATCTACCGGGACGGCTGTCACGCGAGCTACGGCGGCACACGCACACCGTCGTGCGTCTACGGCGACCCCGCCTCGCACGACGTGGTCGTGCTCTTCGGCGATTCCCACGCCGCCCAGTGGTTCCCCGCGCTCGACCGGCTCGCGCGCGCACACCACTGGAAGCTGGTCTCGCTGACGAAGGCGTCCTGCAAGACGGCCGCGGTGACCATCGTCCACCAGGGCGAGCCGTACGCGTCCTGCGACGTCTGGCGCGACAAGGCGATCGCGCGGATCAAGGCCCTGCGCCCCGCGCTGGTGGTCGTCTCCTCCTCGGAGGCGGGTGACCCGGTCCGCCCGACGACCGATCCCGGCCGGCAGTGGACCGACGGGTTCCGCACCACCTTCGACGCCCTCGGCGCTTCGGGGGCCCGGATCGCCGTGCTGCTCGACACCCCCTGGCCGAAGTCGGACGCGGTCGACTGCGCGGCGCTGTACCCGATGCGGCTGACCCGGTGCGCGAACCACCTGCCCGAGGCGGTCCAGGATCCGGTCCGGCGAGCGGCGGTCACGGCCGCGGCGAAGTCGGCCGGCGCCGCGCTGATCGACCCGCGGCCCTGGCTGTGCACCCACACCGGCGCCTGCCCGGTGCTGGTCGGGAACATCCTCGCCTACCGCGACGACAGCCACCTGTCCGAGGGGTACGCAGCGGCCCTCGCCCCCGTCCTCGACGACCGCCTGACCGATGCCGTCGGGGGGCGGCCGAGCCACTGAGCCGGCGCCGCTGAGCCGGGCGAGCCGCCGAGCCGGGCGAGCCGCCGAGCCGGGCGAGCCGCCGAGCGGGGGGCATCCGCTCAGCGCCCGATCCCGGTGCTCGACCTCAGCACTCGATGATGTTGACCGCCAGCCCGCCCCGGGCCGTCTCCTTGTACTTGACGGACATGTCGGCGCCGGTCTCCTTCATGGTCTTGATGACCTTGTCGAGGGAGACCTTGTGGGAGCCGTCGCCGCGCATGGCCATGCGGGCGGCCGTGACGGCCTTGACCGCCGCCATGCCGTTGCGTTCGATGCACGGGATCTGGACGAGCCCGCCGACGGGGTCGCAGGTCAGGCCGAGGTTGTGCTCCATGCCGATCTCGGCGGCGTTCTCCACCTGCTCGGGACTGCCGCCCAGCACCTCGGCGAGCGCGCCGGCGGCCATGGAGCAGGCGGAGCCGACCTCGCCCTGGCAGCCGACCTCGGCGCCGGAGATGGAGGCGTTCTCCTTGAAGAGCATCCCGATGGCTCCGGCCGCGAGGAGGAAACGGACCACGCCCTCCTCGTCCGCGCCGGGGATGAAGTTGACGTAGTAGTGCAGGACCGCCGGGATGATGCCCGCGGCGCCGTTCGTGGGGGCGGTCACCACGCGGCCGCCGGCCGCGTTCTCCTCGTTCACCGCCATCGCGTAGAGCGTGATCCACTCCATGGAGTGGGCCAACGCGTCGCCGTCGGCCCGCAGCTGGCGGGCCGTCACCGCGGCGCGGCGGCGCACCCGCAGGCCGCCCGGCAGAATGCCCTCACGGGACATGCCACGCGACACGCACGCCTGCATCACCCGCCAGATGTCGAGCAGGCCGGAGCGGATCTCCTCCTCCGTGCGCCAGGCGCGCTCGTTCTCCAGCATCAGCGCGGAGATCGACAGGCCCGTCTCCTTCGTCAGGCGCAGCAGCTCGTCGCCCGTGCGGAAGGGGTACTTGAGGACCGTGTCGTCCAGCTTGATGCGGTCCGCGCCCACCGCGTCCTCGTCGACGACGAAGCCGCCGCCGACGGAGTAGTACGTCTTCGACAGCAGCTCCTTCCCCGCGTCGTCGTACGCCCACAGCGTCATGCCGTTCGCGTGGTAGGGGAGCGTCTCGCGGCGGTGCAGTATCAGGTCGTCGTCGAAGGAGAACGGGATCTCGTGCTCGCCGAGCAGCCGGAGCCGTCCCGCCTCCTTGATCTTCTCCACCCGATCGTCGGCCCGCTCCACGTCCACCGTGCGCGGCGAGTCGCCCTCCAGGCCGAGGAGCACCGCCTTGGGGGTGCCGTGGCCGTGGCCGGTGGCGCCGAGGGAGCCGTACAGCTCCGTGCGCACGGACGCGACGGAGTCCAGCAGGCTTTCGTTGCGCAGCCTGTGGGCGAACATGCGCGCCGCGCGCATCGGGCCGACCGTGTGGGAGCTGGACGGGCCGATGCCGATCGAGAACAGGTCGAAGACCGAGATGGCCACGGTGACTCCTCAGAACGGGGGTGGAACAAGGGGTGGGGCACCGTGCTCACCTCTCAGTGTGCGCGCGGTGCCCCGTACGGCGGTACTACTTGCTGCCCAGCGTGGGGTACAGCGGGTGCTTGTCGGCCAGGGCCTTCACCCGGGACTTCAGCGACTCGACGTCGTACGACGGCTTGAGCGCCTGTGCGATCACGTCCGCGACCTCGGCGAAGTCCTCGGCCGTGAAGCCTCGGGTGGCCAGGGCCGGCGTGCCGATCCGCAGGCCCGACGTCACCATCGGGGGCCGCGGGTCGTTCGGGACGGCGTTGCGGTTGACCGTGATGCCGACCTCGTGGAGGCGGTCCTCGGCCTGCTGGCCGTCCAGCTCGGACTCGCGCAGGTCGACCAGGATCAGGTGCACGTCCGTGCCGCCCGACAGGACGTTCACCCCGGCCTCGCGGGCGTCCGGCGCGGTCAGGCGCTCGGCGAGGATCCGCGCGCCGTCCACCGTACGGCGCTGGCGCTCCTTGAAGTCCTCGCCGGCGGCGATCTTGAAGGAGACCGCCTTGGCCGCGATCACGTGCTCCAGGGGGCCGCCCTGGAAGCCCGGGAACACCGAGGAGTTCAGCTTCTTCGCGAAGTCCTTCTTCGCCAGGATGATGCCGCCGCGGGGACCGCCCAGCGTCTTGTGGGTCGTGGAGGTGACCACGTCCGCGTGCTCCACCGGGTTCGGGTGGAGGCCGGCCGCGACCAGACCCGCGAAGTGCGCCATGTCGACCCACAGATAGGCCTCGACCTCGTCGGCGATCCGGCGGAACTCCGCGAAGTCCAGCTGGCGCGGATACGCCGACCAGCCCGCGATGATCACCTTCGGGCGGTGCTCCTTGGCGAGCCGCTCCACCTCGGCCATGTCGACCAGGCCGGAGTCGTCCACGTGGTACGCGACCACGTCGAACTGCTTGCCGGAGAAGTTCAGCCGCATCCCGTGGGTCAGGTGGCCGCCGTGCGCCAGGTCCAGGCCGAGGATGGTGTCGCCGGGCTGGGCCAGCGCGAACAGCGCGGCCTGGTTGGCGGAGGCGCCCGAGTGGGGCTGCACGTTGGCGTACTCGGCGCCGAACAGCTCCTTGACCCGGTCGATGGCGATCTGCTCGGCGACGTCGACGTGCTCGCAGCCACCGTAGTAGCGGCGGCCCGGGTAGCCCTCGGCGTACTTGTTGGTCAGGACCGAGCCCTGCGCCTCCATGACCGCGACCGGCGCGAAGTTCTCGGAGGCGATCATCTCCAGGGTGGACTGCTGACGGTGCAGCTCGGCGTCGACGGCGGCGGCGACGTCCGGGTCGAGCTCGTGCAGGGGGGTGTTCAGAAGCGACATGGGTGGGTGACTCCTCAGCCGGCGGAAAAGGCGGTGTACTCGTCGGCGGAGAGCAGGTCGGCCGGCTCGTCCGTCACGCGCACCTTGAACAGCCAGCCGCCCTCGAAGGGGGCCGAGTTCACCAGCGACGGGTCGTTCACCACGTCCTCGTTGACCTCGGTGATCTCCCCGTCGACGGGGGAGTACAGGTCGCTGACCGACTTGGTCGACTCCAGCTCGCCGCAGGTCTCGCCCGCGGTCACCGTGTCACCGACCTCCGGGAGCTGAACGAAGACGACATCGCCGAGCGCGTTGGCCGCGTGCTCCGTGATGCCGACCGTCGAGACGCCGTCCTCGGCGCCCGACAGCCACTCGTGCTCCTTGCTGTAGCGCAGCTGCTGGGGGTTGCTCATGGCCTGAATTCTCCTGTACGCGGGGGAGTGCTGATGGATGGGGGAGGGTCGGAACCGCTGATGAGCAGCGGAAATGTGCGCGGTGTCACGCAAGGACCGCGCTCAGTGTCTACTTCTGGCGCTTGTAGAACGGGAGCGCCACGACCTCGTACGCCTCGTGGGTTCCGCGAATGTCCACGCCGACGCCCCGGGTGCCAGGCGCCGCGTGCGCCGCGTCGACGTACGCCATGGCGATCGGCTTGCCCAGCGTGGGCGAGGGGGCGCCGGAGGTGACCTCGCCGATCACCTCGCCGCCGGCCACGACGGCGTACCCGGCGCGCGGGACACGGCGGCCCTCGGCGACCAGGCCGACGAGGACGCGCGGGGGCTTCGCCTCGGCCCGGGAAGCGGCCTCCGTCAGCGCCTCGCGGCCCACGAAGTCGCCCTCCTTCTCGAACTTCACGACCCGTCCGAGCCCGGCGTCGAAGGGCGTCAGGGAGGTGGTCAGCTCGTGCCCGTACAGCGGCATGCCCGCCTCCAGGCGCAGCGTGTCCCGGCAGGACAGACCGCACGCGATCAGTCCGACGGGCGCGCCCGCCTCGGTGAGCGCCTGCCACACCCGCTCCGCGTCGGCCGGGGCCACGAACAGCTCGAAGCCGTCCTCGCCGGTGTAGCCGGTGCGCGCGATGAGGGCGGGGACGCCCGCGACGGTGCCGGGCAGGCCCGCGTAGTACTTCAGGCCGTCGAGGTCGGCGTCGGTGAGGGACTTCAGGATGCCGGGGGACTCGGGGCCCTGGACGGCGATCAGGGCGTAGGCGTCGCGGTCGTCGCGGACCTCGGCGTCGAAGCCGGCGGACCGCTCCACGAGCGCGTCGAGCACGGTCTGCGCGTTGGAGGCGTTGGCGACGACCATGTACTCCGTCTCACCGAGCCGGTAGACGATCAGGTCGTCGAGGATGCCGCCGTCCGCCTGGCAGATCATGGTGTAGCGCGCGCGGCCGACGCCGACGGAGCCGATGTTGCCGACCAGGGCGTGGTTCAGCAGGTCCGCGGCCTGCGGTCCGGTGACCGTGATCTCGCCCATGTGCGACAGGTCGAACAGACCGGCCCTGGTCCGCACCGCGTTGTGCTCGTCCCGCTCGGAGCCGTAGCGCAGGGGCATGTCCCAGCCGGCGAAGTCGGTCATCGTCGCGCCGAGCGAGCGGTGTACGGCATCCAGCGCGGTGTGACGGAGTGGGGTACTGCTCATCGGACGGTCGTCTCCCAGGGCGATGGGGGTCCCCTGCGCGGCAGAACCGAGCATGGGGGAGGGCGAGGTCGTTCCTCCCCATCTGTCATCGGAACCTGAGAGGTTCGTCGTGACCACGCGTGGTCACGACTTGCACCTTGGGTGGAGCCACTGTCGCAGCGGCCCGCTTTTCAGATGTGCCTCGCCCGCGCGGTAACTGGGGCCTGAGAGATTCAAGGGAGGGACTTGCTCCTTCGGCGCCCCGGCGCAGCACTGCTGCTGGGGACTCTCCCGCGCGGATTCAAGCGGCCGGTATGCAGTTGGCGCGGACATCATTGCACGCCTCGTCCGCCGAGGGCAGGGCCGCATCTGTAACCGGCTTGTGGCGGTACGCGCACGAAAACGCCGGACATCACGCATTACCTTCTCTTTACGCTTGGCGGGGAAAGGACTTACCTGACCCCAGGGGAGGACGATGACGGTGAACAGGATCACGGCGTACGCCAGTACGGCCGCCGCACTGCCCAAGCAGCCCGCGGCCCCGGTCGCCGAGGCGCGCGCGCCACTGCCCGCGCCGGTCGTCCGCGACTTGCGCGAGCGCTCCGGGCACAGCCCGCACGGCCTGGTCTTCGGTCCCCGCGACCTGGTCGTGATCACCGGCCTGCCCGGCAGCGGCAAGTCCACGCTGATGCGGCGCGCGGCGCGGGGCATCCGCGTCGACTCCCAGGACACCCGCGACCGCTGGGACGCCCGCGCGCCCCGCTTCCTGCCGTACGCCTGCTACCGCCCGCTCGTCCGCCTCGCCCACTACGCCGGACTGCGCCGCGCCGTGCGCACCGGCCGGGGCGTCGTCGTGCACGACTGCGGCACCCAGGCCTGGGTGCGCGACTGGCTGGCCCGCGAAGCCCGCCGCCGGGGCGGCACCCTGCACCTGCTGCTGCTCGACGTCACCCCGAGCACGGCTCTGGAGGGCCAGCGCGACCGGGGCCGCGGCGTCTCGCGCTACGCCTTCCTGCGCCACCGCCGCGCCGCCGCCCGTCTGCTGCGCGCCGTCGAGAAGGGCGACCTGCCCCCGGGCTGCGGCTCGGCGCTGCTCCTGGACCGGGACGCGGCGGACGTACTGGGCCGGATCGACTTCGCGGCCTGAGCGCGGAGGGAGGGAAGGGCGACGGGGTGGGCGGGCGAGGGGGCCGGCCCACCGGGCCGACGGGTGGATGCGCCGGAGGGGGCGGTCGGACGGACGTGCCGGGGTGCCGGGAAGAGGCCCATGTGTGGAGGGGGCCTGGTCGACGGACGGACGGGCAGGGGGCACGGTCGGGGCGACGGGCGGAGGAGCCGAGGGACGGTCCGGTCGGCGGGCGGGTGGGCCGAGGGGTGCTCAACTCGACGCATTGGTGGGCCGAGGGGCGGTCGGATCGGTGGGTGGGTGGGCCGAGGGGTGCTCAACTCGACGCATTGGTGGGCCGAGGGGCGGTCGGATCGGTGGGTGGGTGGGCCGAGGGGTGCTCAACTCGGCGGATCGGTGGGCCAAGGGGCGGTCGGATCGGCGGACCGATGGGCCAAAGGCCGGCCACGGCGACGGCCAGGCGGCGCGGTCCGCGGGCACGGCGCGACGGAGCGGCTCGCGGGGCCGTCGCGGATCGGTCTGCGGGACGATTGCACGGAGGCCCGCACCCGTTAGCCTTTTGAGCCACAGCAGGTTCCCAGCAGGCGGTAGAGAGATGGACTTCCCGGCGGATCTTCCCGCGGACTTTTCCGCGGGCTTCCCCGCACAGACGCACCCCCATCCGCACGGCGGATGGCCCGGCAACGAGCTGGAGGAGGTGCTTTCCGCCTCCCTCGGCGTCCCGACGGCCGGCGGACGGATCGTCGAGGTGCTCGGCCGCAGCTTCGTCTGGGTGCCGCTGCCCAACGGCGGAGGCCCGCACAGCGGCCCGCTCGACCTGCCCACGCTGGAGATCGAAGGCCAGGTGTACGTGCCGGTCTTCAGCTCCGAGGAACAGTTCCGGCAGGTCGTCGGCTCGCACATGCCGTACACCGTCGCGCCTGCCGTGGACTTCGCCCGCGGTCTGCCGCCGCAGGTCGGCATCGCCGTGAACCCGGACGGCGTGGTGGGCATCCCGCTGCCGCCGACCGCGGTGGCGGAGCTGTGCCGCAGCGGGCGTACCCCGCTGGACGGCTTCGCGAGCGGCGGCCGGGTGCGGCTGTTCGAGCCGGACTGGCAGGACGACCCGGTGGACTTCCTCGCCGCGGCCTCGGCCGAGTTCGCCGACACCGGCGTCGTGCTCACCGCCCGCCGCTGCCTGGCCGCCATCGAGACCGGGGACCCCGTCCTGTTCGTCGGCGTCGAACTGGCCCACTGGGAGGGCGACCTGCGCGTCCTGCCGATGGACGCGCTGGGCCGGGCCCTCGCCAGGGTCGCCGTGCGGTGGCCGGTGAACCTCGTCCTCCTGGACGTGGTGGAGGACCCGGTGACGGACTGGATGCGGGAGCGGGTCCGCCCGTTCTACCAGCGCGGTCACTGACCGCGTGCCCGACCACGAGCCATCCGTCTTCGCCGACGCGGAACAACCCCCGAACTCCTGGGCGGCTGTTGTCGGCTGAGACGCCTAAGGTGGTTTCATATCCACGGCGACGTTTCTCGAAGGGGCGGTAAAGGGTGAGCGCGAGCGGCACTGCCGCGACCGGGCAGGTCGAGCACACGCTGCGCCAGGTCACGCCCGGGCGTTACGACGCCTACGAGGCGCTCCTGCGTGCGCTCGCGACCCCGTCCTCCGGCCAGGTCTGGATGCTGCTGTGGCACGGCCAGGCCGGTTCCCCCGACGCCCAGTACGGGAACATGGAGGTCGAAGGCTTCGGCTACGCCCCCTGTGTGACCTCCGCCCAGGAGCTCTCGGCCAGCGGCTGGAACCGTTCGTACGAGGTGGTGGACGGCCTCGACGTGGCCCGCACCCTCTACCCCGACCACTTCGGCCTCTGGCTGAATCCGCACGCTCCCGGCGGCGGGCTCGGCATCCCCTGGCTCGACCTGCGCCGGATCGCCACGGGCCTGGAGCGTCAGCCGGCCGGCCCGCTGCGGCTGTCCGAGCCCGGGATCGAGATCCCCCAGTTCTACGCCCTGCTCGCGCAGAACGCCCACCGCACCCCGGCCGTCCGCACGCTGCGCCGCGCCTGGGTGCAGCCCACGCTCGGGGCGCCGTACCTCGCCATCGGCCTCGACGTCTACGACACCTCGCCGCCCGCCGTCGACTCCGTGCGCGGGATGATGCAGCAGTCCATCGGCGCGGTGCCGGACGGGCTGCCGGTGTCGACGGTGGCGATGTCCGACGAGCACGACCCGGTCGTGATGTGGATGCGGGCCAACGCCCGCCCGTTCTACGACCGCGAGGCCCACGCGGCGGCCCCGCTCCAGGCTCCGGCGGCCGGATACGGCTACCCGCCCGCCACCGGCAGGTACTGACGGGGAGTCAAGTCCCCCTGCCGATCGATCGCGCGACCGAAGCTCGTCTTCGCGCGTAGAACCGTGCAGAAAAGCACGCTATGTCCGAAATGTCATAGAACATCAGCGTCCGACCTCCGATACCCGCTGTCCGGATAACGAAACCCTCCGGACAGCATCACGTTTACGCATCCATTCCCCGTCAAGTCTGGCTCCAGATCGCCAAAGCGTTGAAGACTCCGGAAGCAGGGGGTTTATCCCCTGCATATGAGTACGACGGACTGATCACGCCGCTACCGCGGCAAGTGTGGGCCGGCTACCGCCGGTTGAGAGGGGTCCCTGCCAGATGACGGCACCATTGCACGAGCCGACCGCGGATGCGGCCCCGAGCCCGGCCGAAGAAGCGGCGGTTGTCAGCGCCGGCGCGAAGGCCGTACAGGGCCGTTCCCTCGGCCGGATCGCCTGGGAGCGCCTCAAGCGGGACAAGCTGGCTCTGACGGGCGGCATCGTGGTGCTGGCCCTCATCGTGATAGCCCTGCTCGCACCCGTGATCAGCAGCCTGGTCGGGCAGGACCCCGACGCCTATCACGAGAACCTGATCGACCCGCTGTTCGGCACCCCCACGGGGTCCCTCGGCGGCATGAGCGGCGACCACCTGCTGGGCGTCGAGCCGGTCAACGGCCGCGACATCTTCGCCCGCATCCTCTACGGCGCCCAGATCTCGCTGCTGGTGGGCTTCCTGTCCGCCGTCGTGGCCGTGATCCTCGGTACCTTCCTGGGCATCCTCGCCGGATTCTTCGGCGGCTGGGTCGACTCCCTCATCAGCCGGGTCATGGACGGCCTGCTGGCCTTCCCCCAGCTCCTGTTCATCATCGCGCTGGTCTCCGTCATGCCGAACGACATGCTGGGCCTGCACGGCACCGGCGTGCGTGTCTTCGTGATGATCCTGGTCATCGGCTTCTTCGGTTGGCCCTACATCGGACGCGTGGTGCGCGGTCAGACGCTCTCGCTGCGTGAGCGCGAGTACGTCGAGGCCGCCCGGTCGCTGGGCGCCGGCCAGTTCTACATCCTGTTCAAGGAACTGCTGCCGAACCTGGTCGCGCCCATCATCGTGTACACGACGATGATGATCCCCACCAACATCCTCACCGAGGCGGCGCTCAGCTTCCTGGGCGTGGGCGTCAAGCCGCCCACGGCCTCCTGGGGCCAGATGCTCTCGAACGCGATCGATTACTACGACTCGGACCCCATGTACATGGTCGTTCCCGGCGTGGCGATCTTCATCACCGTTCTTGCCTTCAACCTCTTCGGCGACGGCGTGCGTGACGCGCTGGACCCCAAGGGCTCCCGCTGACCCGCGCCGTACCCCAAGCGTCCCGTGCTTGTACACGGGGTCTCTCATCAAATCCGGAGGATCCGAGATCGTGACTACCCAACGCACCTCAGGGCGGCGTAAGCAGGCCTTGGCCGCTGTCGCCGCGGCGGCGGCGCTGCTGACCACGGCGGCGTGCGGCGGTGGTGGCACTGACGACAACAGCGGTTCGAGCAACGGCGCCCCCGGTTATGACGCCGCGAACAACAAGGTCGCTCAGGCTTCCCTGGCCAAGAAGGGCGGCGAGCTGAAGTTCGGCGGCGCCCAGGACGCCGACTCGTGGGACACCACGCGTGGCTACTACGGCTTCATGTGGAACTTCGCGCGCTACTACAGCCGCCAGCTCGTCACGAACAAGACGGAGGCGGGCAAGGCCGGCGCCGAGGTCACTCCGGACCTCGCCACGGGTCTCGCCAAGGTCACCGACGCCGGCAAGACCTACACCTACACGCTCCGCGACGGCGTGAAGTGGGAGGACGGTCAGGCGATCACCTCCAAGGACATCAAGTACGGCATCGAGCGCGTGTGGGCTCAGGACGTGCTGTCCGGCGGTCCGGTGTACCTGAAGGACGTCCTCGACCCGAAGAGCGAGTACAAGGGTCCCTACAAGGACACGGCCAAGGACAAGCTGGGCCTGAAGGCGATCGACACGCCGGACGACAAGACCATCGTCTTCCACCTGCCGAAGGCCAACTCGGACTTCGAGGAGATGCTGGCCCTGGTCTCGGCCTCGCCGGTCCGCCAGGACAAGGACACCAAGTCCAAGTACGGCCTGAAGCCGTTCTCCTCGGGCCCGTACAAGTTCGAGTCCTACGCCCCGGGCAAGGACCTGACCCTGGTCCGCAACACCTCCTGGGACCAGGCCGCGGACCCGATCCGCAAGGCCTACCCGGACAAGATCTCGGTCAAGTTCTTCTCGAACGCCAACGACCTGGACCAGCGTCTGATCAGCGGTGACCTGGACCTGGACATCAACCAGACCGGCATGTCGCCGCAGGGCCGCACCACCGCCCTGAAGCAGCACAAGGCGAACCTGGACAACCCGGTCTCCGGCTACGTCCGTTACGCGGTCTTCCCGCAGAGCGTGAAGCCGTTCGACAACGCCGAGTGCCGCAAGGCCGTCATCCTCGGTGCCGACCACGTCTCGCTGCAGACCGCGCGAGGCGGCCCGGTCGCCGGTGGTGACATCGGTACCAACATGCTGCCGCCGTCCGTGGCGGGTGCCGAGGGTCAGAGCTACGACCCCTACAAGCTCGCCGGCGCCAACAAGAGCGGCAACGAGGCCGAGGCCAAGGCCGCTCTGAAGGCCTGCGGTCAGCCGAACGGTTTCAAGACCACCATCGCCGTGCGTAACAACAAGCCGGTCGAGGTGGCCACCGCCCAGTCGCTGCAGGCGTCGCTGAAGAAGATCGGCATCACCGCCGAGATCGACCAGTACGACGGTTCGCAGACCACCGGCATCATCGGCAGCCCCGCCAACGTGGCCAAGAAGGGCTACGGCATCATCATCATGGGCTGGGGTCCCGACTTCCCGTCCGTCCAGGGCTTCGGTCTGCCGCTGTGGGACAGCAAGTACATCCTCGAGAGCGGTAACTCGAACTACGCGCTGATCAAGGACAAGGCGATCGACGGCCTGTTCGACCAGTACGTCAACACGCTGGACGACGCCGGCAAGACCAAGATCTCCACGGAGATCAACCACAAGGTCATGGAGGGCGCGTACTACCTGCCCTTCGTGTTCGAGAAGTTCATCAACTGGCGCGGGAGCAACCTGGCGAACGTGTACACCACCGATGGCTACAGCGGTATGTACGACTTCGTCAACCTCGGCCTGAAGTCCACGAAGTAAACCCGGCACACCCGCCGAACGGCACGAAAGGCAGGTGAAGGCCGGCGCGGCGTGATCGCGGGCCATCGGACGACCTCCGATGGCCCGCGGTCCGCGGCGGGCCGAGAGCTGTGCTCGCTTACCTCATCAGGCGGCTGTTCGCCGCCGTAGTGATGCTCGTGGTCATCATCATGGTGGTCTTTGGCATCTTCTTCCTGGTCCCCAAGTGGGCGGGCGTCGACGTCGCCACGAGCTTCGTGGGCAAGCAGGCGGACCCCGCGGCCGTCGAAGCCGTGCGGGTGAAGCTGGGCCTGGACGACCCGATCTACCTTCAGGTCTGGGAGTTCTTCAAGGGCATCTTCACCGGCCGCACCTACGCGGCCGGCGGCGATGTCACCCACTGCGCCGCGCCGTGCTTCGGCTACTCCTTCCGCAGCGAGCAGGCCGTGTGGCCGGTGCTCACGGACCGCTTCCCGGTGACCCTGGGTCTCGCGCTCGGTGCCGCAGTGCTGTGGCTGCTCATCGGTGTCTCGGCGGGTGTCCTCTCCGCGCTCAAGCGCGGCAGCCTGTGGGACCGCGGCGCGATGGTCGTCGCCCTCGCGGGTGTCTCCCTCCCCATCTACTTCACCGGCATGCTGGCCCTGGCCATCTTCGTCTTCGGACTGAAATGGTTCGACGGCCAGTACGTGCCCCTCGACCAGAGCTTCACCGGCTGGTTCGGCGGCATGATCCTGCCGTGGATCACCCTCGCCTTCCTGTACGCGGCGATGTACGCCCGGATCACCCGCGCCACCATGCTGGAGATCCTCGGCGAGGACTACATCCGCACCGCCCGCGCCAAGGGCCTGCGTGAGGGGACCGTCATCGGCAAGCACGCCATGCGCTCCACGATGACCCCCATCCTGACCATGCTCGGCATGGACCTCGGCGCCCTCATCGGCGGCGCGATCCTGACCGAGACCACGTTCAGCCTGCCCGGCCTCGGCCAGGCCGTGCTCAACGGCATCAAGAACCAGGACCTGCCCATCATTCTGGGCGTCACCCTGATCACCTCTCTCGCGGTGCTCGTGGCGAACCTGCTGGTGGACGTCCTGTATGCCGTGATCGACCCCCGAGTGAGGCTCTCATGACCGAACTCAGCAAGAGCGGAGCAGCCGTGGGTGAACCCACCTCCGCCTCGCCCGCCCCGAGTTCCTTCCTCGAAGTGCGCGACCTGAAGGTGCACTTCCCGACCGACGACGGTCTGGTCAAGTCCGTCGACGGGCTGAGCTTCAAGCTGGAGAAGGGCAAGACCCTCGGCATCGTGGGCGAGTCCGGCTCCGGCAAGTCGGTCACCTCGCTCGGCATCATGGGCCTGCACACCGCCGGCCAGTACGGCAAGCGCAAGGCGCAGATCTCCGGCGAGATCTGGCTGGACGGCACCGAGCTGCTGACCGCCGACCCCGACCACGTGCGCAAGCTGCGTGGCCGGCAGATGGCGATGATCTTCCAGGACCCGCTGTCGGCGCTGCACCCGTACTACACGATCGGTCAGCAGATCGTGGAGGCGTACCGCATCCACCACAACGTGGACAAGAAGACGGCCAAGCGCCGGGCCGTCGAGATGCTCGACCGGGTGGGCATCCCCCAGCCGGACAAGCGGGTCGACAACTACCCGCACGAGTTCTCCGGCGGTATGCGCCAGCGCGCGATGATCGCGATGTCGCTCGTCAACAACCCCGAGCTGCTCATCGCGGACGAGCCGACGACCGCCCTGGACGTGACCGTCCAGGCGCAGATCCTCGACCTGATCCGCGACCTGCAGAAGGAGTTCGGCTCCGCGGTCATCGTCATCACCCACGACCTGGGCGTCGTCGCCGAACTGGCCGACGACATCCTGGTGATGTACGGCGGCCGCTGCGTCGAGCGCGGTCCGGCCGAGAAGGTGTTCTACGAGCCCCGCCACCCCTACACCTGGGGCCTGCTGGGTTCGATGCCGCGTCTCGACCGCGAGCAGCAGGAGCGCCTCATCCCGGTCAAGGGCTCCCCGCCCTCCCTCATCAACATCCCGTCCGGCTGCGCCTTCAACCCGCGCTGCCCGTACGCGGACGTCCCCAAGGACAACGTCACCCGCACGGTCCGCCCCGAGCTGACCGAGGTCGGCGGCCAGCACTGGGCCGCCTGTCACATGACGCAGGAGCAGCGGGAGCGTATCTGGACCGAAGAGATTGCGCCGAAGCTGTGAGCGAGAACCCCAAGGAAGCAGCGGTGACGATTCCCGCGCAGAGCGCAGGCGACGAGGTCACCAGGAGCACCGGCGACCGCGAGGTCCTGCTGAAGGTGACCGGGCTCCAGAAACACTTCCCGATCAAAAAAGGCCTGCTCCAGCGTCAGGTCGGCGCCGTGCACGCGGTCGACGGCCTCGACTTCGAGGTCCGGGCCGGCGAGACGCTCGGTGTCGTGGGCGAGTCGGGCTGCGGCAAGTCGACGATGGGCCGCCTGATCACCCGGCTGCTCGAACCGACCGGCGGCAAGGTCGAGTTCCAGGGCCAGGACATCACGCACCTCGGTGTCGGCGGGATGCGTCCGCTGCGCCGTGACGTGCAGATGATCTTCCAGGACCCGTACTCGTCGCTGAACCCGCGGCACACCATCGGCACGATCATCGGCGCTCCCTTCAAGCTCCAGGGCGTCGAGCCCGAGGGCGGCCTCAAGAAGGAAGTGCAGCGGCTGCTGTCGGTCGTGGGTCTCAACCCCGAGCACTACAACCGCTACCCGCACGAGTTCTCCGGCGGCCAGCGCCAGCGCATCGGCATCGCCCGCGCCCTCGCGCTCAAGCCGAAGCTGGTCGTGGCGGACGAGCCGGTCTCCGCGCTCGACGTGTCGATCCAGGCGCAGGTCGTCAACCTGCTGGACGACCTCCAGCAGGAGCTGGGCCTGACGTACGTGATCATCGCGCACGACCTCTCGGTCGTCCGGCACGTCTCGGACCGGATCGCGGTGATGTACCTCGGCAAGATCGTCGAGCTGGCCGACCGCGAGGCGCTGTACAAGGCGCCGATGCACCCGTACACCAAGGCGCTCATGTCGGCCGTGCCGATCCCGGACCCGCGGCGCAAGTCGGCGAAGAGCGAGCGCATCCTGCTCCAGGGCGATGTGCCGTCGCCGATCTCGCCGCCGACCGGCTGCCGCTTCCACACCCGGTGCTGGAAGGCGACGGAGATCTGCAAGACCACCGAGCCGCAGCTCATCGAGCTGAAGCCCGGTCAGCGGGTCGCCTGTCACCACCCGGAGAACTTCGAGGACCAGGCGCCGCAGGACACCGTGCTGCTGACCGTCGCCAAGCAGGCGGCCGAGCTGGTGGCCGACGAGGTCCTCGCCGAGTCGGCGGAGACGTCGGCGGCGGTGGCGGCCGAGGTGGCCGAAGTGGCCGCGGAGGCCGCTGAAGCCACCGAGGCCACTGAGGTCACTGAGGCGGAGACGCAGGAGGAGGAGACGGCGGACGAGTCCGTCGCCGAGCCCGCTGCCGAGTCCGCCGCCGAGCCCGCCCCGAAGGACACCCAGGACTGACCGGGCACTGAAGCACACCATTCAGGGCTCCTTTCCGCTGCTTTCGCAGCGGAAAGGAGCCCTTTTGGTTTCCCCCGTGTGGAATTACCGCCGGTAATTCAGCCGGGAACTACGGCTTCGGGGTGCAGGAATGCTTGGACACGCACTCCGAGAAGAACGGGTTGGTCCAGATGACGTCGATGACGCCGTAGTTCTGGTTGACGACGATCTTGCAGTTGGCCCCGTAGTGTTCCTTGCGAATGTTGAACCGGCGGTATTCGACCTTGGGCGTGACGTAGCCGTAGTTCTTGGACTTGACCTTCAGGGTGTCCGTGACGGTGATGCCCTTGGTGGTCTTCTTGGTGACGTTGTGGTCGAACTTCGCCTCGACCTTGGCGATCCCCCAGCCCACGCTGGCGCTGCCGCCCACGGTCCAGCTGGTCGAGCGGCTCGTGGTGGTCTTGATCGCGTACCTGAGCGTCGAGGTCTCGCCGGCGTTGTACTTGCCCGCGGTGGTGCCGATCGGCCGGTAGTACGGCGTCCCGTACTTCTCGATGGTGATGAAGGAATCGGTACCGCAGCTGGCCGGTGCGTTCGCCGAGGCGGAGGCGATCGCCGGAGCGGCCACGGTGGCGCCGACCAGGAGCGTCGTGGTCGCGACGACTCGGCCGAGCGTTCCGAATTTAGTCATTCTTTTACCCCGTTTTTCCTGTGCGCTGTCGCGCTTCATTCTGCTTCGCGCTGGCGAATCAGAAATTACTCAGCCGGGGTGGTCGCGACAACCACTTCAGGTGATCCCTGCGTTTTCATTCTCAAGGAACCCTCAATTCAGTATTTCCAGGCGCGCGGTAGGTGCTCCAGAGATGTCGGATTTCTCCGTCCTGTGGGGGTGGATAAAGGCCTCCCGTCGGCCCGAATCGGTCACACCTTCCTCAAGGTGTGACCTGTGTCACGGTCCGACGGTTCGTCAGGACTCAACCACCGGTGACGCATGACGAGTTGGCAAAGTCATGCCCATGCCCAGCCGGGAGGGCGCAGAGTCGGCCATGTCCGTCTGATCGGAACATGACCCGAAGGGACGACTCATGGCACTCTCTCGTTCGGCACGTCTGGGGGCCCTCGCGACCGCGGCGGCCTCCTTTCTCGTCATCGCCGCCTCCGCCGCCCCCACCGCCGGCGCGGACGGCATCGGTGACCCCTACTTCCCGCAGCTCGGCAACGGCGGCTTCGACGCCCGTCACTACGCCCTCGACGTGGCGTACAACCCGGACACCGACCGCCTGGACGGCCGTACCACCCTCACGGCCCGCGCCACCCAGAACCTCTCCTCCTTCGACCTGGACCTCCAGAAGCTGGAGGTCACCAAGGTCGAGGTGAACGGCAGACGCGCCGCCTTCACCCGCGCCGCGGACGAGATCCGGATCACCCCGCGCAGCCCGCTGCGCAAGGGCGGGACGTTCAGGGTCACCGTGACCTACGGCGGCGTCCCCGAGGCGCTGAGCGGTCCCATCGTGTTCGGCTCGGACTACGGCTGGATGAAGACCACGGACGGTGTCTTCGTCGCCTGCGAGCCGAACGCCGCGTCCACCTGGTTCCCGTCCAGTGACCACCCGTCGGACAAGGCCACCTACGACATCCGGATCAAGGCCCCCAAGGGCCTGACCGCCGTCTCCAACGGCCGGCTCGTCTCGACGTACGCCAAGGGCGGCTCCACCTACACCCACTGGCGTGAGACCAGGCCGATGGCCACCTACCTCGCGACCGCCACGATCGGGAAGTTCGACGTGCGGACCGGGCGCACGCCGGGCGGCACCCCGATCTACGTGGCGATCGACCCCGTCCTGGTGAACAGCAACAACGTCGACGTGTACGCCGTCACCGCGGAGGCCACCGACTACTGGTCACAGGTCTTCGGCCCGTACCCCTTCGAGGAGACCGGCGCGATCGTCGACGACATGCCACAGGCGGGCTTCTCGCTGGAGGTGCAGTCGAAGCCGGTCTACTCGGCCGTGCGCAGCGAGTCGACGATCGTGCACGAACTGGCCCACCAGTGGTTCGGCGACTCGGTGTCGGTGGACCGGTGGAAGGACATCTGGCTCAACGAGGGCTTCGCCACCTATGCCCAGTGGCTGTGGGCCGAGCACCGGGGAACCGCGTCGGCGCACGACTCCTTCCTGGCCGGCTACAACTCCCGCCCCGCCACCTCCGCCTTCTGGCAGACCACCGTCGGCGACCCGCAGCGCGACACCATGTTCGCCTCGGCCGTCTACCAGCGCGGCGCGATGACGCTCCAGGTGCTGCGGGAGCGCATCGGCGACACCGCGTTCTTCGAGCTGCTGCCCGCGTGGACGAAACTGCACGGCTACGGCAACGCGAACACGGCCGACTTCGTCCGGCTGGCGGAGCGGATCTCCGGACAGCAGCTCGACGATCTCTTCCAGACCTGGCTGTTCACCACGGGGAAACCGGCTCTTTAGGCCTCAGGGCCGGGCTGATGCCTGGCTTTGTAAGGTCCACGCCCTCTGACAGGTAAGAATGTCAGGGTGCTCCCTCAACTGTTCAGTCCCTCCGTCCAGCACACGCTCGACCTGATCGGCATCTTCGTGTTCGCCATCTCGGGTGCGCTGCTGGCCGTCCGCAAGAACTTCGACGTCTTCGGCATCGCCGTCCTCGCCGAGGTGACCGCGCTGGGCGGAGGGCTGTTCCGGGACCTGATCATCGGCGCGGTCCCGCCCGCCGCGTTCACGGACCTGGGCTACTTCGTCACCCCGCTGCTCGCCGCCCTGCTGGTCGTCTTCCTGCATCCCCACGTGGAGCGCATCCAGACCGGCGTGAACGTCTTCGACGCGGCCGGCCTCGGCCTGTTCTGCGTGGCCGGCACGACCAAGGCGTACGACTACGGGCTCGGCCTGACGCAGTCGGCCACCCTCGGCCTCGCCACCGCCGTCGGCGGCGGTGTGCTGCGGGACGTGCTGGCCAACGAGGTGCCGTCACTGCTGCGCTGGGACCGCGACCTGTACGCGGTGCCGGCCATTGTCGGCGCCACCATGGTCGCGCTGTGCCTCCACTATGACGCTCTCACCCCGCTGACCAGCGGATTCGCCGCGCTTACCGCCTTCGTCCTGCGTCTGCTCGCCATGCGGTATCACTGGCGGGCGCCGCGTGCGTGGAACCGACGGTCGACGGTGCGAGAGGAGTAGCGCCCCGGGCGGCGACGTGGTGTCGGCCCAGCTGCTCGCTCAGCCAGCGGAACGCCGGCACCACCTGCGGCCGCCACAGCGCCATGGTGTGGCCGCCGGCGCTCCTCGGGACATGGACCACGTGCACGTTCGTCGGGGCCGCCGCCGCCCGCCGCACCGCCGTGGCGGCCTCGTAGCCGTCGTGCGGCTGGCCGGAGAGGTAGAGCGAGACGGGGGGCGGGGTGGTCGCCCGGCGCAGCAGCAGCAGGGGGTTGTTCGCGGCGCGCAGGGCCGGGGTCCGGGCGGTGAGCGAGTCGCGTTCGCCGATCGGGTCGTTGTAGCCGGACAGGCTCACCGCGGCCCGGTAGCGGTCGGGGTGGGCGACGGCGAGCTTGAGCGCGCAGTGCGCGCCGGCCGAGTAGCCGGCGACCGCCCAGCCGCCGGGCGCGGGCTCGGCCCGGAAGTTGTCCTTGACCATCTTCGGCACGTCGACACTGAGCCAGGTGTCGGCGTTGACCGTGCCCGGCACGTTGGCGCAGCCGGTGTCCACCCCGGGCAGCAGTGAGGTGCGCGGCGCGACCAGGATGAACGGCGCGATCCGGCCGGACCGCATCAGCGGCAGCAGTTGCTCGTGCGCGTGCAGCGCGCCGAACCACGCCTTCGCCGATCCGGGGTAGCCGGGCAGCACCTCGACGACGGGGAACCGGTGGTTCCGGTAGGCGGGCTCGTCGTACTGCGGCGGCAGCCAGACGTAGACCTCGGCGTTGACGCCGGAGACCCGGCCCCTGAGCTGGGTGACGCGGACGCCGCCGGCCGCGTGCATGGCTGGTCCGCCGGCGCCGGTGAAGCGCTGTTCGACTCTGGGCAGCTGTTCCAGGGCTATCCCGCCGGTGCCGTCCGGGCCGAGATCGGCGGCCTGCTGGACATGGCTGGCGGTGCCGAGGAGGTCGGACCAGCCGTCGTAGAGGTTGTTGGCGTTGTTGACCAGAGTGAAGACCAGGGCGACGGCCGTGCCCTGGGCGAACAGCAGCATCAGCATCCGAGCGGCCACGCGCACGACCCGCGGTCCCCGCAGCCGCGACCACAGCAGCAGCGGCAGCGCGACGGCCACGACGGACAGCACGATCAGGGTGGTGAGGAACGCGGTCCCGGTGAGGCTCATGCCCCGATAGAGGGAAATGGCGGGTCCGAGGTTACGGACGAGTACGGACACTTGCCGGGAAATTGCCGAAGCCCCGCCCGGGTGCGCGGTCGGATGTCATGTGATGGCAATAACCAAAGCTACCGCTTAGTAGTTAGTTCTTGTACGGTTCAGGTATGCCAGAAGCAGCTACCGCGCCGGCCGCGCGGGCCACGATCGGCGACAGCGAGTTCGACCGGGACACCGCGCTCACCCGCCGCGGACCCGGCGTCTACGACATCGACCTCTCGGCCGGCTGGACCATCATCAGCGCCGTCAACGGCGGCTATCTGCTGGCCGTCCTGGGGCGCGCGCTGGCCGACGCCCTGCCCCACCCGGACCCCTTCACGATCTCGGCGCACTACCTGACCGCGTCGCAGCCCGGCCCGGCGGTCGTGCGCACGGAACTCGTGCGCACCGGCCGCACGCTCTCCACCGGCCAGGCCTCGCTCCTGCAGTACGACGACGAGGGCAACGAGGTCGAGCGGATCCGCGTCCTCGCCTCCTACGGCGACCTCGACTCCCTCCCCGACGACGTCCGCACGTCGGCGAAGCCGCCCGCGATCCCGTCGATGGAGCAGTGCTTCGGCCCCCAGGACGGCCCGAGCCCCGTTCCCGGGAGCTCGGCGATCACGGACCGGCTGTTCCTCAAGCTCGACCCGTCGACCCTCGGCTGGGCGCTCGGACAGCCCTCCGGCAAGGGGGAGATGCGGGCCTGGTTCGGCCTCGCCGACGGCCGCGACGCCGACCCGCTCTCCCTGCTGCTCGCGGTGGACGCCCTGCCCCCCACCGCCTTCGAGATCGGCCTGTCCGGCTGGGTCCCGACGGTCGAGCTCACCGTGCACGTCCGGTGCCGTCCCGCCCCGGGCCCGCTGCGGGTGTCCATCACCACCCGCAACCTCGCCGGCGGCTTCCTGGAGGAGGACGCCGAGGTCTGGGACAGCGCCGACCGGCTGGTAGCGCAGTCCCGCCAACTGGCCCGGGTCAGGCTCGGCTGAGGGGCGTCCGCCCCGGGTTCGGCTGAGCGGCGTCCGTCCCGGGTTCGGCTGAGGGGCGTCCGTCCCGGCCGGGCCGTAGGCAGGGCGACGGCTGCGGTCCCGGCGGTGGCCAGGGGCGGCAGGCCCGGCAGGGCTGACCGCGACGCCGTACGGCAAGTACGGCAGGTACGGCAAGGGGCGCCGCGCTCGTTCACCGGGCGTGGCGCCCTTGTGCGTGCCAGGGATCCGGGTGCCCGGGGTTCGTGTGCCCGGGGTTCGTGTCCCCGGGGTTCGCGGGTCGTGGCGCCGCGGTGAGTGCGGCGGCCCGCCGGTCATCCGCGCCAGTGGTGGCGGCCGATGCTGATGAGCCGCATCTGCCGGGTCGCGAGCTGCGCGACGCGCTCCCGCTCCTCCTCCGGCGCCTCCAGTGCCTCCAGGAAGAGCGAGGCGGTGATGAGCATCTGGTCGACGTAGAGGTGGGCGAGCATCAGCAGGTCGTCGTCGCTCCACCCCTCGGACTCGGGGTCCTTGGCCAGCTCGTCCCGCACTTCCTCGGCGAACCGGACCAGCTGGTCCCGGATGGCCTCCCGTACCGGCTGCACCCCGCCGTGCCGCTCGCGGGCGATGAAGCGGACGTGGGCGGGGTGCGTGTCCACGTGGTGGGCGATCAGTTCCACGGCGCGCGTGATGCGTTCCTCGCTGGTGTCGGCGGTGGTGACGGTCGTGCGGATCATCGGGTGCAGGCTGCCGAGCGCCTCCTCGACCAGGGCCACACCGAGGTCCGCCGTGGAGCGGAAGTGCCGGTAGAAGGCGGTCGGGGCGACACCGACGGCTCGGGTGACCTCGCGCAGGCCGAGACTGCTCAGGCTCTGCTCCTCCAGCAGGACCAGCGCCGCTTCCAGGAGCGACTGCCGGGTCTTCTGCTTCTGGGCCTGCCGGATGCCGAGGGTGTGACTCATGACACCAGTTAACAACTGTTCTCCGGAATACGAAAGCCGCCGCGCACGCTAGACTCTGTAGTCAGTGAACAACTGTAACTACAACCGTTCACCGAAATATCACGAGAGGTATCCGCGAGAGGTATCTCGGAGGGGGATCCGATCCCATGCTGTTCCTCGTCGCCGCACTTCTTCTGCTCGGCGTCGCCATGGGCACCGTGGCCCATGCGCCGCTGACCTTCACCGTCGTCGCCGCCGCAGTGGTCGCGGCCTGGCTCGGCATCTTCGCGCTGCGCGAGCGGTACGGCCGCCGACGTGGCACGTCGGCGAACTGACCTTCCGTCAGCCGGCGAACCTGCCTTCTCCAGTCGGCGAACCGGCCGTCTTCCCATCGGCGAACCGGCCGTCTTCCCATCGACGAACCGGCCTTCCTCCATCCATCCATCCATCCGTCCGTCCGACCGTCGGGAGCTGACCCTCATGCAACTCACCGCACCGGCCACGCGCCGCACCGGTACGCGCGACGCCGACGGCATGGCCGTCGCGTCCTTCATCCTCGGCCTGCTCGGCCTCCTCGTCCTCAACCTCTTCCTCGGCCCGATCGCCATCACCCTGGCGGCGGTGGCCCTGTGGCGCGGCACGGACCGCCGCGGCCGCGCGTTCCTGGGCCTGGGCCTGGGGGTCGCCGACCTGGTGCTGCTGGTGGCGTTCATGCAGGCGGACAGCACTGTGTCGTGGAGCTTCTGAGGCCGCGCGGCCGCTGACACCGAAGGCCGGCCGCGGGTGGGGCGCCCGCAGCTCCGGCCCGGTCGCGGGGCCCGTAGAATCGGGCTCACCATGGCATACCTCGACCACGCCGCGACCACTCCCATGCTTCCGGAGGCGGCAGAGGCCCTGACGGCCCAGATGGGCGTCACCGGCAACGCGTCCTCCCTTCACGCATCCGGCCGCAAGGCCCGCCGTACGGTCGAGGAGTCCCGCGAAACCCTCGCGGAAGCGCTCGGCGCCCGTCCCAGCGAGGTCGTGTTCACCGCCGGCGGCACCGAGGCCGACAACCTCGCCGTCAAGGGCCTGTACTGGGCCCGGCGAGCCGCCGACCCGCGCCGCACCCGGGTTCTGGCCAGCCCCGTCGAACACCACGCGGTCCTCGACGCCGTCCACTGGCTGGGCGAACACGAGGGCGCCACCGTCGAGTACCTCCCGGTCGACTCCTACGGACGGGTCCATCCCGAGGTCCTGCGCGAGGCCGTCGCCCGCGACCCCGACGATGTCGCCCTGGTCACCGTGATGTGGGCCAACAACGAGATCGGCACGATCCTGCCCGTCCGTGAACTCGCCGACGTGGCCGCCGAGTTCGACATCCCGCTGCACGCCGACGCGGTCCAGGCCTTCGGTCAGGTCCCCGTCGACTTCGCCACCTCCGGCCTCGCCGCGATGACGGTCTCGGCCCACAAGATCGGCGGCCCGTACGGCATCGGCGCCCTGCTCCTCGGGCGCGAGTACACCCCCGTGCCCGTCCTGCACGGCGGCGGCCAGGAGCGTCACGTCCGCTCCGGCACGCTCGACGTCCCGGCGATCGCCTCCTTCGGCGTCGCCGGCCGGCTGGCGGTCGAGCAGCGCGAGTGGTTCGCCCGCGAGATCGGCGCCCTGCGCGACGACCTGATCAGCCGGGTCCGTACGGCGGTCCCCGACGCGATCCTGGGCGGCGACCCCTCGGCGGCCGGCCGCCTCCCGGCCAACGCCCACTTCACCTTCCCGGGCTGCGAGGGCGACTCCCTGCTCCTGCTGCTGGACGCCCAGGGCGTCGAGTGCTCCACGGGCTCCGCCTGCACCGCCGGAGTCGCCCAGCCCAGCCATGTCCTGCTCGCCACCGGCGCCGAACCGGATCTGGCCCGCGGCACCCTGCGCTTCTCGCTCGGCCACACCTCCACGCAGGCCGATGTCGACGCGGTCGCCAAGGTGATCGGCCCGGCGGTGGAACGGGCCCGCGCGGCGGGGCTGACGTAGCGACACCACCGACGCACGGTGCGCGCACCGCACCGGCGACCAGCCGAGGTGACGCCGGAGGGCTCCTCTCACCGACGAACCTCTGTATGAGGTGCATCACATGGGCTGCGCCTATGTGGGGGTCGCGGTCCTGGTGCTCGCCGCCCGCACCAGACGCAGGTACCGGTCCCAGTCCCAGTGCTTGCCGGGATCCGTGTGATCCGTCCCCGGCACCTCCACGTGCCCGATGATGTGTTCGCGGTCGACGGGGATGCCGTACCGCGCGCATATCCCCGCCGTCAGCCGGGCCGAGGCGGCGTACATCGCGTCGGTGAACGACGAGGCGCGCTCCACGAAACCCTCGTGCTCGATGCCGACGCTCCGCTCGTTGTACTGCCGGTTGCCCGCGTGGAACGCCACGTCCAGCTCGCGGATCATCTGGGTGACGTGCCCGTCCTTGCGGACGATGTAATGGGCCGCGGCCCGGTGCCCCGGGTCCTGGAAGACCCGCACAGCACTGTCGAAACCGCCCTGCGTGACATGGATGACCACCCTGTCGATCGAATAGTCGTCCGGCCGGTCCGCGCGCCGGTAGTTCGCCGTCGAGGCCGCCACCCACTGCGCGCCCCGGAAGTCGACCGCCCCCGCGACCCGCGGTTTCTCCACCCCCGGCAGCCGCCACCACAGGTGCGCCAGTTCCTCGCGCGCCAGCGCGGCGCTGCCCACGGCGGCCGCCAGCCCGCCGACCAGCAGGGCCCGCCGCCCGATCCGCCGGTCCGAGTCGCTCTTGCCCGCTCGCGCCTTCTTCTCCCCCATGTGATCGAGAACGGATACTCGCGAGCTCCGGTTCCCGCGCCCCCTTACTCTTGAAGGGCTATGACTGACATTCCGCAGCGCTCCCGCCCCCTCCGCGTCCTCGCCGCCATGTCGGGCGGGGTCGACTCCGCCGTCGCCGCCGCCCGCGCGGCCGAAGCCGGCCACGACGTGACCGGCGTCCACCTCGCGCTCTCCGCGAACCCGCAGTCGTTCCGCACGGGCGCGCGCGGCTGTTGCACCATCGAGGACTCGCGCGACGCGCGCCGCGCCGCGGACGTCATCGGCATCCCGTTCTACGTCTGGGACCTCGCCGACCGATTCCGCGAGGACGTGGTCGAGGACTTCGTCGCCGAGTACGAGGCGGGGCGCACCCCGAACCCGTGCCTGCGCTGCAACGAGAAGATCAAGTTCGCCGCTCTGCTGGACAAGGCACTGGCGCTGGGCTTCGACGCGGTGTGCACGGGTCACTACGCGAAGGTGCTGGTCGGGCAGGACGGCACCCGCGAGCTGCACCGCGCCTCCGACATGGCCAAGGACCAGTCGTACGTCCTCGGCGTCCTCGACGACCGGCAGTTGGCGCACGCCCTGTTCCCGCTCGGCGACACGCTCACCACGAAGGACGAGATCCGCGCGGAGGCCGAGCGCCGGGGCCTGGCCGTGGCCAAGAAGCCGGACTCGCACGACATCTGCTTCATCGCCGACGGCGACACCCAGGGCTTCCTGGCGAAGCGGCTGGGCAAGGCCGAGGGCGACATCGTCGACGAGTCCGGCACCAAGCTGGGCACGCACGAGGGCGCGTACGGCTTCACCATCGGCCAGCGCAAGGGACTGCGCATCGGCACCCCGGCCGCCGACGGCAAGCCCCGCTACGTGCTCGACATCTCGCCGGTCGACAACACGGTGACGGTGGGGCCGGCCGACGCCCTGGACGTGACGGGCCTGAGCGCCGTCAAGCCCCGCTGGTGCGGCGCCGCCCCGACCGGACCCGGCACCTACACCGCCCAGCTGCGCGCCCACGGCGGCGAGACCGAGGTGAGCGCCGCCCTGGTCGACGGCCGCCTGGAGGTCACGTTCACGGAGCCGGTCCGCGGGGTCGCCCCCGGCCAGGCGATCGTGCTGTACGACGGCACGCGCGTGGTGGGGTCGGCGACGATCGCGGCCACGGTGCGGGCGACGGCCGGAGTGGCCTGAGCGGTGCCGCGCCGACCGCCGGGTTCGCGCACACGTGGGCACACCCGGAGCCTGCCGGTTGGATCAGCCCGGTGTCGCGGGGTGCCGATCAGCTCCGTGGGCCACGACCGACCTGATCCGGACGAACGGCCTTGAGGAGAGCACATCCCGGTCGAGCAATGCCACCATCAGTTCCCCCCGAGAACTCCGGTAGCGCAGAGATCGGGTTCCTCTACGACAACACGCCCCGCGCGGAGCACCGGCACCGCAGCCCCCGGCACGAGGGAGCCTGCCGGATCTCCGTCGCGGGCCTGAACCCCCGGGCAGCAACTGGGCACTACTACACCAGCCGGTTCACCGCCGGCGACATGGACTTCACCCCGCTCAACCGCTCCACTGGCTACGGAACATTCGCCGAAGTCCAAGGAGTGGACCCGGAGTACGCCACAAGCTGACTCAGCCACTGCCGGAGGAGGCCGGTTACTCGGGGCGCTGTCGAACTCAGATGAGTGGGGGCCAGTGGAGGAAGGATGCGTGTCGATCAGCAGTGGTAGAGAGGGCTGTGAACACGGCTTGACGTGGGTCAGCAAGGCGCGTTCACGGCCTTTTCCCTCTGCCGGAAGTGGCTGGCCCCTGCACGGGAAAAGTCTTCACGCTGATCCAGTGCTCGAGACAGGATCCGCAGCGGACCCGGCTCGACGCCGGGTCCTCTGCGGCTCTGTGGTTCAGTCGGTGTCGTCGCCGCACCCCGGCTCGGCGAGGCTGTCCTGCCGAGCCGCTCGGGTCGACAGGGACGGCTGGGTGCCGTCCTTGGCGACCGGCTGGAAGTAGTGGTCCAGCGCCCAGGCGGCCACGCGGGTGCCGGCCCGGCAGCCGACTACGTCCGCCGTGCGGGAGTGGACGCCGCCCCACACACGCGCGTCGACGACGTCCCGGTTGAGGTCGTCGGCGGACCCGTAGAACCGCGTGGTGCCAGTGACCTCGGAGGGGACGTGGAGGTCGATGTGCGAGGTGCGGAGGACGCCGGTCAGGGCGCGTGCCACGGCGGCGGCGACGGTCGTATGGCCGGCGATGTAGTCCGGGTGTGGTGGGGTGAGGAGCAGCGGCTCCCAGGCCGGGTCCGCCGTCGTCGCGGGGTTGCCGTCGGTGTCGGCGAGGCGGATGGCGGTGATCGGCCGCCAGGTGCCGTAGTGGAACTTGGCGTCCCATGCCGTGACGACGGCGTCGGTCGCCGACGCGTTCACCGCGGCGAACAGCCGGGCCGTCTCGGCGATGCCGAGCCGGTGCCGCGCGGCGTGGTCCCGTACGGCGATCTGGACCTGTTCGACCAGGTTGCCGCTGAAGAAGAGGGCGGTCTCGGTCTGCTGCGCGCTCCTGCCCGAGCCGGTCTTCACGCCCATGGTCTTCAGCTCCTGGACATCCTCGGCGTAAGCGGCCGAGGAGAGGGCGGGTGGTCCGCCGGGCCGGAACTGCTGCGGGGAGGCGAGCAGGAGGGGGCGGAGCCTGGCGAGCCAGGTGTCGATGAAGGGCTGGAACGCGGGCGGGGTGGGCCGCCAGACCCCCGGTGCCGGGGAAGCGGTGAACGGAACGTCCGCGAACCTTCCGTCCCCTTCCCGGAGTTCGATGATGCGGGCGGCGGCGCGCTTTCCGTAGTCCACGCCCTGGTCTCTGGTATGACCGGCCGGAAGAGCGGCGAGCGAGTCCGCGTAGGCGGTGTCGAGCCGCTCCTTGAAGGCGGGGAAGTAGGTGAGCAGCATGTCGTGGGCCGCGGTGGCGGCGGCCGCCGCGGAGGATGCCTTGGCCGGACCGCGCTTGTGCCATTTGTAGAGGGCGTAGCCGCCTTCGATCCCCACCACGGCGTTGTACACGGCGACGGAGACGAATCCCTCCCAGATCGCTGCCTGCCCGGAGGGGCGTGGGCCGAGGCTGGTCTTGATCGTGTCGATGGCGATGGCGTTCCACTCGCGGACCACGGCTGCCGGGTCCGCCGCGGTCCGGGTGGGCGCGTCGGGGGGACTTGTCGCGGCGGTGAGCGTCACGAGGGCGATCGCCGCGACGGCACAGATGAATCCCCGGGCACGTGAACGCGGAGGAGCGGGAAGAGGGGGCTCTTGATACACAGCGTGCTCCCTAGAGTCGAGTGCCCAAGGCATAGCAACGGCCTACTGGGTGAGCAAGACAACCCGCCGCGAACCGGGCAGGTTCAAGGCGCCCTCGAACGCCTCACCGCCCGCTGTGCGGAGATCACCGCTGGACAGCCCCTGCATCCGCCCCGGGCCCCGGCGAACCGCTATGCCCTTGTTCCCCGAGAGCTCCCCATCGCAGCCTGTTGACCTGCTCTGTGACCGTCCGTCGAATCCTCGCCACGTTCTCGGTTCGTGTCCGACGACGGCCAACACCCGATCGCAACCTTCGACCGCATCCGCACCGCCCCGCGCACCCTCACCCCGGACACCGCATCAGCCCCCAAGCCGGCCGGTCCGACTCCTCAGCCACTCGAACCGAAACGTCGCTGGTGGAAGCGACGTGGCTGCTGCCGCCGAAAGACTCTCGGCGCAAAAGGGCTGTCAACGCGGCTTGACGTGGATCAAGCCCTCCTTCCTCTGGATGATGTACCGCTGCGGATGGGGCTCCAAGGACGGTCAGGAAACCGTCCTCGCCATCGAACGACCACATACGGGACGGGGACCTGACTGCAGCACGACGCCTCCTACCTGCAGAGCATTCCTAACCAGTGCCCGAAGGAGGGTTGGACCACTTGCACCAGTGACCAGGGCCACCAATTGAGATGATTTCTTAGGCCCGGGCCACGAAGAACTCCGCCAGCACCGGTGCGAGCGCGTCCGGGTCCACCATGTGGGTCTGGCCCTCCAGGACGCGGTACGTGCCCCGCGGCACCGACTCCGCGACCGCCCTGGTCGCCGCGCGCAGCCACGCGGGGCTCGCGCCGCCCGCGACCGCCAGGACGGGGACGGTGACCGAGGCCAGCCGGTCCCGGGGGACGAGACCGTCGCCCATGACGGCGTCGTCGTGGGCGAGGCTCGGGGCGATGGCCTCCATGCCGGGCCACATGGGGGACCGACGGGCGCCCTGGATCATCTCCTCTGCCATGCCGGTGAGGCGCAGGAACAGCTCAACCGCGTCCCCGCGCCGCCCCTCGGCCAGTGCCCGGCCCAGGCTCTCGGTGTACTCGGCGCGTTCCGCGGTGCCGCCGCCCTGGTCGGCGAACGGCGTCTCGTAGACGGCGACCTGACGTACCGGCAGCCCGGCGGCGGCCGCCGCCAGCACCAGCGCGCCGCCCGACGAGACGCCGTACAGCGCCGCGTCCCCGCCCGCCGCCTCGATCAGCGCGGCGAGGTCCTCCACCTCACGAGCCACCGAGTACGGCGCCGTGTCGCCGCTCTCGCCGCGGCCCCGGCGGTCGTAGACGATGACGCCGAAGCGGTCCGCGAGCCGTGCGGCCAGCGGTGCCACCGTGCCGCCCGTGGACATCGCCCCGCTCACCAGGACGACCGTCGGGCCCCGTCCGGTGTGCTCGTAGGCGATGGGGGTGCCGTCACGCGAGATGGTCTGCTTGTCCATACCGGTGAAGACTGCCGTCCGGCACCGGACTCATCGGGTCACGACACCTCCACTTCGTAGAAACAGAGGTGGTCCTTGATCGCGGCGACGTCCGGCTTGGGATCGGGATAGGACCAGACGAGGTCCGCCGCGTCGGGCAGCGACCAGTACGAGGCCGTGCCCTTGAACGGGCAGTACGTATGCGTGTCGGAGGGCGTCAGCAGGTCGAGCCGTACGTCCTCGGCGGGGATGTAGTACCGCACGGGGCTTCCCGTCTCGCGCAGTACGAGGGGGCGGTCGCTCTCCGCCAGAGTCCGGTCGCCGTGCACGACCCGGACGCGCCGGGTGCCCTGCTCGATGGTGATCGTGTGTCCTTCAGCCATGTAGGGAGAGCGCCTGGGGGCCGCCGGTTCTTCCCGCGTACGGTGACGGCATGCGTATCTGTGTCTTCCTCTCCGCCGCCGACCTCGACGACCGCTACACCCGACCCGCGCGCGAGTTCGCGGAACTGCTGGGCAAGGGCGGTCACACCCTCGTGTGGGGCGGGTCGGACACGGGCCTGATGAAGGTGGTCGCCGACGGCGTGCAGGAGACCGGCGGCCGGCTCTGCGGGGTCTCCGTGGACTTCCTGGCCGCCAAGGCCCGCGCGGGCGCCGACGAGATGGTGATCGCGCGCGACCTCGCCGAACGCAAGCGGCTGCTCCTGGAGAAGGCCGACGCCGTCGTCGTCATGGTGGGCGGCACCGGCACCCTCGACGAGGCCACGGAGATCCTCGAACTGAAGAAGCACGGGCACACCGACAAGCCGGTCGTGCTGCTCAACACCGAGGGCTTCTACGACGGCCTCAAGGAGCAGTTCCGCCGGATGGAGGACGAGGGCTTCCTGCCCCGCGCGCTCACCGACCTGGTGTTCTTCGCACAGGAGCCGGTCGGGGCACTGGCCTACCTGGAGGAGAGCCAGGGCGTCGAGTGAGCACCGGGTGATGCGAGCATGGCCGTCATGGCTACTCATGTGATCACCGGGGCCGGCTCCGGCATCGGCGCGGCCGTCGCCCGCCGCCTGCACGCACGCGGGGACGAACTCGTGCTGCACGCGCGCGACGCGGGCCGCGCGAAGGAACTGGCGGCCGAGTTCCCCGGGGTGCGGACGCTGGTCGGTGACCTGGCGGACCCGGACAAGCTGAGCTGGGCGTTCTCCCACCAGACCCTCCCCGAGCGGGTGGACTGCCTGCTGCACATCGCCGGGGTGGTCGACCTCGGCCCGGTCGGCGACCTGACCCCCCGGTCCTGGCACCACCAGCTCAACGTCAACCTGATCGCCCCCGCCGAGCTGACCCGCCACTTCCTGCCCCAGCTGCGCGCCGCCCGCGGCCACGTCGTGTTCGTGAACTCCGGCGCCGGCCTGAACGCCCACGCCGACTGGTCGGCGTACGCCGCCTCGAAGCACGGCCTGAAGGCACTCGCCGACTCCCTCCGCCACGAGGAGCACGCATCCGGCGTCCGTGTCACGTCCGTCTACCCCGGCCGCACGGCCAGCCCGATGCAGGCCAAGGTCCACCAGCAGGAGGGCAAGGAGTACGACCCCGCGCGGTGGATCGACCCCGAGTCGGTCGCGACGGCGATCCTGATGGCCGTCGATCTGCCGCGGGACGCGGAGGTCAACGACCTGACGGTGCGACCGGGGCAGTGAGCCGGGCGCGGCCGCGGGCAGGGCTCATCGGCCCGTCCGGCGTCTGACGGCGGGGCCGTTCGGGCCGAAGCGCGGGTCCGGGGGGCGGCAGCCCCCGGGCACCGGACACCCCGGATCCGGCCCGCCCGCGGAGCCGTACGCTTCCGGGGTGAGTGAAGACAAGCAGTTCAGCTTCGGTCCCGCGACCGGTGTCGGCTCCATGCCCGGCGGCGACGCCCGGGAGACCGCCAAGACCGTCACGGGGTCCCTCGAGGACTTCCCGTACCTGCCCGAGCTGCCGGCCCGCGGTCCCGGCGCGGACATGATCGGCCGGACCGCCGGGATGCTCGTCGAGCTGTACGCGCGCGTGGAGCCCAGCGGGTGGCGGCTCGGCGACCGGCCGGGGCGGGACACCAAGCGGGCCAGGTCGTGGTTGGGCCAGGACCTGGACGCGCTGGAGGAGTTCACCCAGCAGTACGAGGGGCCGTTGAAGGTGCAGGCGGTGGGTCCCTGGACGCTGGCCGCCGCGCTGGAGCTGCGCAACGGCGAGGCCGTCCTCTCCGATCCCGGTGCCTGCCGCGATCTCGCCGCCTCCCTCGCCGAGGGCCTGCGCCTCCATCTCGCCGAGGTACAGCGCCGCATCCCAGGCGCCCGGCTCGTCGTCCAGCTCGACGAGCCCTCCCTCACCGCCGTCCTGCGCGGCCAGGTGAAGTCCGCGAGCGGCTACCGCACCCACCGCGCCGTCGACCGGCAGGTCGTGGAGGCCACGCTGCGCGATGTCATCGGTGTGCACGACCAGGGTCCGGCCGTGGTGCACTCCTGCGCCCCCGACGTCCCGTTCGCCCTGCTGCGCCGGGCGGGCGCGGCGGCGGTGTCCTTCGACTTCGCGCTCCTCACCGAGCGTGACGACGACACGATCGGCGAGGCGGTGGAGGGCGGGACGCGGCTCTTCGCCGGTGTCGTCCCCGGCACGGACGGCCCATTGTCGGACCCTGCCGGTAGCGTCATGGGTGTCAGAACGCTGTGGCGCAGGCTGGGACTGCAACCGGGGCTTCTCGCGGAGGCGGTCACGCTCACCCCGACGTGCGGACTCGCGGGGGCGTCCCCCGAGTACGCGCGCAGGGCGCTCGCCCACTGCGTCCTGGCGGCGAGATCCCTCGCGGACAACCCAGAGTAACGGGAGGACGACACGGTGGCCGGCGACAAGCAAGCGGAGACGACGGTGCCCGCCGAGGCACGGGAGAAGCACGCGCAGCTCGCTGAGCAGATCGAGGAGCACCGCTTCCGGTACTACGTGAAGGACGCCCCCGTCGTCAGCGACGCGGACTTCGACACCCTCCTGCGCTCCCTGGAAGCGCTGGAGGAGGAGTACCCCGAACTGCGCACGCCCGACTCGCCGACCCAGAAGGTCGCGGGGGCGTACGCCACGGAGTTCACGTCGGTCGAGCACCGCTCGCGCATGCTCTCCCTCGACAACGCCTTCAGCGACGAGGAACTGGCCGCCTGGGCGGAGCGCGTCGCCAAGGACGTGGGCACCTCCGAGCACCACTTCCTGTGCGAGCTGAAGGTCGACGGCCTCGCCGTGAACCTCACCTACGAGCACGGCCGCCTCACCCGCGCGGCGACCCGCGGCGACGGACGCACCGGCGAGGACATCACGCCCAACGTCCGTACGATCGCGGAGATCCCGGACCGGCTGACCGGCGACCGCGTCCCGGACCTCGTGGAGATCCGCGGCGAGGTCTATTTCCCGATGGAGAAGTTCGCGGAGCTCAACGCCCGTCTGGTGGAGGCCGGCGACAAGCCCTTCGCCAACCCCCGCAACGCGGCGGCGGGTTCGCTGCGCCAGAAGGACCCCCGCGTCACCGCGAGCCGCCCGCTGCACATGGTGGTCCACGGCATCGGCGCCCTGGAGGGCTACGAGGGCCTCACGCGCCTCTCCCAGGCCTACGACCTCCTCAAGACCTGGGGCCTGCCCACCTCCCCGCACAACAGGGTGGTCGACGACCTCGACGGCGTACGGGAGTTCATCGCGTACTACGGCGAGAACCGGCACTCCGTGGAGCACGAGATCGACGGGGTGGTCGTCAAGCTCGACGAGATCCGCCTCCAGGGCCGCCTCGGTTCCACGGCCCGGGCTCCCCGCTGGGCCATCGCCTGGAAGTACGCCCCGGAGGAGGTCAACACCAAGCTCGTCAACATCCGTGTGGGAGTGGGCCGCACGGGCCGGGTGACGCCGTACGCCCAGGTCGAGCCGGTCACGGTGGCCGGCTCCGAGGTCGAGTTCGCGACCCTGCACAACCAGGACGTGGTCAAGGCCAAGGGCGTCCTGATCGGGGACACGGTCGTGCTGCGCAAGGCCGGTGACGTCATCCCGGAGATCCTCGGCCCGGTCGTCGACCTGCGCGACGGCAGCGAGCGCGAGTTCGTGATGCCGGCCGAGTGCCCCGAGTGCGGGACGCCGCTCAGGCCGATGAAGGAGGGCGACGTCGACCTGCGCTGCCCGAACGCCCGCGGCTGCCCCGCCCAGCTGCGTGAGCGGCTGTTCTATCTCGCGGGCCGCAAGGCACTGGACATCGAGCACTTCGGCTATGTCGCCGCGGCGGCGCTGACCAAGCCGCTGGAGCCCGCCGACCCGCCGCTGAGGGACGAGGGCGACCTGTTCGACCTGACCATCGAGCAGCTGCTGCCCATCAAGGCGTACGTGCTCGACCAGGACAGCGGTCTGCCCAAGCGCGACCCGAAGACGGGCGAGGAGAAGGTCGCCACCGTCTTCGCCAACCAGCAGGGCGAGCCAAGGAAGAACGCGCTGGCGATGCTGGAGAACATCGCGGCCGCCAAGGAGCGCCCGCTCGCCCGCGTTCTCACCGGCCTGTCGATCCGTCATGTGGGCCCGGTGGCGGCCGAGGCGCTGGCGCGCGAGTTCCGCTCCATCGACCGGATCGAGCAGGCCACCGAGGAGGAGCTGGCGAACACCGACGGTGTCGGGTCGATCATCGCCGCCTCCCTCAAGGAGTGGTTCGCCGAGGCGTGGCACCAGGAGATGCTGCGCAAGTGGAAGGCCGCCGGCGTCCGGACGGAGGACGAGGGTTCCGGCGAGGACGAGGGCCCGCGCCCGCTCGAAGGACTCACCGTCGTCGTCACCGGCACGCTCGAGCACTTCACGCGTGACGACGCCAAGGACGCGCTCCAGAGCCGCGGGGCGAAGGTGACGGGTTCGGTGTCGAAGAAGACGGCGTTCGTCGTCGTGGGTGACAACCCGGGCTCGAAGTACGACAAGGCGATGCAGCTCAAGGTGCCCGTCCTGAACGAGGACGGCTTCACCGTGCTGCTGGAACAGGGGCCGGAGGCGGCGGCCGAAGTCGCCCTGCCGGTCGAGGAGTAGCGGTGGAAGGCCACCCGATCGGCGCATACCAGATGCATACGGGTGGCCGGGGTTCAATCGGGCAACCGTCGACGACCGCTGCCCGTGAAAGCCTTCTGCGGCCTACTGTTGAGATGTGCGCCCGCCGTGCCCAGCTGCGGTCGGGGCATCCCCGTGCTCCTGGTGAGCCACGGAAGGGCTTTTCGACGCGGCGCCGTTGATGGTTGTCGGGCATCGGGTCGCGTGGCGTGGGCACCGCCGGCTGTGAGAGGGACGGGAATGGAACCGACCGAGAGCGCCGCTGCGGACTCACGGCTGCGCCTGTGCCGGGTCACCGGCGCCTGGCGGGACAGCAGACGCAGGACGAGGTCCGCGGCGCTCGACGGCGCGCAGGGGCGCTCCACCGGCCGGCGCACCACCGTGGACGGCCACGGCCCCGCCCGGAACCTCGTCGTCGACAGCCTCGGCCGGACCGGCCGAGGCGCCGAGCACCCGTCCGGCCTGCCCGGGACCGAGTCCGAACGGCACCTGTCCTGGCCCGCGCTGCGCGCGGGTGTCGTCACCGCCGCCGGGTTCGTCCTGGGCGCCGGCTTCTACCGCGCCTTCACCGGCAGCCACGCGCTCTTCCCCTCCGGCACCGTCGGCTGGTCGCTGGCCGTGCTGACCGGCATCATCGTCGGCCACCTGGTCATGCTGGGCCGCGCCCGCTGGTGGGGCGGCACCGGCTCCGGCGGCGCCCTCACCCTCGCCGTGCTGCTGCTCTACGGCTGGGTGCCCGCCGGAATGGTCAGCCTCACCGTCGTCGTCCTGGTCGGCATAGCCCGGCGCCACCGCTGGCGGCAGGGCATCCTGCACGGCGCGGTGGACATCCTCGGGATCGGCGCCGGGGCCCTGGTGCTCGCCGCCTTCGGGCGCGTGCCGTCCGTCGAGAGCCCCTGGAACCCCGACACCTGGACCTTCTACACGGCCCCCGAGGTGGTGCTGGTCGCGGCCGCCTACCTCGCGGTGACCCGCGTCCTGCTGTGGTACCTGCACGCACCCCGTGGCGGCGGACTGCCCACCGTCGCCCGCACCGCCCTGGTCAGACAGGGCCTGGTCGCGATCGCGCTGCTCGGCATCGCGCCCCTGGTCTGCGTGGTCGCCGTCGCCGAACCGATCCTGCTGCCGCTGTTCTCCATCCCGCTCGTCGCCCTCGACTCCACCCTGTGGATCGCCCGGGCCCGCGCCGAGGAGCAACTGCGCGACCCGCTGACCGGCCTGCCCAACCGTCAGTGGCTGCTGGAACGTATCTGGACGGCCCTGGACGACGCCGAGCGCATCGGTGCCCGCTCCGCCCTGATGCTGATCGACCTGGACCGTTTCCGCTCGGTCAACGACACCCTCGGCCATCTCGCCGGCGACCGGCTGCTCCTCCAGATCGCCGACCGGCTGCGGGTGGCCCTGCCGCGCGGGGCGGAGGCCGCGCGGCTCGGCGGCGACGAGTTCGCGGTGTTACTGCCGGTCGCCGACTCGACCACGTCCGCGACCCGCGTCGCCCGCGGTCTGGTGACCGCCCTCAGCTCCCCGCTCGACCTCGACGGGCTCACCCTCGTCCTGGAGGCCAGCGCGGGCGTCGCCGTCTTCCCGGACCACGCCCTCGACGCCGAGGGGTTGCTGCGGCGCGCGGACGTCGCCATGTACCAGGCGAAGCGGGACCGTACGGGCGTGGAGGTCTACGAGTCCAAGCGGGACTCGAACACCCCGGACCGGCTCGGGCTGCTCGGCGATCTGCGCCGGGCCCTGGACGCCCACGAGGTACAGCTGCACTACCAGCCCAAGGTCCGCTTCGACGGACAGGTGGCCGGCCTGGAAGCCCTGGTCCGCTGGGTGCATCCGGAGCGCGGAAAGGTCCCGCCGGACGAGTTCATAGCGATCGCCGAGTCCTCGGGGCTGATGCCTCATCTGACGGAGTACGTCCTGGAGACGGCGCTGGCGCAGGTCGCCCAGTGGCGCGCCCAGGGGCTGTACGTGCCGGTCGCGGTCAACGTCTCCCCGCGGGACGTCCACACACCCGGTTTCGCCGGCTCCGTCGCCGCCCGGCTCGCCCGGCACGGTGTCCCGGCCGGGGCACTCCAGCTGGAGATAACGGAACACGTCCTGCTCGAGGACCCGCAGCGCGCCGCCGACACCCTCGCCGCGCTGACCGGGCACGGGGTGAAGATGTCGCTGGACGACTTCGGCACCGGTTACTCCTCGCTGGTGCATCTGCGCCGGCTGCCGGTCAGCGAACTGAAGATCGACCGCTCGTTCGTGGCCCGGCTGGCCGTGGACACGGAGGACGCGGAGATCGTCCGCTGCACGGTCGACCTCGCCCATTCCCTGGGCCTGCTGGTGGTCGCCGAGGGTGTCGAGGACGACGAGACCTGGGAACGCCTGCGCGACCTCGGCTGCGACGCCGTACAGGGCTGGCTGGTCGCCGCCGCGATGCCTCCCGAGGAGACGACGGCGTGGCTGCGGGCGCGCGGGTCGCGCGGATGGCAGCGCCCGGCGGCGGCCCTGCCCGCGGCGGCCTCCGAGGAATGACCTTCCCTCTTCCGCCGGGGTGAGCCGTCGGCGGTGACCGTGGCCCGGAGCGGGCCCGGTCGCCGCTGTGCTCAGTCCGCCCCCGCCGTGAAGCGGCCGATCAGCAGGGCCAGTCGGCGGTCGTGCCCCGCCGCGGGCAGGCGTCCGCTGCGCATGAGGGTCACCAGTCCGTGCAGGCCCGCCCAGTACGTCTCGGTGAGCAGATCCGGGTCGTCGCCGTCGGCGACGACCGGCAGCACGGCGGTGTGCAGTTCCCCGAACGCCTCCCGGAGCGCCGCAGGTGCCTGTGCCGTGGCGAACGGCAGGTCCACCGTGTGCGTGAACATCGCGTCGTACAGGGCGGGCCGCCGCCGCGCGAAGGCGGTGTACGCCTCACCCACCGCCGCCAGTGCCTGCCGGTCGCCCCCGGCCGCCGTACGCACCGAGCGCAGCTCGTCGGCCAGCTCGGCGAAGCCCTGCACCGCGACCGCGGCCATGATGGCGTCCTTGCCCTTGAAGTGGCTGTAGAGGACGGGCTGGCTGTACTCGATCTCGGCGGCCAGCCGCCGCGTGGTGACCGCGTCCCAGCCCTCGGCCTCGGCCAGCTCCCGCGCGGCCGTGACGATCAGCCGCTCGCGTTCCGCTCGTTCGCGCTCCCGGCGCGTCTGGATCGACATGACCGGAATTCTAGCACTGCTAGTGTTCCTGTCGATGATCTGCTAGCTTCGCTCTTGTCCCTAGCGCTGCTAGCAAGGAGATCCGGCGTGACCATCACCGCGTACACCCTGGCTGTCGTGCTCGACCTGTTCGTCCTGTTCATCGGGGCCCGGTTCCTGTTCCAGCCCGGCCCCGCCGCCGTCGGCTACGGCGTGCCCGCCGAGCCGGCCGGGGACGCCGCCGCCTACCTCACGGTCAAAGGCCTGCGTGACGGCACGTTCGGCCTGCTGGGGCTGGCTCTTCTCGCGTTCGCCGGTGCCACCGCCGAGGCGTGGTTCATGCTCGCCGTGGCGATCGTGCCGCTCGGCGACACGCTGACAGTCCTGCGCAACGGCGGCACGAAGGCCGTGGCCTTCGGGATCCACTTCGCCACGGCGATGGTGGTGCTGATCAGCGCCGGGCTGCTCTTCGCGGTCTGAGGGAGTCCGCTGCGGCCGCCGGCGCGTCCGTGCCGGTCGCCGGAAACGTCCGGATCGGTCAGCCGTCGGCTCGTCCGGATCGATCAACCGTCGGCTCGTCCCTATCAGTCCCGAGCTCGGCCGTGTCGGTCGCCTGACCGCCCGCGTCCGTGTCGGTTCCTAGCTCGTCCGTGTCAGTCACAAGGAGGTTCGGAAATGTCGCTGCTCATCCCGAAGTTCGACTCGTCCGTGGTCGTCCGTGCGGCGGAGGCCGAGACGATCGGTGACGATCCCGTCGCCGTCAGGCTGCTGGCCGACAGCAGCGCGTCCGGCGGAGCGCTGTCCACCGTACGGGTCACCCTCGCGGAGGGCGCCGACGGCGCCCACCCGCATCTGCACCAGCGCTCCGCCGAGATGTTCTTCCTGCTGGACGGGGCCGCCGAGATCCTCTCCGGCGACGACGTCGTCACCGCGGAACGCGGCGACCTCGTCATCGTCCCGCCGGGCAGGCCGCACGCCTTCGCCGCCGGCCCCGGCACCGGCGCCGACATCCTCGTCGTGATCACTCCGGGCGTCGAGCGCTTCGAGTACTTCCGCCACCTCCAGCGCATCCGCCTGGGCGAGGCCGGCCCGGAAAGTCTGCTGGAGGTCCAGGACCTCTACGACAACCACTTCCTGCACAGCGAGGCGTGGGCCGGGCGCCGCTGACGAGGGCCTCCCGGGCCGGTCCGGGGGAAACCGTTTCACGTGCACACCGCCCGGCCCCCTAGGATTGGGGCCAAACCACTCTCACTCACCCCAGAGGAACGCTGCATGCCTGGCATCACGCGCGAGGAGGTCGCCCACCTCGCTCGGCTGGCGCGTCTGGAGCTGGAGGACGAAGAGCTCGACCACTTCGCCGGCCAGCTGGACGACATCATCGGCGCGGTGGCCCGCGTCAGTGAGGTCGCCGACCAAGACGTACCGCCGACCTCGCACCCGCTCCCGCTGACGAACGTCATGCGGGCGGACGAGGTCCGTCCGTCGCTCACCCCCGAGCAGGCGCTCTCCGGCGCCCCGGCCCAGGAGCAGCAGCGTTTCAAGGTGCCGCAGATCCTGGGGGAGGACTAAGACCATCATGACGGACATCATCAAGCTCACCGCCGCCGAGACCGCCGCGAAAATCGCTTCCGGCGAGCTCACGGCCGTCGAGGTCACCGAGGCCCACCTGGCCCGGATCGAGGCCGTCGACGAGAAGGTGCACGCCTTCCTCCACGTCGACCGCGAGGGCGCCCTCGCGCAGGCCCGCGCCGTCGACGCCAAGCGCGAGCGCGGCGAGAAGCTCGGCCCGCTGGCCGGCGTCCCGCTCGCCCTCAAGGACATCTTCACCACCGAGGGCGTCCCGACGACCGTCGGTTCGAAGATCCTCGAAGGCTGGATCCCGCCGTACGACGCGACCCTCACCAAGCGGCTGAAGGCCGCCGACGTGGTCATCCTCGGCAAGACCAACATGGACGAGTTCGCCATGGGGTCGTCGACGGAGAACAGCGCCTACGGCCCGACCGGCAACCCGTGGGACCTGACCAAGATCCCCGGCGGCTCCGGCGGCGGCTCCAGCGCCGCCCTGGCCTCCTTCCAGGCCCCGCTCGCCATCGGCACCGACACCGGCGGCTCCATCCGCCAGCCGGCCGCCGTCACCGGCACGGTCGGTGTGAAGCCGACGTACGGCGCGGTCTCCCGCTACGGCATGGTCGCCTTCTCGTCCTCCCTCGACCAGGGCGGCCCCTGCGCCCGTACGGTCCTGGACGCGGCGCTGCTGCACGAGGTCATCGCGGGGCACGACCCGCTCGACTCCACCTCCATCGACGTCCCGGTCCCGCCGGTCGTCGAGGCCGCCCGCAACGGCAGCGTCGAGGGCATGCGCGTCGGCGTCGTCAAGCAGTTCCGCGGCGAGGGTTACCAGGCCGGCGTCATCCAGCGCTTCGACGAGGCCGTCGCCCTCCTCAAGGAACTGGGCGCCGAGATCGTCGAGCTGGACTGCCCGTCCTTCGACCTGGCCCTTTCGGCGTACTACCTGATCGCGCCGTCCGAGTGCTCCTCCAACCTCGCCCGCTTCGACGGCCTGCGCTACGGCCGCCGGGTCGGCGACGACGGCACGCACTCCGCTGAGGAGGTCACCTCCCTCACCCGTGAGGCGGGCTTCGGTCCCGAGGTGAAGCGCCGCATCATGCTCGGCACGTACGCCCTGAGCTCGGGTTACTACGACGCGTACTACGGCTCCGCCCAGAAGGTCCGCACGCTGATCACGCGCGACTTCGAGAAGGCCTTCGAACAGGTGGACGTGATCGTCTCCCCGACGACCCCGACCACCGCCTTCGCGATCGGCGAGCGCGCCGACGACCCGATGGCGATGTATCTCGCCGACCTGTGCACCATTCCGACCAACCTGGCGGGTAACGCGGCCATGTCGCTGCCCTGCGGTCTCGCCCCCGAGGACAACCTCCCCGTCGGGCTCCAGATCATCGCCCCGGCACTGAAGGACGACCGCCTTTACAAGGTCGGCGCCGCCGTCGAGGCCGCCTTCGTGGAAAAGTGGGGTCACCCGCTGATCGAGGAGGCTCCGTCGCTGTGAGCAAGGCACTGTCCAAGGCCAAGGGCTTCAAGAAGTCCAAGTCCGGCACATACCTGTCCATGGCCACCACGGCCTTCGGTGCGATGGGTGTCGCCAAGCAGATCAAGAAGGCCCGCGCCGAGCACGACACACTGCGCCTGGTCGACGCCACGGTGTCCGCCGTCGCGATCGTCACCGGCCTCGCCATCCTTTACCGCGAGCTGAAGCGGCTGGGCGACGACGACGTCCTGCTGGGCTGAGAGGGAAGTTTCACCGTGACCACCACGACCGACCTGGTGTCGTACGAGGACGCGCTGGCGTCCTACGACCCCGTCATGGGCCTCGAGGTCCATGTCGAACTCGGCACCAAGACGAAGATGTTCTGCGGGTGTGCCACCGAGCTGGGCGCCGAGCCCAACTCGCAGACCTGCCCCACCTGCCTCGGCATGCCCGGCGCGCTCCCGGTCGTCAACGCGATCGGCATCGAGTCGGCCATCAAGATCGGTCTCGCGCTGAACTGCGAGATCGCCGAGTGGTGCCGCTTCGCCCGGAAGAACTACTTCTATCCGGACATGCCGAAGAACTTCCAGACCTCCCAGTACGACGAGCCGATCGCCTTCAACGGCTACCTCGACGTCCAGATGGAGGACGGCGAGACCTTCCGGGTGGAGATCGAGCGCGCCCATATGGAGGAGGACACCGGCAAGTCCACCCATGTGGGTGGTGCCACCGGCCGTATCCACGGCGCCTCGCACTCCCTGCTCGACTACAACCGCGCGGGCATCCCGCTCATCGAGATCGTCACCAAGCCGATCGAGGGGGCCGGCGAGCGTGCCCCCGAGGTCGCGCGGGCGTACGTCCGTGAGCTGCGCGAGGTCATCAAGGCGCTCGGCGTCTCCGAGGCCCGCATGGAGATGGGCCAGATGCGCTGCGACGTGAACCTGTCGCTGCGCCCGCACGGCCGGGAGAAGTTCGGCACGCGCAGCGAGACCAAGAACGTCAACTCGCTGCGGTCCGTCGAGCGCGCGGCCCGCTTCGAGATCCAGCGGCACGCGGCCGTGCTGAACAGCGGCGGCACGATCATCCAGGAGACCCGCCACTTCCACGAGGACACGGGGTCGACGACCTCGGGCCGGGTGAAGGAGGAGGCCGAGGACTACCGGTACTTCCCCGAGCCGGACCTGGTGCCGGTGGCGCCGTCCCGGGAGTGGGTCGAGGAGATCCGGGCCGCGCTGCCCGAGCTTCCGCTGGTCCGCCGCAACCGGCTGCGCGAGGAGTGGGGGATCTCGGCGACCGACATGCAGTCGATCCTCAACGCCGGTGCATTGGACCTGATCGTCGCCACCATCGACGCCGGTGCCGACGCGGGCTCCGCCCGCAAGTGGTGGATGGGCGAGCTCGCCCGCAGCGCCAACGAGTCGGCCCGGACGCTCGACGAGCTGGCCATCACGCCGGAGCAGGTCGCCCGGGTCACCGAGCTGGTCGCGAAGGGTGACCTGAACGACAAGCTGGCCCGCCAGGTCATCGAGGGCGTCCTCGCGGGCGAGGGCACCCCGGACGAGGTCGTCGACCGGCGCGGTCTGAAGGTCGTCTCCGACGAGGGCGCGCTCACGACGGCCGTCGAGGAGGCCATCGCCGGCAACCCGGGCGTCGCGGACAAGATCCGCGGCGGCAAGGTGGCCGCCGCCGGCGCCCTGGTCGGCGCGGTCATGAAGGCCACGCGCGGCCAGGCCGACGCGGCCCGCGTCAAGGAGCTGATCCTGGAGAAGCTGGGCGTCAGCGAGGGCTGAGTCCCGCTCCTGTGAACCCTGGGGGGACGCGTCGACACCGATGCGTCCCCCCAGGTGTGTTCAGCGGCGGCGACCGACCGCCCGTACGAAGCCGAGCGCGCGGCCTTCGTCGGCGCGCAGCAACGCGACCGACTCACGGGCCATCCCGGCCATGAACTCGCTCGGGCTCTCCTCGGCGCACACCTCGCTCCACAGCAGCCAGTCCTGCCAGCCGTCTGGCTGCCGGTCGACGGTCTCGACCTCGACGGCCCCGCTGCGGATCCAGTGGCGCCGCCACCAGGCGGCGGAGTGGAAGGACCAGAAGGCGGGTTCCCAGAACGGCTTCAGGTGCTCCGGCGGCTCGGTGCCCGTCGGCTCCTCCCGCAGCGCGGGAACGACGACCCCGATCCGCCCGCCCGGCTTCAGCAGCCGGGTCAGCGTGGGCAGGTACAGGTCGTCGGTGCCGAAGTAGTGGTACGCGTCGACGGAGACGATCGCGTCGAACGTGCCGTCGCCGAACGGCAGGTCGTGCGCCTCGACGAGCACGGGCAGGACGCGGTCGGCGACGCCCGCCTCGGCGATGCGCGCGGCGTTGTCGTCGGGCTTCACCCACAGATCGGCCGCGACGACCTGGACGCCGTACTCCTTCGCGAGGAAGACGGAGGTCATGGCGCGACCGCAGCCCAGGTCCAGGACGCGTGCGCCGGGGCGCAGGGTGTCCAGGCCGAGGGCCGGGGCCAGCCACTCCAGCAGCCACAGCGCGTACGGGCCCATCTGGTTCTCGATGCCCCAGCGGACGTCGTAGCGGTTGCTGCGCGGGTAGCGGGCCTGGCTCAGACGCTCAGCGAGACCGTCGGCGGAGGACTTCGAGGTGGGGGAAGGCGCGGTGTCTGTCGCGGTGTGGGGTCTGTGGTCGGGTGCGAGGTCGGGTGTGTGGTCGGACATCGGTGAACGGGCTCCTCGGGTTCGTGGTGGTGGAACGGGTGGCGTAGGAGCTCGGTCGGACCGTCAAACAATGCACCTGCTCGGATCGGTGGCGCTGGGCCGGGGACTGCGGACGGCGGGACGCTAGCAGCGGGCGGCACTCCCCGCAGCCGGGTTTCCGGGCCGGAGGGACTACGCTCGCCCGCCATGAGTGGTCGTACTGATTCCGAGACGGACGCCGAGAGGGATGCCGACATAGCCACGGTGCACGACGCAGGGGACCGGCCCGAGGACGAGGACCCGGGGGACCGGCCCGAGGGCGGCGACCTGGACGACCTGGGGGACCGGCCCGGGGACGAGGACCCGGGAGACAGGTCCGAGGACGAGGAGCCGGAGGACCGGGCCGAGGACCTGGAAGGCCACTCCGAGGACGAGGACCTGGAAGGCCAGGACGAGGACGTGCGCCGGGCCCGCTGGACGGCGACCGGTACCGGCGGCCTGCTGACGCTGGCGGGTCTGGCCGCGGCACTGCTGCGCTGGACCGGCTCCGCTCCGGTGCTCGCCCCGGCGGCCTACGCCCTCGGCGCCGTCGTCTGCGCGCTCGCCGCGGTCCTGGGATTCCGGGGACGCACCCGGCGCGCGCTGTGGCTGCTGATCGCCGGCGTGATGGTGATGGCGGTCGGAGACCAGTTCGACTGACGTTCCGGCGACCAGGGCGCGACGCGCCGCTCATGAGCGGCGACGCGGCCGAGAGCGACCGCGAGGACGCCCCCGAGTGGGGCGAGGCTCGCGCGTGTACCGCTCACAGGGTTCATTAAGAAAGCTCTCAGACTCCGTCCGTACGGTGCGGTCCATGGGAACGAAGACTGTTGACGAGACCGGTGCCACCACGGGCGCCGAGGCCACGACCGACGAGGAGAAGCTGGACGTCACCAAGACCGACGACGCCTCTGCCGAGGTGACGCAGACCGAGGCCGAAGACCTCGTCGAGGACGGACACGACGACGCGCAGGAGGGCCCCTCCGGGGTCGGCCAGGGCGCCGCCGCCGTGGTCTCCGCCGGACTCGGTCTCGTCTCGCTCACCGGTGGCTGGATCTCCACCGTGGCCGCCGCCCGCGAGACCCTGATCGGCCAGCTCAAGACCTCGTCGAACGCGAGCGTCGCCAACCAGATCAAGGAGATCTACGGCGACGCCTGGCACACCACCGCCCTGTGGGGCGGCCTGTTCGCGCTGACCGCCCTGGTCGTCGGCGTCGTGGTGCTCGCGCGGCCCGCGTTCGGCGCCCCCGGCAGGCCGCAGGCCCCGTGGATCAAGTCCGTCGCCTGGGGCGGGGTCGCGCTGGGCGTCATAGGACTGCTCCTGGCCGTCCTGAAGTACACGGACGTCCTGCTCGGACTGCCCTCCGCGAGCTGACCGCCGGCCACATCCCCGCAGGTCCCGAGGGGTCTTAGGGCGTCCGTAACCGCACTTACGGGCGCCCTGGGACCCCTCACCCGCGTCTAAGGCCCCCCTGCCCGCGGAAGATGCGGAACTCTCCCGATGTGGCGGACCCCCCTGGGAGACGAGGGTGGAGTCATCGCAGCGAGCGACAGCACCACTCCGACTCTCACCTCACAGGGGACACCATGTACGAGTACGAGCTCCAGCGGCTCCGTTCCGCCGAGCTGATCCGCCACGCCGAGCGGGAGAGGCTGGCCCGTGCGGTCGTCCGGGACCGTCGCGCCGCCCGCCGTGCCGCCGCCGAGCGGGCCACGGAGAGCGAGTCGCATATCCACCGCCCCCGCCGGCACCGGCTCACCCGCGCCGCGTGAGCCGCGGGGAGCCGCCGGGGCACGACGGCACGCGGCAGACCGTCCCGGCCGGTGGTGAGGGTCCGTGGCACACCGACGCGGTCGGCGAGGGGACGCGGCACGCCGCCCCGGCCGGAGACCGTCCGCGGGAGTCCGTCCCGGTCGTCGATGGGGCGCGGCGGCCGCCGTCCCGGGCGGCGGTGTCGGATCGCAGGGGGACGGCCGCACGGGGGTCGGCCGTCCGCTGCCACCGGATCACGGGGCGACGCCGGCCGGGCCCCTCCTCGCCCTCCCCATGACGGCTGGGGCACGGCCAGGCCGTTGTGCGATGCTCGGGCCCGTGGAGAACAGGTCCGTCAGCCCCGTGTTCGTGGGCCGCGCAGAGGAACTGGACGTTCTGAAGGACGCGCTCGCCCGTGCCGCCGCGGGCGAGCCGCAGGCGTTGCTGCTCGGCGGTGAGGCCGGAGTCGGCAAGACCCGGCTCGTCGAGGAGTTCGCCACCGCCGCCTGCCGCCGGGGCGCGGTCTTCGCGCTCGGCGGCTGCGTCGAGATCGGCGCCGACGGACTGCCCTTCGCCGCGTTCTCCACCGCACTGCGCGCCCTGCGCCGGGAACTGCCCGACGAACTGGCCGCGGCGGCCGCCGGGCAGGAGGAGGAACTGGCCAGGCTCCTGCCCGAGCTCGGCGAGAGCGGCTCCGGACGGCACGACGAGGAGGGCATGGCCCGCCTCTTCGAACTCACCGCACGGCTGCTGGAGCGGGTCGCGGCCGACCGCACCGTGGTCGTCGCCCTGGAGGACCTGCACTGGGCGGACGCCTCGACCCGTCACCTCCTCGCCTATCTCTTCCGCACCCTGCGCACCGGCCGCCTCGTCGTCCTCGCCACCTACCGCGCCGACGACATCCACCGCCGCCATCCGTTTCGGCCCCTGCTCGCCGAACTCGACCGGCTGCGCACCGTCCGCCGCCTCGAACTCGCCCGCTTCAACCGGGCCGAGGTGGGCCGCCAGATCGCCGGCATACTCGCCGCCGAACCGGACCCCGCCCAGGTCGACGACATCTTCGAACGCTCCGACGGCAACGCGTTCTTCGTCGAGGAACTCGCCGTCGCCGCGGGCGAGGGCTGCTCCACCGGACTCACCGACTCCCTGCGCGACCTGCTCCTGGTCCGGGTCGAGAGCCTGCCCGAGAGCACCCAGTACATCGCCCGGATCGTCGCCGAAGGCGGCTCCACCCTCGAATACCGGCTGCTCGCCGCCGTCGCCCGGCTCACCGAGGACGACCTCATCGAAGCGCTGCGCGCCGCGGTGAACGCCAACATCCTGCTCGCCACCCAGGCCGGCGACGGCTACCGCTTCCGGCACTCCCTGGTCCGCGAGGCCGTCAGCGACGACCTGCTCCCCGGCGAACGCTCCCGCCTCAACCGCCGTTACGCCGAGGCCCTGGAGAGCGACCCGACGCTGGTCCCCGCCGAAGAGCGCGTCATGCGCCTGGCCAGCTACTGGTACCACGCCCACGACCCGGCCAAGGCCCTGCCCGCCGTCCTCGACGCCTCCGCCACGGCCCGCCGCCGGCACGCCTACAGCGAGCAGCTGCGGCTGCTGGAACGCGCGATGGAACTGTGGGACACCGCCCCCGAGGCCGTCCGGGCCGGGCTGCGCACCCTCGACTACGCGCAGGCCTACCCTGCTCACGGCTGCGACCCCGCCACCACCCCTCTGCGGTTCCTCGACCTGATGGCCGAGGCGGCCGTCGCGGGCCGCTTCTGCGGCGAACGCGAACGCGCCCTGAAGATCACCAAGCGCGCGCTGCACCTGCTGGACGGCGACGACGACCCGCTGCGCACCGCCTGGTTCTGGGTCCAGCGGTCCCGGCTGGTGCAGGCCCAGGCCCGCGGTGACGGCTGGGAGGAACTGGCCACCGCCCAGGAACTCGTGCGCGGTCTGCCGCCGTCGGAGGTGCACGCCGAGGTGCTGGGCAGCGTGGCCGCCTGGCTGATGACGCACGAGCCGGGCCCCGAGGCCCTCTCGGCCGCCGAGCGCGCCGTGGAGTACGCCCACATGGTCGACGCGGGCGAGATCGAACTGAACGCCCGCCTCACCCTCGGCGGCCTGATGGTCGACGCCGGGCACATCGACGCAGGACTCGCCCAGATGCACGAGGTCAGGCAGCGGGCGCTCGACCTCGGCATCGCGTACGTCGGCGGCCGCGCCTACGTGAACCTGCCCGCGAAACTCGAAGCCGTCGGCCGCTCCCGGGAAGCCGTCTCGCTCCTGGAAGAGGCGGCCCGCTACACCCGGAAGTTCGGCCTCGTGGACTCCGAGGGCTGGGTCCGGGGCAACCTCGCGGGATCGCTGTACTCGCTCGGCCGCTGGGACGCCGCCGCCGACGCGGCACAGACCGCCATACGGTATGGACAGGACGCCCGACCGCAGGGCGAAGGAGCCCTCTGCCTGGCCCAACTCGCCCTGTCCCGGGGCGACCTGGCCGAGGCCGGACGCCAACTGGCGGCGGCGAAGGCGCACTTCGGATCCTGCGATCCCGTGCCCCAGCAGACGATCCCGCTGGCCTGGGTCACCGTCGGCGTCACCGCCGCCGAGGGCCGCCTCCTGGACGCCCGCGCCGCACTCGACCAGACCCTCGACGTCGGCTTCTCACCCGGCACCCAGCGGTCTGCCTGGCCCCTGCTGCTGGCCGCCGCCACCGCCGAGGCCGACGCCCGTGCGCTGCCCGCCGCGCAACAGGGTCGCCGGCGGACCCTGGAGCGCATCCTGGGGTCCGTCAAGAACCTCACCACGGACGCACCCGTCTGGCTCGCCCACGAGAAGTGGGTCCGCGCCGAACTGCACCGAGCCGAGGGCCGGGCCACCGCCGACACCTGGACGGAGGTGGTCACCGCCTTCGAACAACTGGAGCGCCCCTACGACCTCGCCCGCATCCGGCACCGCCTCGCCGAGGCGCTCCTCGCCGGCGGCGGCGAGGACGAGCGCGCCCGCGCCACCGAACTGCTCCGCCTGGCCCACGCCGTCGCCGAGCACCTCGGCGCCCGCCCGCTGGCCGACGCCGTCACCCTCCTCGCCCAGCGCGCCCGCATCTCCCTGACCCGGGCCCCCGCGCGGACCACCGACCCCACCGAGACCCTGGGCCTGACCGGCCGGGAACGCGACGTCCTGCGACTGGTCTCCGCCGGCCGCACCAACCGCCAGATAGCCGAGGAACTCTTCATCTCCCCGAAGACCGCGAGCGTCCACGTCTCCAACATCCTGGGCAAGCTCGGGGTCTCGGGACGGGGGGAGGCGGCGGCGGTGGCGCATCGGATGGGGCTGTTCCCGTCCGACTCGCTCCCCACCGGGCCCGGCAGCTGAGCCGTACGCTGTAGGGGACCGGCAGGAGGACCAGTGTTCGACGCCTTCGCGGACCTCTTCGCGCCGGGCCGCAAGCACACCCGAGACGAGCAGAACCGGCTGGAGCTGACCCGTGAGGACACCGGGGACAGCGACCCCGGACGCGGGCCGATAGATCTCGCGTCCGGGAAGGTCGTCGTCCACCCGCCCCGGCGGCCGGCCGAGGCGGACCGAGCCGACTCGGACGACTCCGACCTCGGTGGCTCCGACCCGGGTGGCTCCGACCCCCGTGGCTCCGATCCCGGCGGGGGATGAGGAAGCGAGGAGCGAGGAGCGAGGAACGGGGAACGGGGGGTGGGCTCAGCTCACCTCCAGTTCCAGGATCCGGTCGTCCCCCTGCTTCGGGTCTCCACGGCCGTCCGTGTTGCTCGTGACCAGCCACAGCTTGTCGCCGCCCGCCGACACCACCGTGCGCAGGCGGCCGTACTCGCCGCTGAGGAAGGCTTGCGGGGGCGCCGACGCCTCCGTGCCCTTCAGCGGGATGCGCCACAGGCGCCGGCCCTTCAGACCCGCCATCCAGAGGGAGCCCTCGGCGTACGCGACCCCGCTGGGGGAGGCGTCGTCCGTACGCCACTGGGTCACCGGGTTGTGGTACTTCGGGTCGGACGCCTTGCCCTCGGCATCCGGCCAGCCGTAGTCGTCGCCCGGCTTGATCGCGTTCAGCTCGTCCCAGGTGTCCTGGCCGAACTCCGAGGCGAACAGGCGCTGTTCGGAGTCCCAGGCCAGCCCCTGCACGTTCCGGTGGCCGTACGAATACACGGGGGAGTCGGGGAACGGGTTCCCCGGCGCCGGTTCACCCTCCGGGGTCAGCCGCAGGATCTTGCCGCCCAGGGACTTCTTGTCCTGGGACAGCCCCCGGTCGCCGCTCTCGCCCGTGCCGGCGTAGAGCATCCCGTCCGGGCCGAAGGCGATCCGGCCGCCGTTGTGGATCACGCCCTTCGGGATGCCCTTGAACACCGTGTCGGGCGCGCCCAACTGTTCGCCCGCGGGCTTCTTGTCGTCGTAGAGCATGCGGACGATGCGGTTGTCCGAGGCCGAGGAGAAGTACGCGTAGATCATGTGGTCCGAGGCGTAGTCCGGTGAGAGCGCGATGCCCAGGAGGCCGCCCTCGCCGGCCGGAGACACCCCCGCCACCGCGCCCAGCTCCGTCTTCTTGCCGGTCTCCTCGTCGACCAGGGTGATCGTCCCCTCGTCCCGGGAGGAGACGAGCAGGCCGCCGCCCGGGAGCGGGGCCAGGCCCCAGGGACTCTTCAGATCCTCGGTGACCGTGCGCAGCACCTTCACCGAGCCCTTCGCGGGCGGGGTCTTCTCGGCGGCCGGATCCGAGGGGGACGCCTGCGCGCTCGTACGGCTCGGGGAGGCGCTCGCGCCCTCGCCCGGTCCTCCTTTGCCGCCGGAGGAGCAGCCGGCCGTCAACAGGAGCGCTCCCGCGGCCAACACGGCCGTCACAGCACGACGTTGCACGATCATGGTCCCTTCGACGCGGCGGGTTCTACTTGTCTTACACCGCTCGCGCCTCACGGGTTCCCGATCACGGCCACCGATGCGGGAACGAGTCCCCGGCCACGGCTCTGCCGACCCCGGTTCGAGTCCCCGGCCCCGGCTCTGCCGACCCCGGTTCGAGTCCCCGGCCCCGGCTCTGCCGACCCCGGTTCGAGCCCCGACCTCAGACGCCCTCAGTCCCAGGACCCCAGCGCCCCCGGCAGTTCCGCCACCTCCGACAGGTCCTCGGCCGTCAGGCGCAGTCCGGCCGCCGCCGCGTTCTCCGTCACCCAGCGCTCCTGCTTGGCACCCGGCACCGGAACGACGTGCCGGCCCTGGGCCAGGACCCAGGCCAGGGCCACCTGGGCCGCCGTGACGTGCTCGCCGTGCCGGCGGGCCACCCGGCGCAGGCCGACGACGATCGGCTGGTTCGCGGCCATCATCTCGGCGGTGAAACGGGGGTGGCGGGCGCGCATGTCGTCCGGCTCGAAGCCCTCACCGGGAGTGAGCGTGCCGGTCAGGAAGCCGTTGCCGAGGGGCATGGCCGCCAGGAACCCGATGCCGCGTGCCTCGCACCACGGCAGCAGCGCGTCCAGCGCCTCCGGCGACCACACGGACAGTTCGGCCTCCACGGCGCTCACCGGGAAGACCTGCTGCACCCGGTGCAACTGGCGGATCGTCGCGTCGTGCAGCCGTGCCCCGGACCGGCGGCCGCCCCGCGCGCCCACCGCGCACAGCCCGAGCGCCCGCACCTTCCCGGCCCGCACCAGCTCCGCCATCGCGCCCCAGGTCTCCTCGACGGGAACCTCGGGGTCGGCGCGGTGCAGTTGATAGAGGTCGATGACGTCCGTCTGGAGGCGGCGCAGCGAGGCGTCGCAGGCCCGCTTCACATACCCGGGGCGCCCGTTGGCCACGACGTGCTGCTCGCCCACCAGCAGGCCGACCTTCGTGGACACCAACGCGTCCGCGCGCCGTTCCTTCAACGCCCGTCCCACCAGCAGCTCGTTGGTGAACGGGCCGTACATGTCGGCCGTGTCCAGGAGCGTCGAGCCCAGGTCCAGAGCCCGGTGCACCGCTCTGAGCGATTCGTCGCCCCGCTGCCGAGACCCGCTGTACGCCCAGCTCATCGGCATGCACCCGAGTCCGACGGCCCCCATCGCGAGCGCCCCCGCACCGATCGTCCTGCGCTCCACGTGCCGTGAACCTCCCTCTCCTGCCCCCCAACCTAACCTCTGCCTCCCGGGCGGCCTGACATAGCCTCCTGGCCATGAGTGCTGACGTGTGGCTTCCCATCCCGCCGGACGAGATCGAGGGGCTTCCGCAGGGACCCAGGTACCTCTTCTGGAACGGTGCCCCGGACTTCCCCGCGGACCCCGCCGACTGCGCCTTCTACGTCGTGCCGTACATGAAATCCGCCGAGATCGGCGTACGCCCCCTGGCGGAGATGAGCTCCGTCCAGGTGATCCAGACGCTGTCCGCCGGCACCGACCACGTCGAGCCCGCGCTCGCGGGCCTGCGTCCCGGGGTGCTGCTGTGCAACGCCCGTGGAGTGCACGACGCGAGCACCGCCGAACTCGCGCTGGCGCTGATCCTCGCCGCGCTGCGGGGCATCCCCGACTTCGTGCGGGCCCAGGACCAGGGCCGGTGGGCCGGCGGGTTCCGGCCGGCCCTCGCCGACAAGAACGTCCTCATCGTCGGCTACGGGGCCATCGGCGAGGCCATCGAGGACCGGCTCGTTCCGTTCGAGGTTGCGCGGGTGGCGCGCGTCGCGCGCTCTGAGCGCACCACGGCGCGCGGTCCGGTGCATCCACTCACCGAACTGCCCTCCCTGCTCCCGGAGGCGGACGTCGTCGTCCTCTCCACGCCCCTGACGGAGAGCACGCGCGGTCTGGTCGACGGTGCCTTCCTGGCCCGCATGAAGAACGGTGCGCTGCTGGTCAACGTCGCCCGCGGCCCGGTGGTCGACACCAAGGCGCTGCTCGCCGAGCTGGAGGGCGGCCGTATCACCGCCGCCCTGGACGTGGTCGATCCCGAACCGCTGCCGCCGGGGCACCCGTTGTGGCACGCGCCGGGTGTGCTGATCAGCCCGCACGTGGGCGGCCCGACGTCCGCGTTCCTGCCGCGCGCAAAGCGGCTGCTGGTGGACCAGTTGGGACGTTTCGTGAACCGGCGGCCGCTGCGGCACGTGATCCGTACGACAGGTGCGGTCGACGTGTGATCCGGATCGAGCACCCTCCGCAGTCCCACGGACGCGGTGTGTGTCCGCGCCGCGTCGATCGTCACGGAGCGTAGAGGAACTATGTCCCTGAGTGACGAGACTGGTGTATCGTCCCGACAGGGGCTGCGCCGCGCACCGTTCGGCGCTGGGGATGGACATTTCAGACTGGTGAGGGGGGCGACGGGCGATGCACGGCCTATGGACGAACGACCCGACGCGTCGGGGCCGCCGGCGGCGGCCCTGGCGCACGGCGGCACGCAGGCGACGCGGTCATCACGCCGATCACAGCGGCCACCACAACCGGCACCACCGCAGGCACAGCTGTCGCAGGAGGCACACGCACCCAGCGCACCGGGACCCGCGGGACCCGGGAGCCGCGCGGACCGGGAGGGCCCGGTGAGCTCGCCCCCGCCCTCCGCGACCACCCTCGACGGAGCGCTGCGGGCACAGCCTCCCTCGCAGGCGCCGCTGTTGCGCCGGCCGGTCTCCGGCGGCGGAACGAGCCTGGTCCACCAACTCGTACTGGCCCTGGTGTGCGCGGGATACGCCGTCGGTTCCGCGCTCGGCTGGGGCTCGAGCGAAGTCGCCCTGTTCATGGGTGACTTCGGGCTGAGCGCCGCGGCGGGCACCGCCGCCGTGTCGTGCCTCCTCTACGCGCGTGCCCGCCGTGTCCGCTTCCGACCCGCCTGGCTGCTGTTCGCCCTCTCCTCGGCGATGGCGTCCCTGGGCAACGGTGTCTGGGGGTGGTACGAGGTCGTCCTGCGACGGCCCGTCCCCAGCCCCAGCTCCGCCGACCTGTTCTTCCTCTGCTTCGCGCCACCCGCGATCGTGGGCCTGCTGGTGCTCGCCAAGCGACCGGTGACAAAAGCGGGCTGGGTCTGCCTCGCGCTGGACGCCTGGCTGATCGGCGGCTCGCTGCTCACGCTGTCCTGGAGCCTGGCGCTCGCCCAGGCCGCGGAGTTCGACGGGCCGAGCGTGGCGCACACCGCGCTGTCGCTGGCCTACCCGCTGCTCGACATCGCCCTGGTCAGCATGGTGCTGGCGCTGCACTTCCGGCGCTCGGCGGTCAACCGCACCGCGGTCAACACCGCGATCGGCGGGCTGGCCCTGACCGTGATGTGCGACGCCCTGTTCACCTCGCCCCTGCTGCACAACAACTACCACTCGGGCCAGCTGCTCGACGCGGGCTGGTTCGCAGGTTCGCTGCTCCTGGCGTACGCCCCGTGGGCCGCGCCCCGGCCGCAGGGGGCGGCGGCCGACGAAGGGCACACGCGTGTGGTGCGCGAACACCTGCCCGGACAGCGCCCGGGCGGTCAGCACCCCGTGCCGCCGCGGGGATCCCCGCCGGGGTCCCCCCAGGGAGGTGATCACAGCCGGTATCCGGCCACCCGGCCCATCACCGGCTCCCTGGCCGCCCTCACGCCCTATCTCGCCGCCGCCGTCTGCACCCTGGGCATCCTCTACAACGTCCTCGACGGGCACAGCGTCGACCGCGTGGTGCTCCTGACCGGCGGCACGGTCGTGCTCGCCCTCGTGGTGCGCCAGGGCATCATGCTCCTCGACAACATCACCCTCACCCAGGAGCTGGCGCAGCAGGAGAACCACTTCCGCTCCCTGGTGCAGGGCTCCAGCGACGTCATCATGATCGCCGCGCCCAACGGCATCCTCCGGTACGTCTCCCCGGCCGCCGCCGGGGTCTACGGACGGCCCGCGGAGGATCTCGTCGGCACCGAACTGGCCGCTCTCATCCATCCGGAGGATCTGGGCTGCGTGGTGCACGAGGTGCGCCGCTTCCTCGCCGCCAACGTCGGCGAGGAACCCACCACGCGCATCGAGTGCCGCTTCCGGTCCGGCGACGGCGGCTGGCTGAACGTCGAGTCCACCGTCAACCGTCACCACGGCGGCCTGATCTTCAACAGCCGGGACGTCACCGAAAGGGTGCGGCTCCAGGCGCAGCTCCAGCACAACGCCGAGCACGATCCGCTCACCGACCTGCCCAACCGCGCGCTGTTCACCAAGCGTGTGCAGCAGGCGCTGTCCGGCCGCCGCGCCTCCGACCGCGCCGCCCTGCGGGGCACGGCCGTCCTCTTCATCGACCTGGACGGCTTCAAGGCCGTCAACGACACGATCGGGCACCAGGCCGGGGACGAGCTGCTCGTCCAGGCCGCCCGCAGACTCCAGGACGCGGTCCGGCACGGGGACACGGCGTCCCGGCTGGGCGGCGACGAGTTCGCGGCCCTGATCGTCGGCGACGGCACCCGTGACCGTACCGCCCGCGAACGGCACATCCTGGAGCTCGCCGACCGCCTCAGGCTCACGCTTTCGCAGCCGTACCTGATCGACGGCAACGACGTCCGGGTCGCCGCGTCCATCGGCGTCTCCTTCGCCGAACCGGGGCTCGGGGCGGGCGAGCTGCTGCGCAACGCCGACCTCGCCATGTACCGCGCCAAGGCGGGTGGCAAGGGCCGGGTCGAGCTGTACAAGCCACAGATGCAGCAGGACGTGGTACGCAAGGCGGAGCTGGCCACGCGGCTGCGTGCCGCGCTGCACGACGGCGAGTTCGCCCTGCTGCACCAGCCCGTGGTCTGTCTGGAGGACGGCCGGGTCACCTCGGTCACCGCCCAGGCCCGCTGGCGCTCCTCCCAAGGAGTGCTCTTCACCCCCGCCGAGTTCCTGCGGGTGGCGGAGGACAGCGACAAGACCGCCGAACTGGGTCGCTGGGTATTGGAGGAGGCGGTCGAACAGGCCGCCGAGCGCACCGCGACCGGCCTCGCCGTGCCGGTGGTCGTGCGGGTGGGTGCCCGTCGGCTGCTCGACCGGTCGATGCCGCTCGGTTCCGTCGAGGCCCTGCTCACCCGGCACGGCCTGCCGTCGGGGTCCCTGGTGATAGAGCTGGCCGACACCGAGCCCAGGGTGCCGCTGGACGAGCTGGAGCGCCGGCTGTGCGCCCTGCGGCGCCTCGGTGTCCGGATCGCCCTGGACGGGTTCGGCAGTGGCTACGCGGCGATCACGGCCCTCAGAAGGCTCCCCGTCGATGTACTGAGGCTCGACCGCTCGCTCGTCGAGGGGGTCGTGGAGTCCGCGCGGCTGCACAAGATCACCAGTGGACTGCTGCGGATCGCCAACGACCTCGGACTCCAGTCGGTGGCCGACGGCGTGGACCTGCCGGAGCAGGTCGTCGCCCTACGCGCGATGGGCTGCACCCATGGCCAGGGCGTGGCGTTCTCCGGTCCACTGGACGAGTACCGGCTGCGACGGGCGCTCGCCTCCGGCTGTTATCCGGTGCCGCACGGACCGGCAGAACCCGCGTTCGCGGGCGGTGGTACGGGGGCGTACACAGGCGGTGTGCCCGCTGTCCTCGGAGGCGGAACAGCCCTCCGCTCACATAATGAGACTCCCGTCCCACCCACTTGACAGTGGGTGTGTGCCGGGGGGAGGGTCAGATCCATGCGCACCCGAATTCTCGTACTTGGACAGCGCGTCGGCTGAGCTGGGAACGACCGGAGGACGATCCGGAATCCCCAGCGACCTCACCGGCGCGCTCCCCTCGCTTGCCTTTTGGCACGAGGGGTTTTTTGTTGCACAGACGCCTGAGTGCAGCAGCCGCACATCGCACAAACTTCGCAAAAACCCTCAGCATCGAGAAGAGAAGCCGATGACCGAGCAGGCCACCGGGGCCCATCATCCGCAGCCGCGGCCCCGATCCGGCGGACCGCAGTCCGCGTCCGTCGAGCACGTCACGGGCGCGAAGTCCCTCGTCCGTTCTCTCGAGGAGGTCGGGGCCGACACGGTGTTCGGCATTCCCGGAGGTGCGATCCTTCCCGCCTACGACCCGTTGATGGACTCGACGCGGGTGCGCCACGTCCTGGTCCGGCACGAGCAGGGTGCCGGCCACGCGGCGACGGGATACGCGCAGGCCACGGGCAAGGTCGGGGTGTGCATGGCGACCTCGGGGCCGGGCGCGACGAACCTGGTGACGCCGATCGCGGACGCGCACATGGACTCGGTCCCGCTGGTCGCGATCACCGGCCAGGTCGCGTCGAAGGCGATCGGCACGGACGCGTTCCAGGAGGCCGACATCGTGGGGATCACGATGCCGATCACCAAGCACAACTTCCTGGTGACGAAGGCGGAGGACATCCCGAGGGTCATCGCGGAGGCGTTCCACATCGCCTCCACGGGCCGGCCGGGTCCGGTGCTGGTCGACATCGCCAAGGACGCGTTGCAGGCGCAGACCACGTTCTCGTGGCCGCCGGTGATGGACCTGCCGGGCTACCGCCCGGTCACCAAGCCGCACGCGAAGCAGATCCGTGAGGCCGCGAAGCTCATCACCTCCGCGAAGCGACCCGTCCTCTACGTCGGCGGCGGCGTCCTGAAGGCGCAGGCCACCGCCGAGCTGAGGGTGCTGGCCGAGCTCACCGGAGCGCCGGTCACCACCACCCTGATGGCGCTGGGCGCGTTCCCCGACAGCCACCCGCTGCACGTGGGAATGCCGGGCATGCACGGTGCGGTCACCGCCGTCACCGCGCTGCAGAAGGCCGACCTGATCGTCGCCCTCGGAGCCCGTTTCGACGACCGGGTCACCGGCAAGCTGGACAGCTTCGCGCCGCACGCGAAGATCGTCCACGCGGACGTCGACCCGGCGGAGATCGGCAAGAACCGCGCCGCGGACGTGCCGATCGTCGGCGACGCCCGCGAGGTCATCGCGGACCTGGTCCAGGCGGTTCAGCGCGAGCACAGCGAGGGCCAGCAGGGCGACTACAGCGCCTGGTGGAAGGACCTCAACCGCTGGCGGGAGACCTACCCGCTGGGCTACGAGCAGCCCGACAACGGCTCGCTCGCCCCGCAGCAGGTCATCCAGCGCATCGGCCGGCTCGCCCCCGAGGGCACGATCTTCGCGGCGGGCGTGGGCCAGCACCAGATGTGGGCGGCGCACTACATCGAGTACGAGAAGCCCGCGACCTGGCTGAACTCCGGCGGCGCGGGCACGATGGGGTACGCGGTGCCGGCCGCGATGGGCGCCAAGGCGGGTGCGCCCGACCGGACCGTCTGGGCGATCGACGGTGACGGCTGCTTCCAGATGACCAATCAGGAGCTCACCACCTGCGCCCTCAACAACATCCCGATCAAGGTCGCCATCATCAACAACGGCGCTCTGGGGATGGTCCGGCAGTGGCAGACCCTCTTCTACAACCAGCGCTACTCCAACACGGTGCTGCACTCCGGTCCCGGAGCGAGCGGCAGGGAGCCGAGCGCGGGGACGCGCGTGCCGGACTTCGTGAAGCTCTCGGAGGCGATGGGCTGCTACGCGATCCGGTGCGAGTCCCCGGACGACCTCGACAAGGTCATCGAGGAGGCCAACTCCGTCAACGACCGCCCGGTGGTCGTGGACTTCATCGTCCACGAGGACGCGATGGTGTGGCCGATGGTCGCCGCCGGAACGTCCAACGACGAGATCATGGCCGCCCGGGACGTCCGCCCCGACTTCGGCGACAACGAAGACGACTGAGCGAGAGAGACCCACAGAAATGTCCAAGCACACGCTCTCCGTCCTGGTCGAGAACACGCCCGGCATCCTCGCCCGGATCGCCGCCCTGTTCTCCCGCCGCGGCTTCAACATCGACTCGCTCGCGGTCGGTGTCACGGAGCACCCCGACATCTCCCGCATCACCATCGTGGTGCAGGTCGACGAGCTGCCACTCGAACAGGTGACGAAGCAGCTCAACAAACTCGTCAACGTGCTCAAGATCGTCGAGCTGGAGCCCGGTTCGGCCGTTCAGCGCGAACTCGTTCTGGTGAAGGTGCGTGCCGACAACGAGACGCGCTCCCAGATCGTCGAGATCGTGCAGCTCTTCCGGGCCAAGACCGTCGACGTCTCGCCGGAGGCCGTCACCATCGAGGCCACCGGCAGCAGCGACAAGCTGTCGGCGATGCTCAAGATGCTGGAACCGTACGGAATCAAGGAACTCGTCCAGTCCGGCACGATCGCCATCGGCCGCGGCGCCCGTTCGATCACGGACCGGTCGCTGCGCGCGCTGGACCGATCTGCGTAAGTCTTGGTAGGGCGGCGGGCCGCGGTCGGCCGCCCGTATACCGAGACCCCGAAACCTCCCTTCCCCTCACCGTCATACGGTGGGACGCATCACCCGCACACCAAGGAGAGAACCCAAAGTGGCCGAGCTGTTCTACGACGCCGACGCCGACCTGTCCATCATCCAGGGCCGCAAGGTCGCGGTCATCGGTTACGGCAGCCAGGGTCACGCGCACGCCCTGTCGCTGCGTGACTCGGGTGTCGACGTGCGGGTGGGTCTGCACGAGGGCTCCAAGTCCAAGGCGAAGGCCGAGGAGCAGGGCCTGCGTGTGGTGTCCCCGGCCGAGGCCGCCGCCGAGGCCGACGTCATCATGATCCTCATCCCGGACCCGATCCAGGCCCAGGTCTACGAGGAGTCCATCGCGCCGAACCTCAAGGACGGCGACGCCCTGTTCTTCGCGCACGGATTCAACATCCGCTTCGGCTTCATCAAGCCCCCGGCCGGTGTGGACGTGGCCCTGGTCGCCCCGAAGGGCCCGGGTCACCTGGTGCGCCGTCAGTACGAGGAGGGCCGTGGCGTCCCGGCGATCGCCGCGGTGGAGCAGGACGCCACCGGCGACGCCTTCCCGCTGGCCCTCTCCTACGCCAAGGCCATCGGCGGCACGCGCGCGGGTGTCATCAAGACGACGTTCACCGAGGAGACCGAGACCGACCTGTTCGGTGAGCAGGCGGTGCTCTGCGGTGGTACGTCGGCGCTGGTGAAGGCCGGTTTCGAGACGCTGGTCGAGGCCGGATACCAGCCGGAGATCGCGTACTTCGAGTGCCTGCACGAGCTGAAGCTGATCGTGGACCTCATGTACGAGGGCGGCCTGGAGAAGATGCGCTGGTCGGTCTCCGAGACCGCCGAGTGGGGCGACTACGTGACCGGGCCGCGCATCATCACCGACGCCACGAAGGCGGAGATGAAGCAGGTCCTGGCCGAGATCCAGGACGGCACGTTCGCCCGTAACTGGATGGACGAGTACCACGGCGGTCTGAAGAAGTACAACGAGTACAAGGCGCAGGACTCCGAGCACCTGCTGGAGACCACCGGCAAGCAGCTGCGCAAGCTGATGAGCTGGGTCGACGAGGAGGCGTAGGCCTCCACGCCGGGGGCCGGGGCGACACGCCCCGGCCCCTCCGGCGAACCACGGGTAACGCCAGGGAGACAGGGTGTTGTCCACCCCGTCCAGCCACGGACGGGTGATCCTTCCGCAGAGGCGCAAGAGGGCGTTTGCCGCGCCACTACACTTCTGCACTACATACGCGTCAGGCCCACAGCGTCGTGCGTCTTCCACGCGGCTAGCCCCCCTCCTCCGCCTGCGGCCGTCGGGACGGCCGTCCGCACGCGCCCCCATCGCCAGGAGGGCATGGGAGGTGCCCCAGATTTGCGAGGACTCACGTGAGCTCGAAACCTGTCGTACTCATCGCTGAAGAGCTGTCGCCCGCGACCGTGGAGGCGCTCGGCCCGGACTTCGAGATCCGGCACTGCAACGGAGCGGACCGAGCCGAACTGCTCCCGGCCATCGCCGACGTCGACGCGATCCTGATCCGCTCGGCCACCAAGGTGGACGCCGAGGCGATCGCCGCCGCCAAGAAGCTGAAGGTCGTCGCACGAGCCGGCGTCGGCCTGGACAACGTCGACGTCTCCGCCGCCACCAAGGCCGGCGTGATGGTCGTCAACGCTCCCACCTCGAACATCGTGACCGCCGCCGAGCTGGCCTGCGGTCTGATCCTCGCCACCGCGCGCCACATCCCGCAGGCCAACACCGCCCTGAAGAACGGCGAGTGGAAGCGGAGCAAGTACACCGGTGTCGAGCTGGCCGAGAAGACCCTCGGCGTGGTGGGCCTGGGCCGGATCGGCGCGCTCGTCGCGCAGCGCATGTCCGCGTTCGGCATGAAGGTCGTCGCCTACGACCCCTACGTGCAGCCCGCGCGCGCCGCCCAGATGGGCGTCAAGGTCCTGTCGCTCGACGAGCTGCTCGAGGTCTCCGACTTCATCACCGTCCACCTGCCCAAGACCCCCGAGACGGTCGGTCTGATCGGCGACGAGGCGCTGCGCAAGGTCAAGCCGAGCGTGCGTGTCGTCAACGCCGCGCGGGGCGGCATCGTCGACGAGGAGGCGCTGTACTCCGCCCTCAAGGAGGGCCGGGTCGCCGGTGCCGGTCTCGACGTGTACACGAAGGAACCGTGCACGGACTCCCCGCTGTTCGAGTTCGACCAGGTCGTGGCCACCCCGCACCTCGGGGCGTCGACCGACGAGGCGCAGGAGAAGGCCGGCATCGCGGTCGCCAGGTCCGTGCGGCTCGCCCTCGCCGGTGAGCTCGTGCCGGACGCGGTGAACGTCCAGGGCGGTGTCATCGCCGAGGACGTCAAGCCGGGCCTGCCGCTCGCCGAGCGCCTCGGCCGCATCTTCACCGCGCTCGCCGGTGAGGTCGCGGTCCGCCTCGACGTCGAGGTGTACGGCGAGATCACCCAGCACGACGTGAAGGTGCTGGAGCTGTCGGCGCTCAAGGGCGTCTTCGAGGACGTCGTCGCCGAGACGGTCTCGTACGTGAACGCCCCGCTGTTCGCGCAGGAGCGCGGTGTCGAGGTACGGCTGACCACCAGCTCCGAGTCGCCCGACCACCGCAACGTCGTCACCGTGCGCGGCACGCTCTCCAACGGCGAGGAGGTCTCGGTCTCCGGCACGCTGGCCGGTCCCAAGCACCTTCAGAAGCTCGTCGCGGTCGGTGAGTACGACGTCGACCTCGCGCTCGCCGAGCACATGGCGGTGCTGCGCTACGAGGACCGTCCCGGTGTCGTCGGCACGGTGGGCCGCATCCTCGGTGAGGCCGGGATCAACATCGCCGGGATGCAGGTGTCGCGTGCGGTCGCGGGTGGCGAGGCGCTGGCGGTGCTGACCGTGGACGACACGGTGTCGCCCGGGGTGCTGGGTGAGGTCGCGGCGGAGATCGGCGCGACGTCGGCCCGCTCGGTCAACCTCGTCTGAGGTCGCCGTCGCGCCGGGGACCGCCGCCCCCCCCCAGGCCCCGCTTCGGCCGGAACGGCCTCGTCCGTCGACCCGGACGGGCTGAGAACGCGGAGCCCCGTGTCACAGGGCGCCGGGTGGGCTGAGAACTCTCAGCCCACCCGGCGCCTTTTCGTGTCCGGTCAGGCGTCCTCGACGCGGATCTTGCGAAGCGTCGTCGTGGCCAGTACCGCCGCGCCCGCCAGCAGGACCGCCCCCGCGATCCCGGCCGCCTGCATGCCGCTGGTGAAGGCCTCCCGTGCCGCGGTGGCCAGGGCATCTCCCGCGTGCCCCGGCAGCCGGGCGGCGACGGCGAGTGCGCCGCCCAGCGTCTCGTGGGCCTCGGCCGGTGCCGTGGACGGGATCTCGTGGCGGTAGACCGCGGTGCCGATGGAGCCGAGGACCGCCATGCCCAGGGCGCCGCCGAACTCCGCGCCGGTCTCCAGGAGTGAGGAGGCGGAACCCGCGCGCTCGGCCGGGGCCGCGCCCAGCGCCAGGTCCGTCACCTGGGAGATGACCATGACGATGCCGGAGGCGAGGACCCCGCAGGCGGCCAGGACCAGCCAGAGGGAGTCGGTGCCGGCGAGGGCGAGCATGCCGTAGCCCGCCGCGCCGATCACGAAGCCTGCGGTGACGACGTGGGCACGGTGGACGCCCTGGTGGACCAGGGCGGTCGCCGCAGGGGCGGCCATACCGATCGGCACCGAGGGGAGCAGCGCCCACAGGGCCGCTTCCATCGCGCTCCTGCCGAGCACCGATTGGAGGTACTGGGTGGTGAAGAACGCCGAACCCAGCATGGCGAAGGACGAGAGGAGGTTCAGGACGACGGCCGGGGCGAAGCCGCGGCCGCGGAACAGGGCCGGGGAGATCATCGGGGAGGCCGTCGTGCGCTGGCGGTGGACGAAGAGGGCCGCGAAGAGCAGGCCCACGACGACCGCGGCGACGTACCGGACGTGCCAGCCGTGGGTGGGGATCTCCTTCAGGCCGTAGACGACGGGGAGTACCCCGGCCATCGACAGCGGGACGCTCGGCCAGTCGAAGCGGCCCGGCCGGGGGTCCTTGGACTCGGGAAGCAGAACCGGACCGAGGACCAGCAGCAGCACCATCGCGGGCAGGTTGACCAGGAACACCGAGCCCCACCAGAAGTACTGCACCAGCACGCCGCTCATCACCGAGCCGAGCGCGATCCCGGCCGTCATCACGCCGGACCACATGGCGATCGCCTTGGCGCGCTGGCCGGGGTCGGTGAACATCGTGCGGACCAGCGCCATCGTCGACGGCATGAGGGTCGCGCCGCCGACGCCGAGGACCGCGCGGGCAGCGATCAGGGTCTCGGCGCTGTCGGCGTAGGCGGCCACCACCGAGGCGGTGCCGAAGGCGGCGGCGCCGATCAGCAGCAGCTTGCGGCGGCCTATGCGGTCGCCGATCGAGCCCATCGTCATCAGCAGGCCGGCCAGGACGAACGCGTAGACGTCGAAGATCCACAGCTGTTGGGTGCCGGTCGGTTCCAGGTCCGCGCCGATCGCGGGGATGGCGAAGTAGAGGACCGAGACGTCCATCGAGACCAGCAGCAGCGGCAGCATCAGCACGCCGAGGGCGGTCCATTCGCGGCGGCCGGCGAGGGCGGCCGGGGTCGGGGTGGTGCGCAACGGGTTCGGCGGGTTCGTCATGCCACGGAATGTACGCACGTCTTAAACGCTTGTCTAGAACGCTTGTATAAATCACTTGTATGGGACGGTTGTATGGATCGCGGGTAGGCTGTCGGGCATGGGACACCGTGAGGATCTGCTCGAAGGCGCCAAGCGCTGCCTGCTGGAGAAGGGCTTCCTGCGCACGACGGCGCGCGACATCGTGAAGGAGTCCGGGACGAACCTGGCCTCGATCGGGTACCACTACGGTTCCAAGGACGCGTTGCTGGTCCAGGCGTACGTCGCCCTCATCGAGCAGATGGGGGACCGGTTCGACCCCGGGTGGGGAGCGGGTGACGCGGCGCAGGCGCCGGGGGGATCGCTGGAGCGCTTCCGGGACGTGTGGGCGAGCGTGATCCGGTCGATGCCCGAGTCACGGGCCGTCTGGCTGCTGAGCTTCGAGCTGATCCTCCAGGGCGACCGGCTTCCCGAGGTGCGCAAGCTGCTGGTCGAGGCGCAGGAGCAAGGCCGTTCGGGGATCGTGCCCCTGTTCAGCGGCGTCCCGGAGGCGGAGCTCGACCAGGAGACCGTCGAGACCGCGGGACGCCTCTACCAGACCCTCCTCCAGGGCCTCATGGTGCAGTGGATCTTCGACCCGGACTCGGCGACCGACGCAGACCACCTCACCGAGGGCCTGCGCCGGGTGATCGCCGGAGCCACGAAGGGCTGACGTCACGCCCCTATGGACCGGCGGCCGCGAAGCGCCGACCGCTCGACGGCGCCCGCCCGCCGTCGGCGCCCGCCGCCCGTGCGGCTAGAGCCGCGCCCCCTTCAACGTCATGTGCAGCAGCAGCCGGTCCTCCCCGTCGTCGAGGTCCAGTCCCGTCAGCTGCTCGACCCGGGACAGCCGGTAGTACAGGGTCTGGCGGTGGATGCCCAGCTCCGCCGCCGTGCGGCCGGCCTGCCCCGCGCAGTCGAGATAGACCTCGGCGGTGCGGGCCAGTTCCCGCTGGGCCGGATTCAGCAGGGCCTGTACGGCGGGGTCGTGGGCGACCGTCGGCGGCAGCGAGGTGAGCAGGCGGTACGGGCCGATCCGGGACCACTCGGCGACCGGACCGAGCCGGGGTTCCGCCAGGGCGGTCCGGGCCGCCGCCGAGGCCTCGCGCCAGGCGGTGGCCAACTCCGCGAGGCCGGTGCGCGCTTCCGCCACGCCGGCCGCGCCCTCGGACGCCTCCCGCAGCAGCCGCGCCGCCGTGGTCAGCGCGGGCCCGCGCACATCCGCCGACCGCAGCCGCACGAGTACCGCGAGGCTCTGCCCGGTCGCGCCCCACGGGAGCGTGCACAGCGCCGTCGCGTGCGGCACCGCCCGCGCCGACGGGGCGCCCTCCGGATCGGCCGACCGCCAGGGGGCCACGCACACCACCGTGTGCGGGCCGTCCGCGCGGGCGCCCAGCGCGGTGCGCAGCTCCGCCACCGCCATGTCGTGCTGCCACCCGCGCTCGGCGGTCAGCACCGCCCGCAGTTCCCGGGAGAGGTCGGCGCCGTGCTGCGCCTCGTCCGCCAGCAGCGCGCCGATCCGCGCGGTGACCTGCATGGCGGCGGCCAGCTGCGGGTCGGAAGGGCCCGGGTCGTCGTCCAGCAGCCACACGTAGCCCAGGACGACACCCCGATGGCGTACGGGCAGACAGATGCGCCCCCGGTACACGCCCGCCTCCGGCGTCGGCGGGATCCGGACCGGACCGGCCGCCCGCGTGATGCCGAAGCCCTCGAACCAGGTCCGGACGGCCGCGGTCGATCGGCGGGTCAGGATCGAGCGGGTGCGGACCGGGTCCAGCGCCGCGGCGTCCAGGTCGTCCTCACTGGCGTACGCGCCGAAGGCGATCAGCTCGAAGTCGCGGTTCTCCAGCGTCGCCGGAGCGCCCAGGAGCTCCGAGATCTCGTCGACCAGCTCCTGGTAGTCACCCCGGTTGAATGGCCCGGTATCCGACGTCACCCGGGCATTCTCCCGCATTTCCCGGGCACGTTCATACATCTGTCTGAGATCGGGGGCGCGGATGCGTGACAGCTGTCGATGGCCGACGATCGAAGAGATCCCTAGGTTTCACGGTGGTTCTCCGTGCCGTACCCGAATCGTCGGGCAGCGGCCGTTCTGGTGCTTGTCTGTGGAGGTGCCCCGTGCTGGGTCCCGTGATTCTCGCCGCGTCGCGCAGCGACCGGATGCGACGCCTGATCTCGGCGGCCCCGGTCACCAAACAGGTCGTCGACCGGTTCATCCCCGGCGAGACCGTCGGCGACGTCGTCCCGATCATCGAGGACCTGACCGCCAAGGGTCTCGAACTGACCATGGACGTGGTCGGCGAGGACATCACCACCCCCGAGCAGGCCGCGGCCGCGCGCGACGCCTACCTGGAACTGGTCGGCCGCCTCAAGGAGCTCCAACTCGGCGAGCGGGTCGAGATGTCCGTGAAGCTGTCGATGTTCGGCCAGGCGCTCGACGGCGGCCACGAGCTGGCCCTCGCCAACGTCCGGCCGGTCGTCGAGGCCGCCGCCGCCATCGGCACGACGGTCACGCTGGACGCCGAGGACCACACCACCCTCGACTCGATGTTCGCGATCCACGAGGAGCTGCGGAAGGACTTCCCGCAGACCGGCTGCGTCATCCAGGCCTACCTCTTCCGCACCGAGGCCGACGCCCGCCGCCTCGCCGCGGCCGGCAGCCGCGTCCGCCTCGTCAAGGGCGCCTACAAGGAGCCCGCCGAGGTCGCGTACCAGCAGAAGCACGAGATCGACAAGGCGTACGTGCGGATCCTGAGGACGCTGATGGAGGGCGACGGCTACCCGATGATCGGGTCCCACGACCCGCGGCTCATCAGCATCGCCCAGGAGCTGGCCCGCAAGGCGGGGCGCAAGCTGGACGAGTACGAGTTCCAGATGCTGTACGGGATCCGGAGCGAGGAGCACCTGCGGCTCGCCGCCGAAGGACACCGCATGCGCGTCTACACCGCCTACGGCACCGACTGGTACGGCTACTTCATGCGTCGCCTCGCGGAGAAGCCGGCCAACCTCCTCTTCTTCGCCCGTTCGACCCTCACCAAGGGCTGAGCCCGAAACACCGCTCACTAAGGAGTTACGGAACCCATGGACGCTGTGACCCAGGTCCCCACCCCCGTCAACGAGCCGGTGCACGGCTACGCCCCCGGCTCGCCCGAGCGCGCCCGCCTGGAGGCCAAGCTCAAGGAGCTCGCCGAGAACCCGGTCGACCTGCCGATGACCATCGGCGGCGAGAAGCGGATGGGCGGCGGTGAGGCCTTCCAGGTCGTCCAGCCGCACGACCACAAGGCCGTCATCGGCACCTACCGCAACGCCACCCAGCAGGACGCGCAGGACGCCGTCGACGCGGCCCTCGCCGCCGCGCCCGCCTGGCGCGCGATGTCTTTCGACGACCGCGCGGCGATCATCCTGCGCGCCGCCGAGCTGCTGGCCGGCCCCTGGCGCGAGACCCTCGCCGCCTCCACCATGCTCGGCCAGTCGAAGACCGCCCAGCAGGCCGAGATCGACTGCCCCTGCGAGCTGGTCGACTTCTGGCGCTTCAACGTCCACTACGCCCGCCAGCTCCTCGCCGAGCAGCCGCCGGCGAACTCCCCGGGCGTGTGGAACCGCATGGACCACCGCCCGCTGGAGGGCTTCGTCTACGCGATCACCCCCTTCAACTTCACCGCGATCGCGGGCAACCTGCCCACCGCCCCCGCGCTCATGGGCAACGTGGTCGTGTGGAAGCCGTCCCCGACCCAGACCCACGCCGCCGTGCTGCTGATGCAGCTGCTGGAGGAGGCCGGTCTGCCCAAGGGCGTCATCAACCTCGTCACCGGTGACGGCATCGAGGTCTCCAAGGTCACCCTGGAGCACCGGGACCTGGCGGCCATCCACTTCACCGGCTCGACCAGGACCTTCCAGTACCTGTGGAAGACGGTCGGCACCAACATCGAGAAGTACCGCACCTACCCGCGCCTGGTCGGCGAGACCGGCGGCAAGGACTTCGTGGTCGCCCACCCGAGCGCCGACCGCGCCGTGCTGAAGACCGCGCTGACCCGCGGTGCCTTCGAGTACCAGGGCCAGAAGTGCAGCGCGACCTCCCGGGCGTACATCCCGGCGTCGATCTGGAACTCGGGCTTCAAGGAGGAGTTCGCCGCCGAGGTCGACCACCTCACCATGGGTGACGTCACCGACTTCTCGAACTTCATCGGCGCGGTCATCGACGAGCGTGCCTTCGCCAAGAACAAGGCGGCGATCGACCGGGCGCAGGACGACCCGTCCTGCACGATCGTCGCGGGCGGCTCGTACGACGACTCGGTCGGCTACTTCGTCCGCCCGACCGTCATCGAGTGCACCGACCCGCAGAACGAGGTCTTCACGACCGAGTACTTCGGCCCGGTCCTCGCCGTGCACGTCTACGAGGACGACAAGTACGACGAGATGCTCACCCAGATGGAGTCCGTCTCCGACTACGCCCTCACCGGCTCGGTCATCTCGGGCGACCGCGCGGCGACCGCGTACACGATGGAGAAGCTGCGCTACGCGGCCGGCAACTTCTACATCAACGACAAGTCGACCGGCGCCGTGGTCGGCCAGCAGCCCTTCGGCGGCGGCCGTGCCTCCGGCACCAACGACAAGGCCGGCGCCCCGCAGAACCTGATGCGCTGGACGCTGACCCGCGCCATCAAGGAGACGCTGGTCCCGCCGACCGACTACACGTACCCGCACATGGGCTGACACTCCTTCGCGCGACGGGCCGGGCCGAGTTACTTCGGCCCGGCCCGTTCGCGTGGCTTGCGGGAAGCGGTCGAGGCGGCGCGCTGAGCGGGCCGCGGTGAGCCGGAGCGAGCCGCGGCCCCGGCGCCGCACCCGCGGTGCCCCGGCGCGGTCGCCGTCTCAGATAGTAGGAAGTCCGAGTAATTGTAGAGACAGGCGCGCGCTCCTCGCTTAGCGTTGTAGAAGCCGAACGTCTCGCTCGATCAAGCGAATGGCGGTCGTGAGCCGGGCCCCACGCAGGCAACCCCTGCGGCCTTCGCTCCCCGCCCCTTCCGGCGTCTCGTAAACCGTTCCGCACTCCCGGATCTCGAAGGAGTCGATTTCCCATGGCCGAGACGACCGTCCGCCGCCGAGTCCGTCACGTCTCCCGCACGAGCGAGTCCGACCGCAAGAACGCCGCGGCCGCACTCCAGCGCGCCCTCGACCGCCGTGACAACGGCGGCGAGACCGGCCACTGAGCCGGACTCGCTGAGCCGAATCCCCAGTACCGGGAGCCGCGCCCGCCGGGGTGCGGTGCGGGGTCTATGCCCCGCGCCGCACCTCGAAATGGTCGATGCGCCTGCCGTTCTCGTCGAGCGCCGACACCGTCAGCCGCGGCGACGCTCCGCCGGCCGCCTCCACGGACAGCAGCGAGAAGCCGCGGTAGCGCACCCGCGACCAGGCCACCGTCTCGGCGTGCTGCTGCCGTGACGCCGTCCAGTGGAAGGTGTCGACCGACTCGCGGTCGGCGACCCGCCCCTCGTAGCTCTCGTCGGCTCCCGCCGGGAAACCGTAGAGGTCCTTGCCGCCACCGCCCGCGGTGACGTACACGATGCCGTCCCGGGTCGGATCGGTGGACCCGCCGACCGGCACCGGCCTGCCCACCGCGCCGTTCTTGACGGCGTCGGTCCGCTCGTACACGTGGTTGTGCCCGTTGATCACCAGGTCCACCTGGTGCCGGGCGAACAGCGGCAGCCACTCGGCGCGCACCCCGCCGTCGGAGGCGTGCGCGGAGGTCGAGTAGGCGCAGTGGTGGAAGAAGACCACCACGAACTCGACGTCCGGCGCCGCCCGCAGCTCGCCCAGCCTGCGGTCCAGCCAGGCCGTCTGCCGGCCGTCGGTGTACCCGCGGTTGGCGGGGATCTCGTACGACACGTCGTTCGCGTCCAGCGCCACCACGCCCACGTTGCCGTAGACGAAGGAGTACACGCCCGGCGCGGTGCGCGGGTCGAAGCCGGTGTCCGGGAGCGAGAAGCGGGCCAGTTGCCCGCCGTAGCCGTCCGGGGAGTACCAGGCCTCCATGTCGTGGTTGCCGGTGGTCACCATCCACGGCACGGACCGGGCGACCGGCTCGGTCTGCCGCAGGAACAGGTCCCAGTAGCCGGGGTCGTAGCCGTCCGACGTCTTGCCCTGCCCGTTCGCGTCCGCGTAGCAGATGTCGCCGGCGTGCAGGTGGAAGGCCGGTTCGCGGGCCAGCAGCACCCGGTCGGTGGCGGTGGCGGCCCGCGACACGCCCTGGTCGCCGAACGCGGTGAACACGAACGTCTCCGGGTTCGCGGGTGCCGTGCGGAACGAGGCGATCGTGGCGCGGTGCCCGGCCGCGGCCGGGTCGAAGCCGTCGTGGCCGACGCCGTAGTAGTACGTCGTGCCGGGCAGCAGTCCGTCCAGGGCCGCGTGCACGTAGTACTGCTCCACGGCCGGGCGCACCCCCGCCACCCCCGGGGTGCGCAGGGCGCGCATCTCGGCCCCGATCCGCCGGCCCAGATCGTCCGGCCGCGCCCCGAGGCGCAGATACGGGCCGCGCACCGCGGCCGGCACCTGCCAGGAGACCCGCATCCCGGTCCGCGGGTCGGCGCCGAAGGCGAGATGCCGGCCGAAGGGGACGACGGCGGAGCCGGGGACGCGGGAGGTCACCGCGGACGGACCGGCCGTCGTGGCGGACGGGCCGGTGGACGAACCGGCCGACGGACCGGCGGTCGTGGTGCCGGTGCCCGCCCCGGAACAGCCGGTCAGCAGCCCGCCCGCCACCGCGTCCGCGCTCACCAGGGCGCGACGCCGGGTCAGTTTCGCGCGCAGGTACTCGTACTGCTCCGCCATGCTCATCCGGCGGGCGAGCCGCGGCGGGATACCGACGTCGGGGAGGTCCATGTCCGTGAACTTCCCGGCGAACGCCGACACCCGCCCCTCGCAGGGGTGAACACAACCCGACGGAATGACTCCGTCCGCCATCGAGGTGTCCGGATGACGGACACCCTGTGTCATCCCATGGGACGAGGAGTAGGGTGCCCGCATGTCTCGCAGCATCAATCTCGCAGTGATCCCCGGTGACGGCATCGGCCAGGAGGTCGTGGCCGAGGGTCTCAAGGTCCTCTCCGCCGTCCTGCCGCAGGATGTGAAGCTGGAGACCAAGGAGTACGACTTCGGCGCCCAGCGCTACCACGCCACCGGTGAGACCCTCACCGACGCCGACCTCGAAGCGCTCAAGAAGCACGACGTCATCCTGCTCGGCGCGATCGGCGACCCGTCGGTGCCGTCCGGCGTCCTGGAGCGCGGCTTCCTGCTCAAGCTGCGCTTCGCCTTCGACCACCACGTCAACCTGCGTCCGTCGAAGCTGCTGCCGGGTGTGGCCACGCCGCTGGCCGGCCAGCCCGAGATCGACTTCGTCGTGGTCCGCGAGGGCACCGAGGGTCCGTACACCGGCAACGGCGGCACCATCCGCAAGGGCACCGAGCACGAGGTCGCCACCGAGGTCTCCGTGAACACGGCCTTCGGTGTCGAGCGCGTGGTGCGCGACGCCTTCGCCCGGGCCCAGGCCCGCCCGCGCAAGAAGCTCACGCTGGTCCACAAGAACAACGTGCTGACCTTCGCGGGTCACCTGTGGACGAACATCTTCAACCAGGTGGCCGAGGAGTTCCCCGAGGTCACCACCGAGTACATCCACGTCGACGCGGCGACCATCTACCTGGTCACCCAGCCCGAGCGCTTCGACGTGATCGTCACCGACAACCTCTTCGGCGACATCATCACCGACCTCGCCGCTGCCGTCTCCGGCGGCATCGGCGTCGCCGCCTCCGGCAACATCGACCCGAGCGGCGACTTCCCGTCCATGTTCGAGCCGGTGCACGGCTCGGCCCCGGACATCGCGGGCCAGGGCAAGGCCGACCCCACCGCCACGGTCCTGTCCGTCGCGCTCCTGCTGCGACACCTCGGCTACGACGCCGAGGCGACCCGGATCGAGGACGCGGTCTCCGCCGACCTCGCGGAGCGGGCCGCGCTGCCCGCCCGCAGCACCACCGAGATCGGTGACGCCCTCTCCGTACGAGTAGCCGGCTGACCCGCCGCGCCACTCGAATCACTCGAAGCCGCCGGGTCGCATCAGCACCCGGCGGCTTTTCGTATGCCTCGCCGGGTGCCACCATCAACCCTGGGCCGCATTCACCCCGTTTTCTTCCGCCGCGGGCCTCGCGCGATAATCGAACGCGGAGCCGCGGTATGAGGGAATGCTCGGACGTCCTATCACTGGCCACCGGCCGTGCGGGCGTGAGCGCGGCCCGTCACTACAACCGGTGAAGGACACCTACTCATGACGACGCCCACGATCGAGCTGAAGCCCTCCGCCAACCCGCTCTCCGCCACCGAGCGCGAGGCGATCCTGGCGAACCCCGGGTTCGGCCGCCACTTCACCGATCACATGGTGACGATCAAGTGGACCGAGGGCCGCGGCTGGCACGACGGTCAGCTCGTCCCGTACGCGGCGATTCCGCTCGACCCGGCCACCAACGTGCTGCACTACGCCCAGGAGATCTTCGAGGGGCTGAAGGCCTACCGCCGCCCCGACGGCTCCGTCGCCACGTTCCGCCCGGACCAGAACGCCAAGCGCTTCCAGCGGTCCGCCGGCCGGCTCGCGATGCCCGAGCTGCCGGTCGAGACGTTCATCGAGGCGTGCGACCTGCTGGTCCAGCAGGACAAGGGCTGGGTGCCCGCGCACGGCGGCGAGGAGTCCCTCTACCTCCGTCCGTTCATGATCGCGACCGAGGTCGGCCTGGGGGTGAAGCCCGCCAACGAGTACCTGTTCATCGTCATCGCCTCCCCGGCGGGCGCGTACTTCCCCGGCGGGGTGCGGCCGGTCTCCATCTGGGTCTCCGAGGACCGCGTCCGCGCCGTCCCCGGCGGTATGGGCGACGCCAAGACCGGCGGCAACTACGCGGCATCCCTGCTCGCCCAGGCCGAGGCCGCCGCCAAGGGCTGCGACCAGGTCTGCTACCTCGACGCGGTCGAGCACCAGTGGGTCGAGGAACTCGGCGGCATGAACCTGTACTTCGTGTACGGCGACAGGATCGTCACCCCGACCCTCACCGGTTCGATCCTGGAGGGCGTCACCCGCGACTCCCTCCTGGCCGTCGCCCGCGACCTCGGCTACCGGGCCGAGGAGGGCCGCGTCTCCGTCGACCAGTGGCAGCGCGACGCCGAGAAGGGCACTCTCACCGAGGTCTTCGCCTGCGGCACCGCCGCCGTGATCACCCCGGTCGGCACCGTCAAGCGGGACGGCACCGAGTGGCAGCAGTCGGGCGGCGAGCCGGGCGAGGTCACCATGAGGCTGCGCCGGGCCCTGCTGGACATCCAGCGCGGCACGGCCGAGGACAAGCACGGCTGGATGCACGAGCTCGCCTAGGGCGTGTGCCGAGGGGTTCTAGACCTCGCTGTGTGTCAGGGCCGCCCCGGACTCCGTGTCCGCGGTGGCCCTGTCGCGTTCCGCCCCGCCCGTCCACAGCAGGTACGTCACCCCGCCGACCAGTCCTGACAGCAGGAAGCTGCAGTCCACCCCGCCCGTCAGCGACAGCAGCGGGCCCTCGTACGACGGCAGGGAAACCGCCAGCAGGCCGACGGCCGCGCCCAGCGCCCAGGAGGCGGTGGCCGGCAGGTTCCAGCCGCCCCGGTACCAGTAGATCCCGCCCCGCGCCCGGCGGTTGAAGACCTGGAGGGCGTCCGCGTCGTACCGGCCGCCGTTGCGGGCGAAGCCGATGAGGGTGATGACCGCCCAGGGCGTGCCGATCGCCGTCAGCAGCAGCACGAAGGACGTCATCGCGGACTGCGCGTTCCACGCGTAGTGCCCGGCGAAGACGCAGGCCGTCGCCACGACCGCCACCGTCACCGTGGCGCGGGCCCGGGAGGCGCGGGGCAGGATGGCGTCCAGGTCGAGGCCCATGGAGTACAGCATCAGGCCCGCGTTGCCGACCGAGCCCGCCGACGCGGCGACCAGGAGCGGCACCAGGTACCAGCCGGGGGAGGCGGAGACGAGCGGGCCCGCGTAGTCCAGGGCGGCGCCGGCCGCGTACGCCGTGAAGGTGCCGAACAGTTGCGGGACCAGCAGGCCCAGGGCCAGGCCGAGCCAGGTCGCGTGCAGGACCCGGCGGGAGGAGTGGCGGGCGGGGGAGATGTAGCGGGTGTAGTCGCCGAGCAGGGTGATGAAGGCGATCGGGCCGGAGAGACCGGCGGCCACCGTCGCCAGGAACCAGGTCGGCCAGAACCCGCCCAGCAGATAGCCGCCCGTCTCCGGCAGCGCGGCCGTCGTGAAGTGCGGGGCGTACGCGATCACGCCCAGCACCAGCAGGGCCGTCATGCCGATCGCGAGGACACGGGACATGGCGAGCAGGACCCGGTAGCCGTAGACGGCGCCGGCCACGGTGGCGGCCGCGAGCAGCGCGTACACCAGGGCGTACGACGCTCCCGAGGCCGTCAGCCCGAACAGCCGGTGCAGGACGTCGACCATGACGTCACCACCGATCCACACCGTCAGCGCGGTGTAGCCGAGGGCGAGCAGCAGGCCGACCACCGAACCGACCAGCCGGCCACGCACCCCGAACTGGGCGCCGGAGGAGGTCGAGAGGTTGGTCGCCGTGCGCAGGGAGACCAGCGCCAGCGGGGCCGTCAGGGCCGTGCCGACCGCCGTGCCCGCCACGATCGAGCCGACCGACGCCCACCAGCCGAGCCCGAAGGACGGCGGCAGCCAGCCGAAGATGATCACGCCGAGGCAGAGGTTGGAGCCGAGCAGGATCGAGACGAGATCGCGCGGACCGCTGGTCCGCTCCTCGTCGGGGATGGTGTCGACCCCGCGCTGTTCTATCGGCATGGCTGGTCTCCTTCGACGAACCTCGGAACGGTCGGGCGGTTTCCGGGTGACGACGGCCGGGCGGCGTCGTCCGGGCGACCGTGTGTGAACGATCGCGTGTGAGCGGCAATGGCTGAGCGGCACTGGTTGAGCGGGAATGTTTGAGCGACGTTCAATGTGACGGGTACGAAGGTCGGTCGTCAATGTTTCGGTTGCGTGAGTCCGGCGTTTAGAGTGATGCTCTAAATGTCAGGAAGGCAAGGAGGTGCCGCGTCGTGAGACTCACCCCCACCGAACGTGACCGGCTGCTGCTCTTCGGGGCCGCCGAACTGGCCCGCGCCCGCCGCGCCCGTGGCCTGCGGCTGAACGTGCCGGAGGCGACCGCGCTCATCGCGGACACCGTCTGCGAGGCCGCCCGGGACGGGAAACGGCTCGCGGAGGCCATCGCCGCCGCCCGGTCGGTGCTCGGCCCGCACGACGTGCTGCCGGGCGTCGCCGACGTGGTCACCGAGGTGCACGTGGAGGCCGTCTTCGACGACGGCTCGCGGCTCGCGGTCGTCGGCGACCCGATCGGCGGCGGCGGACTGGGCGAGGGGGGACCGGGCGCGCTGCTGCCGGGACCCGAGCACACCGAGCCCGAGGCCGTCGTCCGGCTGACGGTCACCAACACCGCGACCGTCCCGGTCTCCGTCACCTCCCACTTCCACTTCTTCGAGGCCAACCCGCGCCTCGACTTCGCCCGTGAGCGGGCCTACGGGATGCGGCTGGCGGTCCCGGCCGGCTCCTCGGTGCGCTTCGGCCCGGGGGAGAGCGCCGAGGTCGGGCTCGTGCCGATCGGCGGCGAGCGGATCGCGATCGGCTTCGCCGGTCTGGTCGACGGGGCGCTGGACGCGCCGGGGGCCCGGGAAGAGGCCCTGCGCAGGGCCGCCGCCTGCGGATATCTGGGAGCAGAGGCATGAATCCCTACGAGTACGCCGCCACCCACGGCCCCCGCGCCGGCGACCGCGTCCGGCTCGGCGACTCCGGGCTGACCGTCCGCGTCGAGTCCGACGCCCAGAAGTACGGCGACGAGTTCCTCGCCGGCTTCGGCAAGACCGCCCGCGACGGCCTCCACCTCAAGGCGGCCGCCGTCCGCGCCACCTGCGACGTCGTGATCAGCAACGTCGTCGTGATCGACGCCGTGCAGGGGATCCGCAAGGTCTCGATCGGCATCCGCGAAGGCCGGATCTGCTCGATCGGGCGGGCCGGCAACCCCGACACCCTCGACGGGGTCGACGTCGTGGTCGGCACGGGCACGTCCATCGTGTCGGGCGAGGGACTCATCGCCACCGCCGGGGCCGTCGACACCCATGTCCACCTGCTGTCGCCGCGCATCATGGAGGCCTCGCTCGCCTCCGGTGTGACGACGATCATCGGGCAGGAGTTCGGACCGGTGTGGGGCGTCGGCGTCAACTCGCCGTGGGCGCTGCGCCACGCCTTCAACGCGTTCGACGCCTGGCCGGTCAACATCGGCTTCCTGGGGCGGGGTTCGTCCTCCGATCCGGCCCCGCTGATCGAGGCCCTCGCCGAGGGCGGCGCGTCCGGTTTCAAGGTGCACGAGGACATGGGCGCCCACACCCGGGCGCTGGACACGGCGCTGCGCGTCGCCGAGGAGCACGACGTCCAGGTCGCCCTGCACAGCGACGGACTGAACGAGTGCCTGTCGGTCGAGGACACCCTCCGGGTCCTGGAGGGCCGCACCATCCACGCCTTCCACATCGAGGGCTGCGGCGGCGGACACGTGCCGAACGTGCTGAAGATGGCGGGCGTGCCGAACGTCATCGGCTCCTCCACCAACCCCACTCTCCCCTTCGGCCGGGACGCGGTCGCCGAGCACTACGGCATGATCGTCTCCGTCCACGACCTCAAGCCCGACCTGCCCGGCGACGCCGCCATGGCCCGCGACCGCATCCGCGCCGGGACCATGGGCGCCGAGGACGTGCTGCACGACCTGGGCGCGATCGGCATCACCTCGTCGGACGCGCAGGGCATGGGGCGGGCGGGGGAGACCGTGCGCCGTACGTTCGCGATGGCCGGGAAGATGAAGGCCGAGTTCGGCGCCCCCGAGGACCACGACAACGAACGGGTCCTGCGCTACATGGCCAAGCTGACCATCAACCCCGCCATCGCCCACGGCCTCGCGCACGAGGTCGGCTCGATCGAGACCGGCAAGCTCGCCGACATCGTGCTGTGGCGGCCGGAGTACTTCGGCGCCAAGCCGCAGCTGGTGCTCAAGGCCGGCTTCCCGGCGTACGGCGTGGTCGGCGATCCCAACGCCGCCACCGACACCTGCGAACCGCTGGTGCTGGGCCCGCAGTTCGGCGCGCACGGCACGACCCCCGCCGACCTCTCCGTCGCCTTCGTCGCCCGCGCCGCGCTCGACCAGGGCGGCGACGGGCTGCCGACCCGCCGCCGCCGGGTGGCCGTGCGCGGCACCCGCGGCATCGGCCCGGCCGACCTGCGCCTCAACTCCCGTACCGGAGCGGTCGACGTCGACCAGCGCACCGGACTGGTCACCCTCGACGGTGAACCGGTCCGGTCCGAGCCCGCCGACTCGGTCTCCCTCAACCGCCTGTACTTCCTCTGAAAAGGACTTCCCCCATGTCCGCAGCCGCCGACGGCTTCCGCATGCCCGCCGAGTGGACCCCGCACGAGCGCACCTGGATGGCGTGGCCGGGACCCAACCCGACCTTCGACGACCCCGAGGACCTCGCCGCCTCCCGCCGGGCCTGGGCATCCGTCGCCCGCGCCGTGCGCCGCTTCGAACCGGTCACGGTGGTGTGCGGACCGGGCCAGGCCGCGGAGGCCACCGCACTGCTGGGACCCGGCGTCGAGTACGTCGAACGCGAGCTCGACGACGCCTGGATGCGGGACATCGGCCCCACCTTCCTCACCGACGGCGAGGGCGGACTGGCCGCCGTGGACTGGACGTTCAACGGCTGGGGCGCCCAGCACTGGGCCCGCTGGGAGCACGACGCGAAGATCGCCGGGCAGGTCGCCGACCTCGCGGGGGCACGGACGTACGCTTCGGAACTCGTCAACGAGGGCGGCGCGATCCACGTCGACGGCGAGGGGACCGTGCTGCTGACCGAGACGGTGCAACTCGGCCCCGAGCGCAATCCGGACTGGACGAAGGCGCAGGTCGAGGCGGAGATCCATGCCCAGCTCGGCACCCGCAAGGCGATCTGGCTGCCCCGCGGCCTCACCGGCGACTACCCTCCGCACGGCTTCGGCACCCTCGGCCATGTCGACATCGTCGCCGCCTTCGCGCGGCCGGGCGTGGTGGTCGCCCACCACCAGCCCGACCCGGCGCACCCCGACCACGAGGTGACGCGGGAGGCCATCGGCCTGCTGAGGGCGCAGACCGACGCGCGCGGCCGCCGGCTGGAGGTCGTCGAGGTGCCCGCGCCGACCGTCCTGGAGGCCGACGGCCACTGGGCCGACTACTCGTACATCAACCACTACCTCTGCAACGGGGGTGTGGTGCTGTGCGGGTTCGACGACCCGCGCGACGAGATCGCGGCCGGTATCTTCCGCCGTCTGTTCCCGGAGCGGACGGTGACGCTGGTGGACGCCCGTACGATCTTCTCCGGTGGCGGTGGCGTTCACTGCGTCACCCAGCAGCAGCCGAGGGTCCAGGAGTAGGTGGGAGCAGGGATGGCCGGTGCGGCACGGGCGCGCAGGAACGCGCCGCCGCGCGAGGAGGTCCTCGCCGCGGCCATGGACATGATCGCCGAGCGCGGTCTCGAGAAGCTCACCATGGCGGCGCTCGGCCGCGAGGTCGCCATGAGCAGCGGCCATCTCCTGTACTACTTCCGCTCCAAGGACGAGCTGCTGCTCCAGGCCCTGGAGTGGAGCGAGGGCCGGCTGGGCGCGGAGCGCGGTCGGCTGCTCGCCGGGCGCGGCTCGGTCCGCGAGCGCCTCGACGCGTATGTCGACCTGTACGTCCCCGACGGCCACCGCGACCCGCACTGGACCCTGTGGCTGGAGGTCTGGAACCGCTCGCAGAACGCCGACGACGACGCCCGTGACCGCCAGGCCGCCATCGAGGGTGCCTGGCACCGCGACCTGGTGGCGCTGATCGCCGAGGGCATGTCGCGGGGGGAGTTCCGTACGGTCGACCCGGATCGCTGCGCGGCCCGGCTGCGGGCGCTGCTCGACGGCTTCTCCATCCATGTGGCGATCGGGCTGCGCGGCACGGACCGGACGCAAGTTCTCGGCCACGTACGGGAGTTCCTGGACGAGAGCCTCCTCGCGGACAGCTGAGCGTACGCCCTGGTTGTACGCAATACGACGGATTGACCCTGTAGCGCTCGGTGCGTTTGCCTCGAAGCGAGCCCTCGGCGCGGGCCGGGGGTGAAGCGTCCACGGGGACCTCAGGGGGAGACATGTCCAGAGTTTCAGCTGCGTCGGGCCTGTGCTCAGGGTTGACGCTGCTGCTCGCACTCACCGCGACGCCTGCGTCCGCACTCACCGCGACGCCTGCGTCCGCACTCACCGCGACGCCTGCGTCCGCACTCACCGCGACGCCTGCGTCCGCACTCACCGCGACGCCCGCGTCCGCACTCACCGCGACGCCTGCGTCCGCCGCACCGCGCGCCCCCAGGGTGGAGAGGGTGAGCACGGCCGCCGACGGCACCCAGGCCGACGGGCCGTCGAACGACGCCGCGATCAGCGCCGACGGCCGCCACGTCGCGTTCACGTCCACCGCGCCGAGCTTCGGCTGCGCGCAGTTCTTCCCGTGCCTGCTCGTGAAGGACCTGGCCGCCGGCGGCCTCACCAGGATCGACCTCGGCAGCGGTTACACCTACGGCTCACCGAGGATGAGCGCCGACGGCGGCCGGGTCGGCTACTCCGCGGGCGTCCGGTTCCTGGTTCCGTACCTGTACGACCGCGCCACCGGCCGCTCGGAACAGCTGTGGCCCGAGAACCCGCCCGGCCGCAACGAACTGGGCCGCGTCGAGTCGATCAGCCCGGACGGCACGCACGTCGCGTACACCATCGGCAACCGCAGCGGCCCGCAGGGCTCTCGGCTCCTGTACGTACGTGACACGGCCACCGGCACCGACGAACTGGTCTCACCCGCCGAGGAGGGCTCGAAAGGCGGGGCCTCGGTGAGCGGCGACGGCGAGCGGGTCGCCTACCAGCTCCCGGGCCTCACCGAGGACGACCCGAGCGACGTCTTCGTCAGGGACCGGGCGACGGGCGAGCGGACGCAGGCCGACACGGGTCTCGGCGCCGCGGAACTGGTCCGCGTCACCGCGGACGGCCGCCGCGTCCTCCTCGACGCCGAGAACGGCGTGTACGTCCACGACCTCCGCACGGGCGAGTCGCGGCGCGTGGCCGAGGGGCGGGCCTTGTCGGCCACGGCTGACGGCCGGTACGCCGTCGTCGCGGGCGAGGACGGCGTGCGGGTGCGCGATCTGCGGACCGGCCGGCTCGGGGCGGCTCTCCCGGCGGACGCCCAGCCGGGCACGGACATGCTGGCTGCCGAAGGGCGCGCGGTGACGTTCGGTTCGGCGGCGTCGCACCTGGTGGCGGGCGACACCAACAGGGAGTCGGACGTTTTCGTCCTCTCGGGCAGGCTCCGCAAGAACCCCGCCCCGATGCCGTCCGTCACCGAGCGGATCAGCATGACCTCGGACGGGCGGCAGCGGCCGGGGGCGTCCTACGACCCGGCGATGGGGGAGGGCAAGGTCGTCGCCTTCACCTCGCAGGGGACCGACGACCCGAAGGACACGGACGTGTTCGTCGACGCCGGCGGCGGAGTCTCCCGGGTCGACTCCGGTACTCAGGGCCCCGCGCACCAGGGCACGCCCTGCTCCAGCGGACGCATGGTCGGCTATGTGGCGCCGTTCGAGCCCGACGGCGGACCGGGCGTCCACATCCGCAACCGCGCGGTCGGCAAGCTGAGCAGCCTGGGCTCCTACCAGGGCGTCCGCTTCACCTGGATGGGACAGCCCAGCGTGGACCCCGGCTGCCGGTGGATCGCCTACGCCGCCACACTGCCCCCCACCGACGCCGACCCGCACCCGCGATCTCGCGTCTACCGCTTCAGGCTCGACGGCGGCACCACTGATGTGGTCAGCGCGCTCAGGGGTGAAGCGGCGGCCAATCCGTCGATCAGCGACGACGGCCGGTACATCGCCTTCGAGCAGGGTGGCCGCGTCTGCGTGCGCGACCTGGACACCGGCGCCCTGGAGACGGCCGGAGCGGAGGGGCACGCGTCGGCACCCTCCCTCAGCGCGGACGGACGCAAGGTCGCGTTCCGGCAGGGCCGGAACGTCCACGTCGTCGACCTCGACACCGGGGCCACGACTCGGGTCGAGGGAGCGGAGCCCTCGCTGTCCGGGGACGGCACGCATGTCGCGTACACCTCGGGCCGTTCCGTTTACCTGCTCGAGATCGCCACCGGCAAGAGGCAGTTGATCAGCGTCGACCGCTGGGGCGGCCGCAACGACCTCCCGGCACGGCACCCCTCCGTCAACGCCGACGGCACCGTCGTCGCGTTCCAGTCGGCGTCGCCCGATCTGGTGGAGGGGGACACCAACGGGGTGTCGGACGTCTTCCTGCGGACCGTGCGATGACGACGGCCCTCCAGGTCCCGCCGGACCGGACCGCCGACGGCGGCGACACGTCCGTACGGCGACCATGGTGACCAGCGGAGTGCTCGCATCCTGAGACGCTCGGTGAGCACGGGGGCGGATTGTGCCAGACTTCCCCCGTGCTCTCGTTCGCCATGATTATTGGCAGCAGGCGCGCCGGTCCGCAGTGACCGCCACGTACGACCAGGTACGGGCGGCCATCGTGTCCTCGACCCGCGCGCAGACCTCTCGCACCCGCGAGAGGTTTTTCGTTTTCCTGGCCCACCTTCAGCCGGGAGGCAAGTGCGAGGGACCATGGGGGGACGGTGGAGCCGGTCATTCCGGTAGACCGAGATCCAAAACAGGAGCCTTGACACCATGACGGAAACCAGCGAGCTCGACGACTCGTTCCACGTCTTCGACACGACCCTGCGCGACGGCGCCCAGCGGGAGGGCATCAACCTCACCGTCGCCGACAAGCTGGCCATCGCACGGCACCTGGACGACTTCGGCGTGGGCTTCATCGAGGGCGGCTGGCCCGGCGCCAACCCGCGGGACACGGAGTTCTTCGCCCGCGCGCAGCAGGAGATCGACTTCAAGCACGCCACGCTGGTCGCCTTCGGCTCCACCCGCCGGGCGAACGCGAAGGCCTCGGAGGACGCGCAGGTCAAGGCCCTGCTGGAATCCGGCGCCCCGGTGATCACCCTGGTCGCGAAGTCCCACGACCGGCACGTGGAGCTGGCGCTGCGCACCACGCTGGACGAGAACCTGGAGATGGTGCGGGACACGGTCTCCTTCCTGCGCTCCCAGGGCCGCCGGGTCTTCGTCGACTGCGAGCACTTCTTCGACGGCTACCGCGCCAACCCGGAGTACGCGAAGGCCGTCGTCCGCACGGCCGACGAGGCCGGCGCCGACGTGGTGGTCCTGTGCGACACCAACGGCGGCATGCTCCCGGCCCAGGTCCAGGCGGTCGTCGCCACCGTCCTCGCCGACACCGGCGCCCGGCTCGGCATCCACGCCCAGGACGACACGGGATGCGCGGTCGCCAACACGCTGGCCGCCGTCGACGCGGGCGCGACCCACGTCCAGTGCACGGCCAACGGCTACGGCGAGCGCGTCGGCAACTCCAACCTCTTCCCGGTGGTCGCGGCGCTGGAGCTGAAGTACGGCATGCAGGTCCTCCCCGAGGGCGCGCTGCGCGAGATGACCCGCATCTCGCACGCGATCGCCGAGGTGGTCAACCTGACCCCGGCCACCCACCAGCCCTACGTGGGAGTGTCGGCCTTCGCCCACAAGGGCGGCCTGCACGCCTCCGCGATCAAGGTCGACCCGGCCCTCTACCAGCACATCGAGCCCGAGCAGGTCGGCAACACCATGCGGATGCTGGTGTCGGACATGGCGGGCCGCGCGTCCGTCGAGCTCAAGGGCAAGGAACTCGGCATCGACATCAGCGGCGACCGCGCACTGGTCGGCCGGGTCGTCGAGCGGGTGAAGGAGCGCGAGCTCAAGGGCTACACGTTCGAGGCGGCGGACGCGAGCTTCGAGCTGCTGCTGCGCGCGGAGGCCGAGGGCAGGGCCCGTACGTACTTCGAGGTCGAGTCCTGGCGCGCGATCGTCGAGGACCGCCCCGACGGCTCACACGCCAACGAGGCCACGGTCAAGCTCTACGCCAAGGGCGAGCGCATCGTCGCCACGGCGGAGGGCAACGGTCCGGTCAACGCCCTGGACCGGGCCCTGCGCGTGGCCCTGGAGAAGATCTACCCCCAGCTCGCCAAGCTGGAGCTGGTGGACTACAAGGTCCGCATCCTGGAGGGCAAGCACGGCACCCAGTCCACGACCAGGGTCCTGATCTCGACGTCGGACGGCACCGGCGAGTGGTCCACGGTGGGCGTGGCGGAGAACGTCATCGCCGCCTCCTGGCAGGCGCTGGAGGACGCGTACACGTACGGGCTGCTGCGGGCCGGGGTGGAGCCCGCGCGGTAGCCGGTGTCTCAGCAGGAGTCCTCGGCGAGCCGCTCGAACTCGCCGAGGCTCATGGCCCGGTCCTCGGCCCACACCCGGCCGGGCCCGAGCCGGCGCAGGTCGGCGGCGCGGAACGTGACGAGGCCGGTGTACTCGTAGTTGTACTCGGCCTTCATGAAGCCCAGTTCGTACGTGTACCCCGGCACCAGCCGCTGCCGTCCGGCCGGCCGCGCCCGCCAGGCGGCCGGGGGCGAGAACAGCGGGAACGCGGCGTCGGCGATGTGCCGCTCGCCGGGGACACGCCAGCCGGAGAGGCCGGACGCGGAGTCCGGCTCGTCGTCCGCGGCGGCGGCCGGCGTGCCGCGAAGGCCGAGCCCCTGTACGAGGTCGTCGCCGCACGGCCGCACCAGCGCCCACGGGCCGCCCGAGGCGTCCAGGTAGACGGCCGCCAGGGGGCGCAGTTCGGCCCCGCACCCGCTCAGCAGCGCCAGCGCGCCGATCGTGCCCGCCAGTGCCGCCGCCAGCCGTCGCACCCGGGCTCCCGCCAGCCGTCGCACCCGGGCTCCCGCCCGCCGTCGCACCCGGGCTCCCGCCCGCCGTCGCACCCGGGCCGACGTCCCGCTCGGCACGCGTCGCCGACCCGGTCGTCGAAGCCGGGTCCGGCTCATCGCGCGGCCGTCCGCCCCGACCCGGCCGGGGCCCGTGAACTCCAGGACGTACGCGCGGCCGGGCAGCGGCTTTTGCTGTCCGGCCGCCTTCGTACGCCGGGCGGCGGGCGGGTGAAGAGGGGGAACGTGGGTCGGGGCGACGTCGCCATACCCACCGAGCCCCGCCGCCGTACCCACCGCACCCGCCTGCTTACGCCGCACGACCGCCCCCTTCGCCCCCGTGGAACGCGGGGACCTACTGCAGGACCTACTGCAGATGCCACTTCTGGTTGGCGGCCCCGGTGCACGACCAGATCTGCGCCCGCGCCCCGTTGGCGGACGAGTTGTCCGTCACGTCGAGGCACTTGCCCGCCGCCGTGTTCACCACATCACCGGTCGTGGCGTTGTACGACCACCGTTGCGCACCGGTTCCATTGCAGTCGTACAACTGGACCTTCGCCCCGTCCGCCGTCGACGCCGAGGCCACGTCCAGGCACTTGCCGAGCGCCCGGACCGAGCCGTCGGCCTGCGCCGTCCATCGCTGCGCGGTGGACCCGTTGCAGTCGTACAGCTGCACCGCGGTTCCGTTCGCCGTCGAACCGCCGGCCACGTCCAGGCACTTGCCCGCCAGCCCGACGAACGCGCCCGACTGCTCCCCGCCCCCGCCCTGCGTCCCCGACCAGGTGAAGGTCGCGGACGTCTTGCCCGGAAGCGAATAGGTCGCGTGCTGTGAACCCCAGTTGATGGTCACGGTCTTCGCGGCCGACCCGTCGTTGTACGCGATCAGGGCCTTGCTGCCGTCCGGATTGCGCCACGCCACGTTCGGCACGGCCGCCGACGCCGTCGACGCGATCCGCTGCGCCCCCGGCCGTACGAACTTCGTCAGATGGCCCATCGTGTAGTACTCGACGGTGTAGTCGACCGTGCCGCTCGCGCCGCCGCCGTTGTGCACCGTGATCAGCCCGGTGCAGGTCCCGCAACCGCCGTTGTGCGGCCCCATGTTCTGGTCCACCGCCAGCGACCACTTGGTCACCGACTTCGCCCAGTTGCGGGTGTAGTCGACGATGTTGAGCATGTCCTCACGCTGCTGGTTGGCGATCCACGTCCCGCCCGAGTGCTCGGTGCCGAACGCGTCCAGCTGTGCGTACTGGTTGTGCACGGACGTCTGCTTCGTGACGTCACCGCCGTAGCCGTGCCACGCGATGCCCCCGAAGTTCGGATGCGACCGCACCGCCGCGTCGTCCACCGTCTGCGCCGCGTACGAGTCGTACACGTCCCAGTTCCAGTCGTGCGCCAGCACCTTCGTCGACAGCCCGGCCGCCGCGAGCTTCGGCAGCAGCTCGCTCTTGGTGAAGTAGGCGAGACCCGACGCGTTCCAGCTCATCGAGGGATACCCGGAGCAGCAGGTCGGCTCGTTCTGCGCCGTCACATAGGAGACCGGCACCCCCTGGTCCCGGTACGCCTGGAGGTACTTCACGAAGTACGACGCGTACGCCCCGTAGTCCTCCGATTTCAGCCATCCCCCGTTGAGCTGGCCGCTGTCCTTCATCCAGGCCGGCGCGGTCCACGGCGAGGCCATCACCGTCAGCGAGGGGTTCAGCTGGAGCGCCTGCTTCGTCAGCGGCACGACGTCCGCGAGGTCGTGCGCGATCGAGAACTTCGCCAGCGAGGCGTCCGTCTGCCCGGCCGGCACGTCGTCGTACGTGTACCCGTACCGCGCCAGGTCCGACGCGCCCATGGGATTGCGCAGGAACGACAGCCCGATCCCGTCCGTCGGCGAGAACAGCTTCCGCATGGTCGCGTCCCGGGTCGCCTGCGACAGCGCCCCGCTGCTGTTCATCAGCCAGGCCGCGGTGTCCGTGAAGGACGCGCCGCCGCCGGTGAAGGTCTGGTACCGGGTGTTCTCGTCGACGGTGATGTTCTCACCGCCGCCGCCGGCACCCGCCTGGAAGGCGAACGGGGCCTGGGCCTGGAGCCCGCGGACCACATGCCGTCCGCCGCTGTCGTCGGTGGTGGTCAGCCAGGCCGTGACCTGCTCGCCGGCCGCGTGGGCCGGCACGGCCGCCGTGAACCCGGCCGTGGTGAGCAGTCCGGCGATCAGCAGCCGTACCGCTCTGGTGGATCTCCTCATGGAGCGCCGCCCTTCTGGAGGTGGGGGTGGGGAGGCGTTGCGAGCCGTGAGTAAATGACGGCTTCGTATACCCGTCAAGGGGTCGCGCGTTCACATTCCGAAGAGACAACACCCCTGTTCTGGCCGGGCGTTGCTTGTGTACCGGTTCTGACGTGAAGTCTTGACGCCCGCATGGCACCCCAGTTAACTCACGCCGTGATCTAAGTCATGAGAGCACTATGAGAGCCGAGGGAAGGTCCATGCGAAGAACCGCCCTGCTCGTCTCCGCCACCTTGTTCACCGCGCTGCTGCCGCTGACGGTCGTCGGCACCGCGGCCGGCGCCGACGACCCGCCCCCGGTCCCCGTCGACCGCTTCGAGGGCGAGGTCCCGTTCGCGGGGCAGCCCGCCGAGGGCATCTTCACCTGGGGCAGCGACGCCGACGACCAGCCCGCCCTCCAGTTCGCCGACCGCCCGGACGCCCCCGAGGGCGCCAAGGTCCTGGCCGGCACCTACAACATCAGCGGCTACGGCGGCTTCACCCACGACTACGCCGCGACCGAGCCGGCCCACGACTGGTCCGCCCGCAAGGGCATCCGCTTCTGGTGGGACGGTCAGGCCAACGGCAAGAAGATCGCCTTCGAGATCAAGGACGGCGGCGCCAACGGCGAGGCCTCGGAGCTCTGGACGACTTCCTTCACCGACGACTTCAGCGGCTGGAAACAGATCGAGATCCCGTTCGCCGACTTCACGTATCGCACGGACTACCAGCCCGTCGGCGGCATCGACCACGTCCTCGGCCTCACCGGCATGTGGGGGTACGCCCTCACGCTCCCCGTCGGTGTCCAGGGGCGGTTCGCCATGGACGGCGTCGAGCTGTACGGCAGGGCCGACCAGTCCCTGCGCGCCTCCGTCACCACCGACTCCGCCGTCCACCCGGTGAAGGAGGGCGGCACGGCCACCGTCGCGGTCACCGTCGCCACCACCGGCTCGGTGCCGATCGACGAACCCGTCACGGTCACCTACGAGACGGCCGCCACCGGCACCGCCACCCCCGGCAAGGACTACACCCCGGTCACCGGCACGCTCACCTTCCCGGCCGGTACCGCCTCCGGGACCTCCCGCACGATCCGGGTCCCCACCCTCAAGGACAAGACCGCCGAACCCGCCGAGACCATCCCGCTCAAGCTCACGGTCGGCGGCGCCAAGCCCCCGGCCGAGACCCCGCAGGTCGTCGTCGACGCGCACGGCCTGCCCTACCTCGACGCGAAGCTCCCGGTGAAGAAGCGCGTCGCCGACCTCGTCTCCCGCATGAGCCTGCAGGAGAAGGCCGGCCAGATGACCCAGGCCGAGCGCGGCGGGCTCACCACGCCCGGTGACATCGCCGCCTACGACCTCGGCTCGCTCCTGTCCGGCGGTGGCTCGACCCCGACGCCCAACACCCCCGCGGCCTGGGCGAAGATGATCGACGCCTTCCAGCTGCGGGCCCAGGCGACCCGTTTCCAGATCCCGCTCGTCTACGGCGTGGACGCGGTCCACGGCCACAACAACCTGGTCGGCGCCACGCTCATGCCGCACAACATCGGCATCGGCGCGACCCGCGATCCCGCTCTCGCCGAGAAGACCGGAGCGGTGACGGCGGCCGAGGTGCGGGCCACCGGCATCCCCTGGGACTTCGCCCCCTGCGTCTGCGTCACCCGTGACGAACGCTGGGGCCGCTCCTACGAGTCCTTCGGTGAGGACCCGGCCCTCGTCGAGTCCATGGAGACCGTGATCCAGGGCCTCCAGGGGCGGGCGAACGGCAAGGATCTGAGCCGCGACGACAAGGTCCTCGCCACCGCCAAGCACTTCGTCGGCGACGGCGGCACCGAGTTCGGCTCCTCCACCACCGGCAACTACACCATCGACCAGGGCGTCACCAAGGTCACCCGGCAGCAGCTGGAGGCCGTCCACCTCGCGCCGTACCAGACCGCCGTCGACCGCGGCATCGGCACGGTCATGCCGTCGTACTCCTCGCTCGACATCGCCGGTGACGGCCTGGGCCCGGTCAAGATGCACGCCCGCGCCGACATGATCAACGGCGTGCTCAAGGACCGTATGGGCTTCGACGGCTTCGTCATCAGCGACTGGAACGCCATCGACCAGCTCCCCGGCGACTACGCCTCCCATGTCCGCACGGCGGTCAACGCGGGCCTCGACATGATGATGGTGCCGTACTCGTACAAGGACTTCAGCGCGACCCTGGCCGCTGAGGCCGGGGCGGGCCGGATCAGCGAGGAGCGGATCGACGACGCCGTCTCCCGCATCCTCACGCAGAAGTTCAGGCTCGGCCTCTTCGAGCACCCCTACGCCGACACCAGCGGCGCCGCGCAGATCGGTTCGACGGCCCACCGCGCCGTCGCCCGGCAGGCGGCCGCCGAGTCGCAGGTGCTGCTGAAGAACGCCGGCGGGGTCCTGCCGCTGAAGAAGTCGCAGAAGGTCTACGTCGCCGGTTCGAACGCGGACGACATGGGCAACCAGACCGGCGGCTGGACGATCACCTGGCAGGGCTCGTCCGGCGACATCACCCCGGGCACGACCATCCTGGAGGGGATGCGCGAGGCCGGCGGTGACGTCACGTACTCCAAGGACGCCTCCGCGCCCACCGGCGGCTACGACGTCGGCGTGGTCGTGGTCGGCGAGACCCCGTACGCGGAGGGCGTCGGCGACGTCGGCAACGGCAACGACCTGGAGCTGACCGCCGCCGACCAGGCCGCCGTGGACAAGGTGTGCGCGGCCATGAAGTGCGCGGTGTTGATCGTCTCCGGCCGCCCGCAGCTCGTCGGCGACCGGCTCGGCGACATCGACGCGCTGGTGGCCTCCTGGCTGCCGGGCACCGAGGGCTCGGGCGTGGCGGACGTGCTGTACGGCAAGCGCCCCTTCACCGGACAGCTCCCCGTCACCTGGCCCAGGTCCGAGGCCCAGCTGCCGATCAACGTCGGCGACACGGCGTACGACCCGCAGTTCCCGTACGGCTGGGGCCTGACGACGCTCGGCCGGGCGCCGGAAGGCGGCCAGACGACGCTGAAGGCGCTGGGGATCGCGGCAGCCGTCGCCGACCGGGCCCACGCGCAGGAGGCGGGACGCGCGCTCGTCACCAGGGCACGGCTGATCGTCCAGCAGAAGGTGGGGCAGAACATCACCGCGGCGGTGGCGAAGCCCTTCGCCGACGCGGACCACCTGCTCCTGACCGGACGGTACGGCGCGGCCGTGCAGAAACTGCTGGAGGCGTATCGAGCGGCCTGACTTACGGGCTGCGCCTGCCACGGGCTTGAATGCCCGGTTCTGGGAGGCTTCGGGTAGCTTCGAACCATGAAGGCCGTCGTACGGACCCGAAGCCTCCCCGGACTGGTGCTGGCCCTCCTGCTCGCCGCCCTGGCCGGGGTGTGGGTGCACGCAGCCCCCGCCTCGGCCGACACCAGCGTCTCGGCCGTCGCGCAAGCCCTCCGAAAGAGTCCCGTCTACGTCGACCCGGCAGCCGCCTCGCAGCTGTCGGCCGCCGACGCGGACGCGCTGACCCGGCAGATCGAGGGCGCCGACAAGCCCCTGTTCATCGCGGTGCTCCCGGCCGGCTATCCCACCCGGAACCTCTTCACCGACCTGCGCACCGCCACCGGCGTCACCGGTCTGTACGCGATCCGCCTCGGCGACCGGTTCGACGCCCGCGCCGACTCCTCCGTCCTGTCACGCACCGCGGTGGCCAACCTCGTCACCAGCGTCGGGGACGAGCGCGACACCAAGACCCAGCTCGCCGACTTCACCGGCCGCGCGCTGACCAACATGGGCGGCTCGGCGCCCTCGACCTGGGGTTCCTCCGGTGACGGCGGCGACGTTCCGACCACCGGGCTGATCGTCGTGGGCGCCGTCCTGGTGGCGGGCGGCGCCGGTGCCTACGGGCTGGTCCGCCGCAACCGCCGGCGCCACGAGGAGGAACAGCGGGCCGCCCTCGACAAGCTGCGTGTCGTGGTCGACGAGGACATCACCGCCTTCGGCGAGGAACTGGACCGGCTCGACTTCCATCCGGCGGAGGCCGGCGCCGACGACGCCATGCGCGCGGACTACGAGCGCGCGCTGGACGCCTACGAGCAGGCGAAGACGGCCATGGCCGAGGCCGGCAGACCCGAGGACGTCCGAGCGGTCACCCAGGCCCTGGACGACGGCCGCTTCTGCCTGGCCCAGCTCGCCGCCCGCCGCGAGGGCCGCCCGCTGCCCGAACGCCGGCCGCCCTGCTTCTTCGATCCCCGCCACGGCCCCTCGGTCGCCGACGTCGCCTGGACACCGGCCGACGGAGCGCCGCGCGAGGTCCCCGTCTGCGCGGCCGACCGGACCCGGCTGGCCGACGGCCGCGACCCTGTCGTCCGCCAGGTCGACACCGAGTACGGCCGCCGCCCGTACTGGGACGCGGGCCCCGCCTACGGCCCCTGGGCCGGCGGCTACTTCGGCGGCGGCATCCTCCCCGGCCTCCTGCTGGGCACCGCGCTCGGCGGCATGATGGCCACCCCGTCCTACGCGGCCGACTACGGCACCGGCTACGGCGACTTCGGCGCCGGCGGTTACGAGGGCGGTGACCTCTCGGGCGCGGACTTCGACCCGGGCGACTTCGGCGGCGGGTTCGGGGGCGGCGGGTTCGGCGACGGCGGGGGAGGGGACTTCGGCGGCGGCGGGGACTTCGGCGGCGGGGGCGGCGGGGACTTCTGACTCACGGGGGCACGACGGGGCACGGGCCCGGCGCGTGACGGCGCCAGGCC